>JAFOBK010000143.1 GCA_017381835.1 Oscillospiraceae bacterium | reverse complement strand
ACGATCTCATAGTCATCGCCCCACATCCGCCGGGCGGTTTCCATGCCGATGGTGTGTGCCTCCTGGGGTGTCACCTCACCGGTCTTGAAGCTTTGGTATCCATGGTAGGCTACATTTCCACCCAGCTTACCATAGTGGCGCTTGGTGTCCATCATGGTTTCGTACGCCAGCTGCTTGGGGCAGTTGATGGTGCTGACATACATTTTCTTGTCAGTCTTTTCATCGTTGGCGGCATACCGCAAGGCACTATACAGATCCTCGTCCAGGTACTTGCTGTCGGTGGTTTTGTTCGGGTTCTCTGCATAGTCGATGGCATCCTTTAGCCGTCCTTTGATTGGCCAGAATCCTGTAGTCGCCAAGATACCACCTCTTTCTTTGTTTGCTTCTGCGGCAGCATAAGCTCTCTACGAACATCTGTAATGAATTCCAACAGCGCCGCTTCCAAATCCGTGCCCATAGGATTGTTGCACAGGTCGCAAAGCTTACTATAAAACGGGAAGAAGGAATCACACAAAGCAGGCCTGGGTTCGTATCCCAGCGCCCGCTTGCGCAAATACTCCGACCGGGTAAGGCCGCAGGCGGCAGCGTACTGCTCTATGGTTTGCTTTTCCTTTTCGGAAACGCGGGTGTTGATCACCTCTGTTTTTTCTGTCATAAAATCATTCCTTTCAATCGGGGTGTTAGGGGCAGCGCCCTTAAAGGTCCGGCAGTGAGAACTGTCGGATGTGGAGCTTGTAGTACAAGTTCCCTGCTCGTTATGGTATAGGACACACCTATGCGGGTGTCCTACGCGGCTTTTCCCGTGAGGGAGCGACCGTATACCGTTCCTTTCGGTGTAAATCCTCTGTAAGTTCCACTTTCTCTTGGTAATGGCACCACATTTTATGGGAGTGATGCCAGTATTGCGAAATAGTGGAACCGTTGGATGCTGTGGGGGCAATTCTCTTGGATATTGCCATCACAGTGCCGTCAAAAGCAGGTATAAGTGTCACCTTAGAAGTTATCGAGGAAATCCAGTACCGCTTCTTCGGTTTCGGCGCTGGTTTCCTTTTCGGCGGGTGCTTGTGCAGAAGGTGTCTGCACAAACTGTAAAAGGCCGCCCAACGGATTAATCTTTGCCGTTTCCTCCCGGATGGTGACAATCACTCTCTCAAGGAAAGCATTTTCGGTGGCCGTCCGTTCGGACAGTTCTAGAAATGCGCAGATAGCAGAAATGACCGCCTTGCTGTACGATTTCTCTGCTCCTTGCAGATAGTCATACGCCATGCGGTCATTTTCCTTATCTAAATTGAAACGGATCTTTACATTTTTGATACTCACACCACACCGCCATTTCTGTTAAGGGTAACAAGCGCCATATACTCATAACCCTTTGCGGTGGCGCAAATATCCTCGTTGACGATCACCCGGCTGGCATCGAAGTCTGCAAAGTTGCGGATCAGGCAGCCACCGCCGCCGACCACATAAAGCTTCATCAGCTTGGAATCGTATTCGTGTTCACGCAGACGGCGGAAGATTCCAGTAGTGTATTCCTTTGCGGTCTTGACCACCGTGTCCAGGTACTTGCCGTCAATGTCTGCCGTGCCTTTCTTCAAAATCTCAGTGATGATAGCATCATCAAGGGTGGCGTGGTGCAGCTTCATCATCTGCTCACGGATCTGCAAAGCGCACTGATGGGTGCCGTACTTCTCGGTAAACATGCGCTGGGCATCCGGCTTGCTGTTGACGATCCGAAGCAGGTTCATGGTGCCATTGCCAATATCGCAGAGCATATTCACGCCCTTAAAGTCACCCAGCTTTTCCGCAACGGCGGCGAATCCCTGAGGATACACTTCTGCGCCGACGATCTGAATGTGATAATCCACATTGCGGAAGGTATAGCTGACCTCTCCGTGCTGAAGCAGATATTTCTTAAACTCCGCCCTTTGCTCACTGACCCAAGTGAGGGGCAGGCCTGCGGCAATGAATACTGCGGCGTCAGTGACACGCTCCCGATTAATTTCCCGTGCGATGGCGGCAAGGGTGAGAACGTAATAGTCCTCGTCGGTAAACTTGTCCGCCGTAAATTCCTTGTGACCTACGCCGATGGAATAATACTTGCCATTCCAACAAAGCAGGTCGCTGATAAAGGTAGGTTCGGTATCGGATCTCATAATGCCTGTGGGAAAGCAGCAATTGGCTGTTTTCATGTTGCCGTATCCGTGGTCGATACCAATTACATAAACATTCTTAAACTTCTTCATTTTGCATTTCTCCTTTTTCTTTTGGTTGATTCAGTCTTTTGATTTGTCCGTACAGTTCCTTGTCCGCAGGCAAAACGGATCTTTTGAAATAATTGCAGTAGATCCCCGAGCAGCTGATAATCTGTACGCACTTATGGGGTTCGCCGTCGTCCAGCATTATGCAGTTGCCCCGATCGTAACAACAGCATAAGGTTTTCACTAACTTGTTCACCCGCCGCAGTTGCGACGGGTGTATCTTCCATACCATGGGCATTTCCTCCTTTTCTGATTTTTGGGCATAAAAATAACACCTATCGATTTTGTATCAATAGGTGTTATTAAATGATTTTTCTGTTTTCAAAGCCGTAGTCGATACCGGTGAACTTTTCGTAAGCCAAACCGATCTTGCGAATACGCTTCAATACGCCGCTGTGATTCTGATACCCGAGTTTTTTAGCAATCTCTTCCAGCGTTTTGCCCTCCATACGCATTCGGAGAATCGCCATATCCTTGTCACTCAAGGTAGCCTTGAACTGGTCAACCAATACCTGCGAGGTGACGGCCTCTTCAATATCGATCCCGCTGTCCGGTTCTTCCCATTCCTGACCGTTGTGACTCTCAGCATAGTTCTCTTTGAGCTCTTCCAGTGAGACAATGGGATGCTTGGTGCGGGTGTGATACCATTTGCGGTAGAAGTCCGTCTTTTGCCTGCTCTTGCGAAGGTCGAAATCTTCAAAGCAGCGGAACTCTTCCGCTACTGCAATGGCGGCGTTCATATTATACCGTTCCATTGCCTGCGGCACGATATACTGCAAGTGTGCGCCGATCTCTTCCTCTGAAACATATCCAAAGGTTGTATCTGCCATTTTATACAGATCATTCGCCGTTGGCAGAATCTTTGCATCCGTCAGTTCCTTGATCCAGTAGTCCGGGCAGTGGGCAAGCTTCCAAGCAGGGTCATAACCGGAATACACTTCCATATACTCCTTGTGTCCCATATGCGGCCAAACGAGATATGCGGCAGCATCGATGATGAGCAGTAAGAACAAATCGCTTTCGATAAACTCGCAAACTTTTCGGTTAGAGAATATCTCACGGGGATTGCGTGGTATTGCGTTCAGTTCAGCACCGCATTTCTTCAAGATGCTTTTAGGGATAAAGTAATAAAACGGAATATATTCCGAGTTGCGAAACGGTGTGACCGAGCCGTTCCGTCTTCTTAATTGTAATGGCATTTTCTTCGCCTCCTTTCTAGAGAAAAGTGTCCTCTATATATATTACGACAGAGCAAAATATGGATTGTTCCTATCTTCCATAATAATTATATCAAATTTTACTGTCCAATAAAACTCCCTTTTGCGGAAGCATCAGTGTTTCTGTGGCGATACCTGCCGCCGCAAAGGCGAATAATTCCCCATAATGCAAAAAGAGGTTTCGCACCAAAATGTGTGCGAAACCTCTTTCTGCAAAAGCACTTATAATATGAAACGAATACTATTATCAAGAGAGTACAAGCTTGTCGTCTACCTCGTCAGAACCGGAAGCCTGGCTGAACATATTCAGCAGCTGTTCTACAGTGAGTTTCTTTTTCTCCTCACCGGAAACATCAACAACGATGCGGCCGCTATACATCATGAGAAGTCTATCGCCATACTCAATCGCATCCCGCATATTGTGAGTGATCATCAATGTTGTCAGCTGATCTTGATTGACCAGGGTACGGGTTACTTCCATAACCTTTGCAGCTGTTTTAGGGTCGAGGGCTGCAGTATGTTCATCCAACAATAACAGCTTGGGTTTTTGCAGTGTTGCCATCAGTAGCGTCAGTGCCTGCCGCTGGCCACCGGAAAGAAGGCCTACTTTATCGGTGAGGCGGTCTTCCAAGCCTAAGTCCAGGATTTTCAGCATCTCCCGGAACTGCTCGCGTTCTGCTTTGGTGATACCCATTCTGAGAGAGCGGCGACCGCCCCGTCTGGCTGCCAGCGCAAGATTTTCTTCGATCTGCATATTGGCAGCGGTTCCCATCATGGGATCCTGAAATACTCTGCCAATATATTTTGCACGTTTGTACTCAGGAAGATGTGTGATATCAATACCGCCAAGTTTAATTGTACCACTATCCACACCCCACACACCTGCAACGGCATTGAGGAGGGTAGACTTGCCTGCGCCGTTACCGCCAATCACCGCAATGGATTCACCTTCCGCCAAATGGAGGGAAAGATCCTTCAGTGCATGGTTGGCATTGACAGTACCGGGATTAAATGTTTTATTGATACCGCAAATCTCAAGCATGGTTCTTTCCTCCTTTTATCAAAGATTTTCCTCCGTGATGGTCCTTCCAGTACGGGATGAACAGCGCCAATGCAACGAAGGCTGCAGAGAACAACTTCAGATCATCGGTATTCAGACCCAGCTGAATGACCAGTGCAATGACTACATAGTAAATAATTGCGCCAATGACAACACCAGCCAAACGGAGAGAGAAGTTACGGAAAATCTTGCTGAACAAAACTTCTCCAATAATCACAGCAGCCAAGCCAATGACGATGGCACCGCGACCCATGTTCACAGTAACGCTGCCAAGATACTGGGTATACAGGCCGCCGCTTAGTCCTACAAGACCATTGGCCAAAACCAGGCCCACGATTTTCATAAGATCTGTGTTGATTCCTTGGGCGCGGCTCATATTCGCGTTTGCACCGGTAGCACGAATTGCACAACCCAATTCTGTTCCGAAGAACCAATACAGTACGGCAATGATTGCAACAACGAACAGGAGTGCTACCAGACAAGAGGACTGCTGGTTGCGCACACTGACCAAAAGATCAAACTTATCAACACTCACCGCCAGCATGGATTTGCCCATAATACGCAGGTTGATAGAATACAGAGCAAGCTGGGTCAGAATACCTGCCAGGATAGGAGGAATACCCATTCTTGTGTGCAGGATCGCAGTGACCAGACCAGCTAATGCGCCAGCGCAAAAAGCAGCGACCATGGCCACTGCCACAGGCACGCCGTTGATGATCAGCAGTGCGGCAACTGCACCACCGGTGCAAATGGAGCCATCTACTGTCAGATCAGAAAAATCAAGAAGTTTATAGGTAATGAAAACGCCGATTGCCAGAATGCCCCAAATAAGGCCTTGCGCTGCAGCATCCGGCAACATTTTTAACATGGAAGCGATGAATGCCATATCGCACCTCCGTTAACATTTTCTTTTTACGCACCATAACCGACGGAAGGAAACCGTCGGTTATGGCCAGGTTTTTATTTCATATCTTCGGGAATGGTCAGGCCAATTGCAGCCACATTTTCTTCGTTGATAATCAGTTCCATATCCTCAGCGGTCATAAAGCCGATGGGAGTAGTTGCAGGATCTGCACCGTTTACCAGAATCTCGTAAGCCATTTCGCCAGCGCGGTAGCCCAGAGTGTAGTAGTCGATGGAAACAGTTGCTGTGCCACCGGACTGAACCATGCCGCCTTCGCCACAGATAACAGGGATCTTTGCGGGCTCAGCAATGTTCTTGACAGATTCCATGTTTTCTGCGAAGAGGTTATCAGTGGGGATGTAGATCACATCAGCCTGATCACATGCAGAGGTGACAACTGTAGAGATAGTAGTGATATCACTTGCAGTCAGGGTAACGGTGGTGAAACCTGCAGCCTTGTACAGTTCTTCGGCCTGGTTGCCCTGAATCACGGAGTTGGGCTCTGCAGAGCAGTAGATAATCGCAACCGTCTTTGCATCGGGGCAAAGCTTCTGAGTCAGTTCTACGTGAGCGGCGATGTCACTCATATCGGAGTAACCGGTGACGTTTGCACCAGGAGCTTCATTGGAAGCCACGATTGCAGCTTCGGGGGAAACATAATCCGTAACAGAGGTACCGATGATAGGAATGGTAGAAGTTGCTTCCTTAGCAGCAATAACAGCAGGAGTAGCATTACCCATAATCAGATCAACACCGTCATTAACGAACTTGGTCACGATGGTGGTGCAGTTGGTGGTTTCACCACTAGCCAGCTGAACATCGAAAGTAACCTTATCGCCCAGCTTTTCAGTCAAAGCATCCTGGAAGCCCTGTGTTGCCTGGTCAAGGGCAACATGCTGCATCAGCTGAACAATACCGATGGAGTAAGTGCCATCGTCTTTCTTTGCAGCGCCACAAGCGCAGAGGCTCAGCAACATCACGGCGGTCATAATCAGTGCAAGTACGCGTTTCATAATTTCTTTCTCCTTTTTCTTCTTGGGTTGATAAAATTTAAAGGCGGCTCTGTCTTGCAACAGAGCCGCCTTTCTATACAGAGGAAGGGGTTCGGTTAAGCATAAGACAGAAGATGTTTTACTGCACGACGAAACAGGCCTGCAAAAAAGCAAGCCTTAAAATAAAAGTAAAAGTAAGAGCCCATCACGGACTTGATATTGTAAGCATTGATCTTAGCCATGAATGACTCCTTTCCGCTACGCTTTCGCCGCAGCAACTTTTCTTGTAAAGCACTTTAGCACTTTCTTTTGGTAAAGTCAACAGCAAAACACCATTTGCTACAGTGTTAGTTTTGATGATAACAATCGAATTATTCGATCGTATATTTTCTAAAAAAGATTACATGCCCTCTGGCTCAAACAGACCAGAGGGCATGATAAAGATACTAATTGGTAAATTCTTTCTCCTTGATATAATCAATAACGGCTTTCAAACTCTTAGAGAGCCACTTGTTCTTATGGTATATCAGCTGCTTCCAGATTTCCACATCCACATCACAGATATCCAGATAACACAGGATCCCTTCATCCACCAAGCGCTTTGTGGCAAAATCCGGCAGGAATGAGATCATATCACTTTGGGCCAGCAAAGAAGTGATCATATCCGTACGACCGATCTCCAGTATCGGTGTAAGTTCCATATGTTTTTTCGCTAATTCCCGGTCGAGAACACGGCGATAGCCCTGTCCGTGTTCCGTTAAAACGAAGGGTTCACCGGCGATGTCCCGAATGGACAATCCCTGCTTTCCAGCAAACTTGGATGTCGCATTGGCTACGAAGTGCATAGAAAGTTGCTCTTCTTTGGCAATGACATAGTCCTTGTTATAGCAATGTCTGTCCAACGTGATAATAATGTCAGCCTCGTTATGATCCAGTATATCCAGCAGCATAGCTGTATCACCAGTGGCAAACTGGATGGAAACAAGCGGGTATTTGCTATGAAAATCGATATAGTGGGAGTTGACCATTTCTTCGCAGACAGAATCCGGTGTCACGATACGAACATGCCCGGCAATTTGATCCTCTTGGCTGGTTTTCTCTCTGAACTCATCTGTGAGCGCACGAATTTGGTGGGCATAATGCACCAGCTCACGACCGTGTTCTGTCAGCGTGATAGTGTGATTGATTCTCTCAAATAAAAGAAAGCCTAATTCTTCCTCAAGCTGTTTGATCTGAAAAGAAACCGTAGACTGTGTGTAGCCAAGCTGATTAGCCGCTTTTGTAAAGTTGCCAAGTTCAGCTACATGCATAAATGTAATCAGATGGTGTAATTGCATTGTTATTTCCTCTCAATCGAAGTTGTATATAAAATTAGCAAAAGCAATCGAATTTTCCGATACTGAAGTTTATTATATAACTTCAATCAATAAAACGCAAGTAATCTAGCAGCATCTATTTCTCTTTCTGAACAAACATATGTATAAGTTTTAGATACCAAGGCCTCCGTTTCTCCCTTTTGAGGAAAACCGGAGGCCTTTAGGCATGAATTGAATATTATTATGGCTAATTGTGCTTACAATTTATTATAAATGATGGGTGCAAACAAAATAGCAGGCAAATAGTCTGCAACCTTGATTTTGGTAATACCCATCAAGTTGGTGCCGATCATAATAATCAGTAAAGATCCGGCGCAGGTCATTTCATTGATAGCACCTGCATTCATAAAGGGAGAAATCACACCGGCAAGCAGAACCAGTCCACCCTGGATCAAAAACACAGTACCGGCAGACAGCAACACTCCAATGCCCAAGCTGGATGCCAACATCATAGAAGATACCAAATCCAGAGTAGCCTTGGTGATTAGCACACTATTATCACCGGTAAGTCCTGCCTGAATGGATCCGGTCACCGTCATAGAACCCACGCAGAACAGCAAGGTGGAAGTCACCAGACCTTCTGCAACAGAAGCCTTTTTACCTTCCTTCTTGAACTTGTTCTCAACCTTTTCAGCCAGGCGATTGATCGCGCCATCAATATTCAGCAGTGTTCCGCTGATTGCACCCAGCACCACCGCTGCAATCAAAATCAAAACATTCTCACCGCAGAGGCTACCAGAAATACCGATGTAAAGGGTACACGCACCCAGGCCGATCATAGCGGCTTTGCTTACCTTTTCCGGAATGCCTTTCTTAAATAGCAGGCCGATGCAGGAGCCTACAATGACCGTGATTACATTCACAATAACGCCAAGCATATTGCTTCCTCGCTTTACTTCAAAAGTTCTTTTCTGATCTGCTCGATCATGATGCTTGTATTCAAATGGAAAGCATCGATAGGATAGGTAGGTCTCACATTCTCCCGATAGTCCCGCTCTTCAAAAAAGGTAAGGATCTCTTCGTTTGTCTTGCCATCCTTGAGCATAGAAAGCATCGTCTGTGCGATCTCACGTGTAGATTCTTCTGAATTTTCCAGATAGACCTCTGCTTCTTCCCGGTCTACTACACCGTAATGAGGCAGGAGGATTTTTTCGACATTCAACTGCCTTACTTTGGCGAAGGAATCCAGGGTCAGTTGATAACCCACAAGGAAAAACGGGAGATAAGTGCCATATCCAAAATACACGCCAAGGGTCTCGGAACCTAACAGAAGTTTATGCTCCGGAAGATAAAATCCATAAGAGCAGTGGGTATGCCCCGGAAGCGCAATGGCGGTAAAAAAGAAATCGCCGCAACGGAAGGAGTCTCCATCCTTAACCGTAATGTCCACCTTCAACTGGTCAATCAGATCCTCGTAGGCAGACGCTCCATACTTGATAGCAGCCTTACTGTCCAAGTCTCGCATCAGCGCCTTTGCTGTTGGCCGCTGAAAGATCTGCGCCACATATTCTCCGGCAATAACCTTTGCGTCCGGATACACCTTTGTGATATAAGGCGTAGCCAGAACATGGTCATAATGGGAGTGGGTCAAAAGAATATAGTCAAGGTTTCGTGAGCCTAAGACTTTCTTGATATTCTCGGCAATTGCGTAACCATTAAAAGCAAATCCGGTGTCATAGAGAACGGCCGTCTTTCCGTCATCCAGCAAAAAAGCACAATCACCGGAGACGACACGGACATCCGTTACGGTTATCTGTTTCATATATTACACGCCTCTATTTCACACAATAGTCTTTCGGTGCGCCGTGGGCGCCAAAAATTTTCCAGTTGCCCACACCGAGTCTCCGAATAATCGCTGTACGCTCTTCGCTGCAAAGCTTCGAGTCGGTATCTACGGAGGTCATCAGAATCGGTGCATACTGGTTATATTCTGCTTGTTGGGCAGTCATACCGTGCATGTTGATATAGACATCTCCGGTAAAGGCGATATTGTGCTGATAATCGATCAAAACGACCTCGCCGGGCAAATGTCCACCCTTGCCCTCATAGACCTCAAAATGCAGATCACCAAAGTCAAAAAATCCTATCTGCGTTAAAGGTTCCCGTAGGTTCGGAATGTCCTGCCAGGGAGTTGTTAGATTGTCGGGATTGACTTCGGCATAGTTAGTTAGGATCTTGCAAATATTCACATAGGGTCTGTGGAGCGGATTCTGCTCACGCAAACCGTCTTCTTTGTGATATTCCTTAGTTAGGCTGCGGGCAGAATTGCAACTAACAATTACCTCGTCAAACAGCGTCATAAGACCGCAGTGATCCACATCCGCATGGGTCAGCAACAGGCTTTTGGGAGTGTTATCAAAGCCCGGAATCAGCTCACGCAGTAATTGCAGCATTTCCTCCCGATAGCAGGCATAGCCGCTATCGACAAACAGCAGTTTTCCACCACTTTTAATAATTGCCGTATTACTACCGCAGGCCGGTTCGATCAATACGATCTCCGTCTGTTCGGTAATCGTATGGGTTGTGATTCTGGGAACGAACTGCTCTGCCTTTGATTTTGCCAAAAGTTCTGCAAACTTACTGATACTATCAAAGGCTCTGTAGGGAGATTGTCCTTGCTCGTCCAATGTCTGCATAGCCAGGTTGGAAGAAACCAAAAGCCCCTGTTTTTGGGAATCCGTCAATGCAAGCATTTGAGAAAGGCCTCGCACGAAGGCACTGTAAAAGATGCTGTTGTCGTAGGCTCTTCCAGAACTGTTATAATCAATGATCCGGACTTTGCAAAGCTGTTCCGCTTGCTCCATAAATTCTGAGATGCGACCGGGATCTTCCACATGAAGTCCCATCTTGAAGTTCTGATAATCCGTACCGTTTTCTTGAGAATTGATGTAGGAGATATTGAAGTTGAACCGATTGATTAGTTCCAATACACTGGTCACACTTCCTGGAACATCCTCCAGCATAAATTCTATCAGCACAATACTGGAATCGGAGGCTTTGTTTTGGAGATAACCGATCTTTTCCAGCTGCGCATCTGCTGCATAAATTTGGTCTTCCGTTCCTTCTACATCCAAAAACAACATATGAGAATCTACAGCTTTGTCATAGCTCACGCGGGTAATATTGATACCCAGTTCAGCAAAACATTTGCTGGCTTTTAGAAAAGCACCAATATGGTTGGGCATAGATGTTGCATATGTCTTTTTCATATTTCAATCACCTGATGTGTTATAGCGGGACAAGGGCAGTAATAACTGCCCTTGCTGATTTTTAATTAAAGCTTATTACGCTGGATCTTGCCGGAGATAGTCTTGGGCAGACTGTCGCGGAATACCACAACACGGGGGTACTTGTAAGGCGCGGTGTTTTCCTTGACGTACTTCTGAATTTCCTTCTTCAGTTCTTCGGTGCCTTCGGTGCCCTTGGTCAGTACGATGGATGCCTTAACGACCTGGCCTCTGACGGGATCGGGAACTGCGGAAACACCACACTCTACAACATAGGGCAACTCCATGATAACACTTTCGATCTCGAAGGGTCCGATGCGGTAGCCGGAGGACTTGATGACGTCATCAATACGGCTGACGTAGAAGATGTAGCCGTCTTCGTCGCGCCATGCGGTATCGCCGGTGTGATACATACCATCGTACCAGGCTTCCTTGGTCTTTTCTTCGTCCAGATAGTATTCTCTGTACAGACCGCAGGGAACGTTCTTTTCGGTGTGGATGACGATCTCACCCACTTCACCGGGAGCAACACTCTTGCCTTCGGCGTCTACAATGTCGATATCATACTGGGGAGAAGCCTTGCCCATAGAACCCAGCTTCGGTGTGGTACCTACCAGGTTGGCGATGGTCAGAGTGGTTTCGGTCTGGCCGAAGCCTTCCATGATCTCCAGACCCGTGGCTTCCTTGAACTTTTTGAAGACTTCAGGGTTCAGTGCCTCACCGGCGGTAGTCATGTGGTGGATGGAGCTCAGATCGTACTTAGACAGGTCGCCACGGATCAGCATACGCAGCATAGTGGGAGGTGCGCAGAAGGTGGTGATGTTGTACTTTGCGAACATGGGCAGAATGTCGTTTTCGTCGAAACGATCGAAGTCGTAGACGAAGACCGCGCCTTCACACAGCCACTGACCGTAGAGCTTGCCCCACAGGGACTTACCCCAACCGGTATCGGAGATGGTCAGATGCAGACCATCACGCTCACAGCAATGCCAGTACTTGGCTGTCACATAGTGACCCAGAGCATAGGTGTGCTTGTGGGCAGCCATCTTGGGATTGCCGGTGGTACCGGAGGTGAAGAACATCAGGGCGATGTCATCGCCGGCGCTAGCATCGGCAGGACGATCCAAGTGACGAGTGAACAGACTATATTCTGCATCCAGATCATGCCAGCCTTCCTTGCTGCCACCAACTAAGATCTTGGTGGTAACCTGGGGGCATTCTGCAGCGGCGACTTCAGCCAGATCAGCGGTATCGCCATCTGCGGTACACAGAATTGCGCTGACACCGGCAGCATTGTAACGATACACAAAGTCATGGACCTTCAGCTGATTGGTAGCGGGGATGGCTACAGCGCCCAGCTTGTGCAGAGCGACCATAGCGGGCCAGAACTGGTAATGACGCTTCAGCACCAGCATTACCTTGTCGCCCTTCTTGATGCCCAGAGAGGTGAAGTAGTTGGCATACTGGTTGGACATATCCTTCATATCCTTGAAGGTGAAACGGCGCTCGGTCTTGTTCACATCCAGGTGTAGCATTGCCAGCTTGTCCGGCTCACGGCGAGCGATCTCGTCCACGATGTCGAAACCAAAGTTGAAGGTTTCAGTGTTCTTGAATCGGATGGACTCCAGGCAGCCGTTCTCATCCTCAGCGGTACTGACGAACTTGCCGCAGACCAGAGGTGCGGAAGTCTTTGCGGTGGCAACGCTCTTGCGGACTTCGGTCTCTACGGTCTTTTCGCCGGGCAGGACTACTGCGCAGAACACGCAATCCTGGCCACCGACGGCGATCATGCCGTGAGGTGCAGAGGAGTCGTAGTAGATGCTGTCACCTTCGTTCAGATATTCCACGTGCTGACCCAGCTGGATCTTCAGACGGCCGGACATAACAATGTCAAATTCCTGACCACTGTGGGTAGCCAGATGGATGGGCTTGTTCTCCTGGGCGGCATCATATTCATAGCGAACCCAGTAGGGTTCTGCAATCTTGTTGCGGAATTTGGGTGCCAGGTTGGCAATATCGATGCCATCTTCCTGAGCGGTGGTCTGACCGGCGCCCTTACGGGTAATTGTATAACTAGACAGATTTGCTGCGCGGCCTTCCAGCAGTTCGGTCATTTCTACATCAAACGCCAACGCACATTTATGAATAAAAGAGAAAGGAATATCGATCATACCACTTTCGTAAATGGTGCATCTTTCCTCAGTGAAGTCCACTTTTTCAGCCAGTTCAGCGATGCTCCAACCCATAATCTCGCGCATTTCCTTAATTCGGGTTGCGATCTCGGATAACTGCATCATAGTGTTTTTGGGATTCATGGTAATTTCTCCTTTCGGTAAATAAAAAATAAAAGACCCGTCTCAATTCCTTGAGACGAGTCTTGATAAAACAATACCCGCGGTACCACTCAAATTGCGAAATCATGACAATTTCGCCACCTCTTCGAAGTCCTATAACTTCTATGCACTAACGTAGCAAACACGGGAAACGCCTACTGGGTGATTGACCTTTGGGGCTTCCGGCTCAGAAGGGATGAGAAATTCCACTACTCATTATCGGGCTCACACCATCCCCGACTCTCTGAAAACTCGTTTGCGGATTCCGTCTTCGTCACAGCTTTTATATACGCTATTCGATTTGCTATTATTTTACATGCGCAGGTTGCTGGTGTCAACCCACTAAACTGCTTAAATAACTTATAGAAATCATAAATCGTTTTGCGCATTGTGTACAAATGTCTGTGAGAGAGAAACACCGTCGTTAAATAACATGTAGGTTCTATCATTTCAATTTAGCGCTGTATCAAATTGCATATCTCAGCGATAAGAAGGCAGCTGACTATGCCAGTTCTTGCATTAAATAAGCACCGTATCGGAGACCATCAAGAAATGCTTTATGTTCGTAAGCAGTGCAAAGTTGACAACAGAGGTTCCAAACAGCATTGTTATTATCCAGAGATAGGCCTTCTAAAAACTCATCCAACTCTTTGAACCCGTCGCGGATCTCCGGCGGATCGTTTTCATGAGATTCTGCGTAAGCTTGGTACAGTTGATCCAGTACAGTTTCACAATCACTATCACCGGGATCGAAGGGGTGGGTATCTATGTATGCTTTTATCTGCTTTGCGATCTTATCCATGTCGGCACCTCCTTGCTTTTTGTAATTTAATCAGCAGCTCATCCACCGGATCCGTGTATCTTCCTTGTTGGATCAGCTTATTGCGAAAACGAAACATCCCATCAAATGCGAGACCATACTCAGCTGAAGAGAGAACAACTACTCGTTTAAGTGGCTTCATCGCGGATCAACTCCTTCGTTACAATCTCTGCCGCCTCATGGCGAACTGCGTTCATCCGCCTAAGCCACTTCATTTGATCTGTAGCTTTCAACTGCTCTGTCACACCATTACGGGCCTTCAGTTGGTCTAGCAACTGATAATACATCTGAGTGGCAGACCGATCGATTTCTTGCAGGTGATCAGCCAGCTTGCCGCCAAGGAACAACGCCGTATATAGGGCAGGCTGGTGATCCAGTAGATACTTCCTCCGCTGCAGGCCCCAAAAGCCGACCTCCGGATTTTCCGGTACTTCTACATCCGGTAGTAAATAGTCACCCACTTGCTTGTAGGTACCGCCAAGTTCTTCAAAGATTGATTTCATTTACTTCGCCTCCTGTTTTGTTTTTCTGCTCCCATTGTAGATGCTAAAAGGCAGTGCGACAAATGTGCGAAGTGCGCAAAACAAAAAAGAAACCCCGAAAAGTGTTGCTGCACAACACCTTTCGGGATTTATCTTTTGCGGTGGTTTAAGTAGATTTCCAGCCTCTTCGTTTGCTCAAATCAAGCATTGCAAAGCAAAAAGCTTCCCAACCTGTCAATGTTGTCTGTGACGGGTCGCCTTCACGGATGCGCATGGTGCGGCGGATTTCCTTGGGAATGACGATGCGACCCAGATCGTCCACACGTCTTACGATACCTGTAGCTTT
>JAFOBK010000142.1 GCA_017381835.1 Oscillospiraceae bacterium | reverse complement strand
GCGAAACCGGATCCGGCACCATTTGATGCCCCTTCTGAAGCAGGAAAATCCCAGCTTGTCCCGGAATCTGTCTGCTACCGCCTTGCGGCTGCGGCAGGATGCGGAAGCGTTGGATGAACTGGCGGAAGTTACTACGGATGTGGCGGCGCTGAAAGTATTGCCCGCTCCGATTCAGTCCAGAGTCCTGGGAAAACTGCTGATCTCCTTCGGTGTGAAAGAACCGGAGGCAGAGCATTTGGAACTGCTGCGTAAGGTGGTATCGTCGGAGAACCCTTCCGCCTATGCGGCATTTCCCGGAGATATCCTGATCGGCCGCAAATACGATACCCTGGTAAAGCTGGAAGAACTGCCCCCTCTGGGCATCCATTCCCTCCGCTGCCCCGGGGAAACGCTGATTCCCGAATTGGGCTGCAAAGTGCTTTGCCGTGCACCTACGGAGAACGGCGAAGGTATGAAAGTGCGCCTTGGGGAGAATCCCGTGATCCGCAGCCGTACAGAAGGAGATACCATCCGGCTTTCCGGCGGCACCAAAACCCTGAAAAAACTCTTTATTGATAAAAAGATCCCCGCCTCGGAGCGCAGCCGCATCCCGGTGCTGGCTGACGATGCCGGTGTGGTGGCAGTTTGGGGAATCGGCCCCGACTGTGACCGCAAGAAAGATCCCAACTGGGAGATTTTGCTCGTAACCTTGTAAATGTCAGCGTATGCTGAAGAATAAAAAGAAAGTGGAAGGAACAGCACATATGAGTATGAGAGATGATATCAAGGAAATCCTGCTGACTGAAGAACAGATCCAGGCAAAGGTAAAGGAACTGGCTGCCCAGATTAGCCGAGAGTATGAAGGCAAGAACCCCGTGTTTGTGGGTGTGCTGAAGGGCGTTGTTATTTTCTTTGCGGATATGGTTCGCAATGTGGACATTCCCTGCGAGATCGACTTTATGAGCACCTCTTCTTACAGCGGCACCACCTCCACCGGCCGCACCGAGATCCGCAAGGACGTTTCCGTGGATATCACCGGCCGCCATGTGGTGATTCTGGAGGATATTTACGATACCGGCAGTTCTCTGACCTTCACCGTCAATCACCTGCTGAATAAGAAACCCGCATCTCTGAAGGTCTGTACCTTCCTGGATAAGCCTGAGCGCCGCAAGCCCGGCATCACCCTGGTGCCTGAGTATGTGGGCTACACCATCCCCAATGAATTTGTGGTAGGTTACGGTCTGGACTTCAATGAGCACTACCGCAATCTGCCTTACATCGGCATTCTGAAGCCGGAAATTTACGAAAACTAAGGAGAACCCCAAATTGAAAAACCGCAAGTCCCTGATTTTGATCGTCTATGTGGTGATTTTGGTGCTGGCCTTTACCTGGATGCTGCGCATCTTTGGCGGCAACACCGGACTTACCTATTCTCAGGTGGTCTCCATGTTCCGTCAGGAGCAGGTTCGCAGCTTTACTGTGGAAGAGGATACCATCTATCTGCAGCTCCATACCCCCGTGAATGGAAAAACGGAGCTGACCGGCACGGTTGCCGATGCGGAAAGCTTCCGTCGGGAGATGTGGGATACCATCCAGGAGCAGTCCGAGGCAGGTATCCTGGAGAGCTATGACTTTGCAGCAGAAAAGTCTCTCTCTCCCTATGACTTTATTCTCCCCATCATTTTGGCCGGTGCCGTCCTGCTGCTGATCTGGATGATGCTTATGAGCAAGGCCAATGCCAAAAATCCCATGGCCGACTTCGGCAAGGCAAGAACCGTCAACGGCACCAAGGAAAAAGTGACCTTTGACGATGTAGCCGGTGTGGATGAGGAGAAGGCAGAGCTGCAGGAGGTTGTGGACTTCCTGCGCAATCCTCAGAAGTTCACCGATATCGGCGCCAAGATTCCCCACGGCATTCTGCTGTCCGGTGCCCCTGGTACCGGTAAGACCATGCTGGCCAAGGCAGTTGCCGGCGAAGCCGGTGTCCAGTTCCTGTCTATCTCCGGTTCCGACTTTATGGAGATGTACGTAGGTGTTGGCGCCAGCCGTGTCCGCGATCTGTTTAGCCAGGCCAAGAAGGTGGCACCTGCCATCATCTTTATCGATGAGATCGATGCTGTGGGCCGTAAGCGCGGCTCCGGTCTGGGCGGCGGCCACGATGAGCGTGAGCAGACCCTGAACCAGCTGCTGGTGGAAATGGACGGCTTTGACCGCACCGAGGGTGTCATCGTCCTGGCAGCCACCAACCGTCCCGACATCCTGGATCCCGCCCTGCTGCGTCCCGGCCGTTTTGACCGTCAGATCTATGTGAACCGTCCCGATGTGAAGGGCCGTGAAGCCATTCTGAAGGTCCATGCCAAGAATAAGCGCCTGGATGAGACCGTGGATCTGCATCTGCTGGCCCGCACTACCGTGGGCTTCACCGGCGCGGATCTGAGCAACCTTCTCAATGAAGCCGCCATCCTGGCAGCCCGGGAAGACCGGAAGATGCTGAACATGGATGACCTGAACAACGCTATGATGAAGATCATGGCAGGCCCCGAGAAGCGCAGCCATCTGAAGAACCGGAAGGATCTGAAGGAGACCGCCATCCATGAGGCCGGTCATGCCATCGCCATGTATCATCTGCCTACCCAGGATAAGGTGCTGCATGTGACCATTATCCCCAGAGGCCGCTCTTTGGGCGCTACCTGGCATCTGCCTAAGGATGATACCTCCAGCCTGACCCGCAATGAGATGTATGAGGAGATCGTATCTCTGCTGGGCGGCCGTGTGGCAGAGGCGCTGTTTGTGGGCGATATCTCTGTGGGTGCATCCAATGATATCGACCGTGCTACCAAGCTTGCCTGGGATATGGTGGCCCGCTACGGTATGTGCGAAAAGCTGGGTACCGTTTCCTACCTGGGCGGCGATGAGTTGTTCATCGGCAGAGATTACCAGTCCACCAAGAGCTACTCCGAGAAGGTGGCCGGTACCATCGATGACGAGGTCAAGACCCTCATCGACAAGGCCTATCACCACTGTAAGCAGATTCTGGAGGAAAATGCCGACAAGCTGCATCAGGTTGTGGACTTCCTGCTGGAAAACGAGTCCATGTCCGGCCAGCAGTTTGCTGACTGCATGAAGGGTGAAGCCATCCGAACTGATGGCGAGACCTCTTTGTTCGAAAGCTTCCAGGAAGAATAATGTAAGCAAAATGCCTGTCACGGTCGTGGCAGGCATTTTTTGTGGACTTTGCATAAAATAACGGAACGATTTTTGTGGGCCGGTGTCACGGTTGCGGCGATTTGTCGCTTGCCCGCTGTTTCTTGCTATTTTATAATATACTTGGAATAATTTGAACCCCAATATTGGTAATCGCAACTTTGAAAGGAGTAACCCTTATATGAGAATCAAGACACTACTCACTTCCGCACTGTTTGCCAAGCACGGCGAGGCTTTTGCTCCCGTAGCTCTGCCCCACACCTGGAACGCTTTGGACGGCCAGGACGGCGGCGCTGACTACTGGCGCGGCATCGGCACCTACCAGATTGACCTGCCCAATCCTACCGCAGGCTACAAGCAGTACATCGAGATCCAGGGTGCTAACCATGTTGCAACTGTCTACTGCAACGGCCGTGAGCTGGGTACCCATAAGGGCGGCTTCTCCACCTTCCGTTACGATCTGACCCCCGCTATGAAGGCAGAGGGCAATGTGCTGGTGGTTACCGTTTCCAACGGTGTTTCCGATATCTATCCTCAGAATGCTGACTTCACCTTCTACGGCGGTCTGTACCGTGATGTAAACTTCATCGAGGTCAAGGACGCTCACTTCGATCTGCTGCTGGACGGCACCGACGCTGTGTTCGTCACTCCTCACAATGTGGGCAAGACCCGTGTTGACCTGTTCCCTGTGAACGCTGAGGGCGCAACTATCTGCGTGACCCTGAAGGATGCTGAGGGCAACGTGGTGGGTACCGGCGCTGTGGAGGCTTCCGATCATGCCCACATCATCATCGATGTGAAGAATCCCCACCTGTGGAACGGCATGGCTGATCCCTACTGCTATACCGCTACCGCTTCCATCGTCAAGGACGACGTGGTTGTGGATGCTGTCACGGTTACTTATGGCTACCGCTCCTTCCGCGTGGATGCCGAGACCGGCTTCTACCTGAACAGCATGAATGTTCCTCTGCGCGGTGTTTCCCGCCATCAGGACCGTCAGGACAAGGGTTGGGCCATTTCCAAGGCTGACCATGAAGAGGATATTGCTCTGATCAAGGAAGTGGGTGCAAACACCATCCGTCTGGCTCACTATCAGCACGACCAGTACTTCTACGACCTGTGTGACCACACCGGCTTCGCCCT
>JAFOBK010000141.1 GCA_017381835.1 Oscillospiraceae bacterium | reverse complement strand
TATGCGTTTATGCCCCATGCGGGAACGAAGTGCCTGGTCCAGCGGCCGGAGTATGTGCCTATCGATGAGCACATGAATTGGTTGAAGCAGAATTTGCGGACAGGCGCAGAGTTGGGACTCGAAGACATTCGTAATCTGTATAATATGTCCCGCGCCGGTACATTGATGATCAATGCACCCGGTAAAGGTCCGAAGTTTATGCAGCAGGTATATACGGACGAAACCGGTAACATTACCACCTCGAAACCGGTTGAGGAATACAGCACTCACGAAGTTCAACGAAATCTTGGTGTTTCTTGGGTTGGTATACCCAAATTCGTGCCGACCCCCGATCCTGCTCAGTATACTCGCCCCCCGGAACCTGTAGCACCGGAACAGCCGGAGAATATGCACCCTGGTTGGTTGTCCTGGCTCGGCTGGAAGCTTGGCATCAAAGATACCGACTATGGCAAGCTGATGGAGTATAATAAGGCAAAGGATCGCTACCAGGAACGGTTAACTGCATGGCAGAATATCGACACTGCGGAATTGACAAAAAATTATGAAGCGGCGCTTGACAGGAGAAGGCAGTTCGAAAATGAAATGAAGGAGTTCAGAACCAGGAACTTGGCGATCCTCCATGGTGTCAATGGTGGCTATAATACTTATGCCTTGAATAAGATGTTTGATGATCAAGAAGCAGTTGCAAATATTGAGCCTGACAAGCGATATAATACTGTTATGAATCAAGAGGATCAGCGCATGAAGGCCTGGCATGACGAAACACCTCTTGGTCAGCTGGGTACTGCGTTGCAGAAGGTCCAAGCGAATCGGGATAATATCGCAAAGCGCACTTTGAAGGCTGCGAAAAGTCTGATGTGCTTTGACCAATCCGATGTGACCCAATGGCTCGAAAAGGGTGTCTACAAAAGAGGCGAGATCAACACCAAAAGCAAAACTGACCCGAGAAGGCCTGAGCCTCGCTTTGTTTGTGCACAGGGTGAAAAGCTTTCCATTGACGAACTCAGAGACAAACTACAAAAACTTACACCGGAGCAAGAGAGAGAGAGAGAGGCTTGGCAAGCTGACATGGATGTGTTGGCCGGTCTGGCAGGCTTTTGCGCTCTGGCTGCCAACGAGAACTTCGGCGATCTCGCAGCCAGCTTCTTCACGGTGGGTCATGCCAACAGCACCCACAAGATTCCGTACATCGGGCCTGCCCGTACCAAGGGCTTGGAAGCGGTCGCTGCTTGGGGTGATGGTGAGCCTCTCAAGCTCGGTCAGTTGTTCACCATGGGTTTGCGTGCGCTGAACCAGGAAGTGAAAAAGCTTGGGAGTTTGCAGGATCAGCATATCCTCGGCTGTATGTTCATGATTGATCATCTAATGAAGACCATGGAAATAAAAACCGACATTAAGGATTATGTTGATCTCAGTGAGGCAGAACAGAAGGATATCGAGCTAAACAGAGCGGTGTTTAAGGCCATTTATCAGGGCAAAGAAGCTCGTGTCTCTCTGATGGAATACGCAGTTCATAAGAATAACATGACACCGGAAGAACTGAAGCAGGCTGCTCTGGATATTTTATATGAGGATTATCTCACGAAAATGTCCTTAGATGGCACCGTACCCGACTTCGTTTCCGAGCCCGAACTCGTTGAAAAAGTAAAGATAAATCTGATTTCGAAATACGATCTTGATAAACTCGCCACTATGGAACGGCGAGATGTAGGTGTTCTGGCGGAATCCATGGTCGGATTCGTCAAGGGATTGTATTCGCCGCAGAAAGCGCCGGTTGTCGATGCAGAGAAGACTTCTCCTCAGTTGACTGGCCCTGAGGCGAACAATAATGAACTGAAAGCTCCTGAAATAAAGCAGCCTAACATAATGTAATTCAAGATAAGGAGGGGTATATATGGGTATTGCAAGAGAAGTAGGAAGTACCAATGAATACACTATCTATGCGCAATCAGCGGAAGATTATCTGAACAGCCATGCGGCCTTTGACAGTGATGTGGAGTTCAGCTTGAATCTTTTCCTGAGAACAGAATACGGTATAGATCTGGAAGGTAAGATGAATGACAGTATTGATGGCGAATTATTTAGTCCTGAGGAACTGATTTATACTTACGACAGTGAAACCGGAAAGTATGTTGCGCTTAGCACGGATTTGCTGAACTCGAACTTCTTCATGGACACATTGCAGAAGGGAACGCCGTACTTTATTCCTTCGTTGGATAAAGACCGTCATTTGGATTTTACCAATCCCAAGATCATAAAGGTTTCCCAGTATAAGGGCGAGAATCAGCTTTTTATTATGGGAGATCGGCAGCTGCGGCATGCGGAGGATGAGCTTAAGCATGTTGAGAAGCCGACCTTTTGGCAGCGCGTTGCAGATGGCTTTTTGAAGATCTTCGGTTCCCGGAATGCTGTCTGTGAGAACTATGAAAAATTCCAGGCGATGATGGAATCTACCCTTAAGGGTATGCACAAAGACTATGACAAGGTAAAAGCCTTTGAACTGGAACGTCAGGAGCAGGAGCGCCTGCAACAGCTGCAGGATGAAGAAGAGGCTAGAGATTTAGAAGAAAGAAGGCAGCTGGCGGCGGAATTTCAAAAGCAGCGCCAGGAAGAAACGAAAGGACTGACCTTTGCCGAGGTGCTTGCCGAGGAGGAGGAGCTGTGGCGGCAGGAGCAGCAGGAGCAGCAGGGAATTGAAATAATCACCTGGCCGGAATATACAAGACAAGCACCGAATTACATCAAGCGTAATATGAGCGCTGAAGAGTTTGACCAGGTTTTGAAACTGATGCAGGAGGAAGGTGGAAAATCTCTGGTAACTATCGTCGATGATCATCAGTGCAAAATCAATCACGAGGCCTTGGTCGCAGTAATGCTGTCTCGTCCGGCAAGGGACTTCCTGGAAAAAGCGAATGCCGCGGAAGACCGGAATAAATTCCTTCTGGAAAACCAGGAGTCATTCCTTCTGTTGG
>JAFOBK010000140.1 GCA_017381835.1 Oscillospiraceae bacterium | reverse complement strand
TAGATGGGCCTTGAGTTTGCTCCAATTAATTTATGAACGCTGGATTACAGGCGAACCGGCAGTTTCCCAGTTGGCTGAAGCTCTCCCCGCAGAACCTTGGCTGCGGCACGGATGCTCTCCGGGCTGTATTCATAGGCCGCAATACCCCAGACGGTTTTCGGGAGATCCCGCAGATCATAGGGCGCACGCAGTGCTACTACCGCAGTGGAAACACCGCTGCGTGCCAAAGCATGTATCAGTTCCAGTTGTCCCGGATTTGCAATGGCATTGAAGGTTCCCACAACAGCACAGCCGTGGCTCTTTGCTTGTTCAACCAGTGCCGCAATCGCTTCTGGGGTGGGGTTTCTTTCCATATCTGCACAGGTACCGCCCAATTCTTCGGAAATCTGAGTGCCAAAGGGATTTCCCGGCTTGTCTGTCACATTTTCTACCAGGGAAGTCTGGTATGGTTCACAGCCGATACACAGAGGATTCTTCAGCGAAAGTGGGCCGGAAGCGGGTCGGGATACCTCCGTAATGGTCTGCTCCATCATCAGTCGGCTTTCCTCCCTGGCAGCACCAAAGTCAAAGTCACAGGGCTGAGCGCGTTCAATCCAGCGCTCCTTATATGCCAGTATCCGATTGACACTGGATTCCATTTCCTCCAGATCCAGTTCACCTGCTTCTGCTGCTTCCAGAACGCGGGCTGCAGCATCTGCACACCATTGGGGATGATGAGAAATCTCCACCAGATCCACACCGGCTTTGAATGCGGCCAAGGTGCCTTCCGAGATTCCGTAATGGCCGGAGATGGCTTTCATTTCCATACAGTCGCTGACAACAATGCCCTGGAATCCCAGATTATTCCGGAGCAGCCCCTGGATGATCCTGCGGGACATGGTGGCCGGAATGGGATCCGGCTCAATCTGAGGGAAGAGAATATGCGTGGTCATTATGGCACTTACACCTGCATTAATGGCAGCGCGAAAGGGGGCCAGTTCCATCTGTTCCAACTCCTCCAGAGGCTTATCCACACAGGGCAGCGCCAGATGGGAGTCCGTATCCGTGTCACCGTGACCGGGGAAATGTTTGGCAGTGCACATTACACCGCCATCCAGAAGGCCTTGAACGGAACGGGCAGTAAAACGGGCAACCAGATCCGGGTCATCTCCGTAGCTTCGAACGCCAATCACCGGATTATTGGGGTTGGAATTTACATCCACAGTGGGGGCAAAGTTAATATTCGGACCCAAGGAGCGCAGTTCCCGACCGATCAGCAAACCAGCACGGTATGCATTTTCCGGATCTCCGGAAGCACCCAATGCCATAGCGCCGGGAACATTCACGGCATCTTTCTGTAATCTTGTGACGATGCCGCCCTCCTGATCAATGGCAATAAAGGCACTGTGACCCGTTTCTTTGCGAATCAAATCCTGAATATCCCGGCACAGCTGCTTCAGCTGTGCACAGTCACGGACATTGTCCTCAAACAGGACCACATTGCCGATTTTATGTTTTTTTACAGCCTGACGGAATTCCTCCGGGATTTCCGTTCCGGAAAATCCGGTCATAAGCCGCTGTCCGATTTTCTCCTGTAATGTCATAGAGACACCCCCTCGGTTGGTTACGGATATATATTATAGTTTGAAAACAACGCCTTCCGTGATGCAGCCACCGTAATTGGTAAAATAGTTGGGTGCCGGCCACAGTGGGAACTCCGGCCTGTTTCAGCACTGAGGCGTCTCCTGTGGCATCTACCAGCATTTTACAACCGCAAACTCGCCGCCGCATGCGATCACATCGAATATGTTCTACTCGGGAATGGTTTCCTGATAGGTAAATGCGTCCATCCCTGGAACATCCTTTCACACCCATTGTAGCAGAGGGACAGAAGGGGGACAAGATAGATTTTATGACATTTTTACGAATTCTTTACGTCAAAATGCTTGTTTTATTTACAACACCAACGAGTGCATTGTATATTTTTAACAGAAATCAGAGGTGAAAGGCTTCTTCTGAGGAACAGGGCTATGGTAACGTATTGAAAGGAGAATATGCCATGCAGGCAAACTTAAATTGGCTTACCGATCCCACTATATTCCGGGTGAACCGCCTGGATGCGCATTCTGACCACATATGCTATGCTTCCGCTGAAGAGCTGGCACAGGGAGAAAGCTCCCTGCGCCAGTCTTTGGATGGGCAGTGGCAGTTTTGCTGGAGCAAATCTCCGGCACAGCGGCCTGCTGATTTTTGGCAGGCAGAGTATGATGATTCCTGCTTTGGGACGATTCAGGTTCCTGGGCATATGGAGCTTCAGGGCTTCGGTAAAATACAATACATCAATACCCTGTACCCCTGGGATGGTCATGCGGAGCTGCTGCCGCCTCAAATTGATTGGGAGAATACGGCTGTGGGCAGCTATGTAAAGATGTTTGACTTGGGAGCCGGGCTTCTGGGAAAGCGAGTCTGTATATCTTTCCAGGGCGTAGAGCAGGCATGTTATGTCTGGCTGAACGGTCAGTTTGTGGGCTATGCGGAAGACAGTTTTACACCCTCCGATTTTGACTTGACACCCTATATTCAGGAAAAGAATAACCGTCTTTGTGTAGAGGTCTATCAAAGAGGCAGTGCCGCATGGCTTGAAGATCAGGACTTTTTCCGGTTCAGCGGCATTTTTCGAAGTGTATATCTCTATGCAAAGCCTGCCGTACATATTGAGGATTTGTGGTTACAGGCGGGCCTGCTGGAAGACAACACCACCGGCACGTTGAACGTACGGCTGCAGCTTAGTGGAGAAACGAAGGGAAGCTGCGTTCATTGCCATATCAGCGGGTTGTTTGACAGCGTGTTGGAACTGAAGAAGGACGGGCAATTCCTCCGTAGCTCGGAGTTCACTTTCAAAGAGATACAGCCTTGGTGCCATGAAACACCAAAGCTGTATCATGTTACTTTGACACTCCGCAACGCCATTGGGGAAGTCGTGGAGGTCATTCCTTATGAAATCGGGTTCCGCCGCTTTGAAGTGAAAGAGGGCATCATGCTTCTTAACGGCAAGCGTTTGGTCATCAGGGGTGTTAACCGCCATGAGTGGAATCCCAGTACAGGCCGTGCCATTGGGACGGAAGACATGGAACAGGCAATGGCTACGTTCCGCCGGAATAACATCAATGCTGTGCGTACTTGCCATTATCCCAATCAGACGCCCTGGTATTACATGTGCGATCGGGGCGGCATCTATATGATGGATGAGACCAATCTGGAAAGTCATGGTTCGTGGCAGAAACTGGGCAAAGTGGAACCCAGCTGGAATGTTCCCGGCAGTCTGCCTGAGTGGAAGGACTGCGTGCTTGACCGGGCAAAGTCCATGTTCGAGCGAGATAAGAACCATGTATCGATCCTGTTCTGGTCCTGCGGAAACGAATCTTATGTAGGTGCAGACATTCTGGCAATGGCAGAATTTTTCCGCAGCGTGGATACCAGCCGGTTGGTGCATTATGAAGGTGTAGTTTACAACCGGGATTTCGATGGTGCCTCCGATGTAGAAAGCCGAATGTACGCAACTCCTACAGAAATTCGAAGGTATCTTATGGAAAACCCCAAGAAGCCGTTTATCCTTTGCGAGTATATGCATGATATGGGAAATTCCTTAGGCGGTATGGAGAGCTATATTCGTTTGGGAGAGGAGTTTCCCATGTACCAGGGCGGGTTTATTTGGGATTACATGGATCAGGCTCTGTGGCATTTCAATTTCAAAGGGGAAAAAGTACTGGGCTACGGCGGAGACTTTGATGATCGGCAGAGTGACTACGCATTCAGCGGAAACGGTATCGTCTTTGCCGACGGCACCGAAAAGCCTGCCATGCAGGAGGTTCGCTACTGGTACTCCGAACCGGAAAATCGGGCCGCACAGGACGCATCCAATAAAGCGGGTGCAGATGCAGTCAAATTTGCAGAAAGTACGAAGATAACACCTTTGAAGATTGTCCATGGAGATGGTGCTTTGGGTATCAGCGCGGATGGCTTTGAGATTATATTCTCTTATCCGGAAGGTGGTCCTGTCTCTCTGATCAGCGGGGGACAGGAATGGTTGTGGCGTGCGCCTCGGCCTGCGTACTGGCGGGCGCCCACCGAGAATGATCTGGGCAACGGGTTTGCAGCAAAAAGTTCCATCTGGTCCGCAGTGGACAGCTGGCAGAAGTGTAGTGATATTCATGTGACAGAGGAAAGCCCGGATACCGTTTCGATCTGCTATACATTCACGGCACCTGCGATGCCAGGATTGAAAACAGACGTGACATATATCGTTAAATCGGATGGTTACATGGATGTAAAAATCCATTACTACGGAGCGGATAATCGTCCACAGCTGCCATTGCTTGGCCTTCGCTTTGCTACACCACGTCCGGCAGCGACGACAGAATGGATTGGACTCTCCGGAGAAACCTACCCGGACCGTAAAAAAGGCGGCATCTTTGGAAAATACAGCGAAGTGCCTCACATTCCGGATTATCTGGTTCCTCAGGAATGCGGTTGCCATATGGATACCGTTCAGATGGTACTTCATATGAACAACAGCACGCTGACCATGGAAAAGATCGACAGACCGTTTGCATTCTCCGCAATTCCCTATACACCCCAGCAGCTTAGCGAGGCTTGCCATGCGTACGAACTACCGGAACCCTGCCGCACTGTTGTGACGGTTTGCGGAGCGATGCGTGGCGTGGGTGGTATTGACAGCTGGAAGACAGATGTGGAAGAAGCGTACCATGTCCCGCCTGACAAGGATATTGTTTTTTCATTCCGCATTAATTTGCGAGGGAGACAAATGGGAAATCGTGTTTCTAATACTATTTCTTGATTAAATGCTTTAATCAAGAAGACATCGCCTTCGGCGCTGTCGATTCTGTAATTGAGAATCAGTATTAGCTTCCGGATAGCATGGTTTCTGGAATTATTATGTGAGCATTGAACATGGAGGAGTGTTCTGAAAAATGCAGCATCGGAACCGCTGCGTGACGCATGAATCACTCGCGGTTTCATGAATGCGGCATTGAAAATCCCCACAGTCTTTCCTCTGCTTACCAGTAATATGCAACCCCCATAAGAGACAGTGAAAAAGAAAAACTGTTTCTTATGGGGGTATATTATGTCTAATACAATTTTCAATTTGAAATCTTTAATTTCAAATAGAAAGACACCGCCCGAGGGCGTTGCTGATTATGTGATTTTCGATTTGGAAAATCACATAATCCCGTCTCATATTGATCTTCATATTAAAAACTTCAAGACTGCGCCTTAAAGTTATTAATTGAATATCAGTATAATAAGAAGTAGGGACATAGCTCCTCCTTACAGTTTGAAAACGGTGCCCTCGGCAATGCCGCCTTCGTTGAAGGTATCCACTCTGACGTAAGCGTCTTCGCCGGCGATCAGGGCAGTGATGCGGCCGGAATTTGCACCGTAGACCATACGGCTGTGATACAGCTTGTCGGGGGCATGTCCCCAGAGGATAACCGCGCCGACTGCATGTTCCGTGTCCCAGGAAATGACTGCATCCATTTCGCCAATGCGGTGACCGACAGCGTTTGCTCTGGCAGGGGCGGAACCATTTCCCTTGCCGAAAACCCGCAAACCCGAGATTTTAGGATTTTGATGATAGGGGAGCTCAGTTATTGTCAGTCGGACAAAGCGGCAGGAAAAACCGCTTTCCCGAATAATCAGGTCGTGGGGTAAGTCTGTGGTAGCGTGACGCTTATCTTCTATGGTAAAATAGATTTGTCCATCCACGCTGCCTTCCAGCAGCCACCGGGTGCGCAAGGGTCGCTGCTCAATAACACGCGGGACGCCCAGATCCTGGCTCCAGACGGCATCCGAATCGGGCAGCGCGTGGATGCCCTCGTCGGCATAATTGATCTGAATGGCATGAACCTGACACGCTTCTCCCAAGTCCACTTCGATCCATTCCCCGCTTTGATCGCATCCGGCACTCCACCATGTGCGAATGTTTTCATCCACGGCACATTCTGCGTGAATACCGGAAGATACCCGGACGGGTTTGCGGTAAGACAGAAGCATCCATCGGGGCGGATCCCACGGCGCATCGGCGGTGGCTTTGGGCCAGTCACCGAAACGCTGGTCACAGTAGAGTTCTCCGTCTTTATCAAAGCCTGCCCGCCATAGTCCCAGCCGTCGCTCGTAGGGATGATTGTGGCTGATCTGCATGGTGGCGGTATGCCACCAATTTCCGTCATGGTCCCGGAGTGTAGAGCCGTGGCCCGCGCCGGTGATGAAGCCGCCAGGCTGGAAAGAGTAGGGGTTATTTTTGGCTAAATGAAAAGGACCCAGAGGGCTGTCTCCTTCGTAAACGCCATCGGCATAGACGTTGAATTCTGTGCCGGGCGCGGCATATTGGAGGTAGTATTTCCCGCCCCATTTGGTCATCCATGGTCCCTCTATATAGGGAAGCGCATCGGCTTTGTGCGGTACGTTCTCTTCTCCCATCCGTTCGTAGCCAACCTTCTCCGGATGTCCCCAGATCAGATCCACCGGGGCACACTTGGGCAGGAGCGATTCTGTGTCCACTTCCACGCCGCAGATCGGTGTCTTGTCGGAACAGCCCCAATAGAAGTACAGCCGGCCATCCTCATCCAGGAACAGGTGGGGATCCCAGAAGGCAAAAGTCGCCGGGATTTTCTCGAATCCATCGGATCGGGGATCTTTCGTGCGGTAATAGCTGCGGATCTGACCGTTGGACGCGGAGAAGTAAAGCCAGTCTCCCACCGCACACACATCCGGAGCATAGTCGTAGATGGGCATCTGACCGATGAAGGGACGAAATTCCCAGTCTGCCAGATCCTCGCTGGTGAAGAATCCGGCAGTCATGGAGGGAAAGAGAAAATAGCTTCCCTTGAAGCGGATCAGCGTGGGATCCGCGGCTTCCCGGTTGTTTGGGTATCCTTCTTCGCGCAGCTGGTATTTGTAGGGGAGATTCAGGGGATTACAGTAGTATTTCATAACACGTTTGCCTCAAATGTGGTCAGCCAGATCCGCGTGGGTGTCGGTATGTTCTTCCTTTGGGACCCAGGCATCCTCAAAATGGATGATAACCCCGGTCTCGCTGAGCGCCTGCTGCAAGGCCGCGATGGGCACCTCCGGAATTGGACAGCCTTCCTCAATGGCCACGGAAGCCGCAATACCGGCTGCCTGCCCGGTAAGTACCGCAGGAGGGATCACCCGGAGAACCTCCCAGCCCCAGCCTTCGCCTGCGGCGCTGCGTCCGCAGGTAATGAGATTATGAAAGCCGGTTTTCACCAGCGTACCGTAGGGCACTTCGTACAGTCGGTCCCGGTGTTCAAAATCACATATCGTACCAATGGAGGTTTCACTATGACGGTAACAATCTTCCCCTTTCAATACCTCATCCGCGTCAATTCGCCGGGCGGTGCGAAGCTGCGGCATGGCGGGGAGCATATGAATGTTTCGGCTGGTTCGGGGTTTATCCTTTTCTTTTTCAAGCATCAGAAGCTGATTTTCCTGCAAATATTCATTGATGACCTCCATGGTCACCCCCTGATACAGGGGCTTTCCTTTGGGATGGAAGCCGCCGTGGAGGTTTGCCGCGCCGCCGTAGGGGTGGTAGTAGGCAAGGAAGATATCCTTCTTTTCCACCGCCTTGCGGCAGCCATCCAGCGTGATACCCTCGCCGTAATAGGTAAAATAGTTGGTTCCATCCACAGTGGGAACGCCGGCCTGGCTCAGCACTGTGGCATCTCCTGTGGCATCCACCAGCACTTTACAACCATAGAACCGCCGTCCGGATTTGCCGTCTATGATAACGCCTTTGCAATGGTTCCCCTCCATGATGGGCACGGAAACCAGCGCATCATAGAGAATTTCCACCCCGGCATCCTTCAGGAGTTTCAGCAGCGCCAGAGCGAAGATACCGCCGGAAAACCAGCTGTCCGAGCGCTGCCTGGTGGGATGGTCAGGCTCACCGTCTTTCCAGTCGGGATAAAAGGTGTCAAATCCGTATTTTACGGACAGCTGTAAAAACTCCTGAGCCATGCCTTTAATGATATATTTCCCGCGGCCGTTGCACAAGGGAACCCAGTAATTTACCAGTCCCGTGGTGGCCAAGCCGCCCAGGACACACTGCTTTTCCAGAAGCAGCACTTTCTTTCCCCGGCGCGCGGCAGACAATGCCGCGGCAATGCCAGACAGACCGCCGCCGCAGACGATCACATCGAATACATCCCACTTTGGGATGGTTTCCTGATAGGTGAATGCATTCATTTTTGCCACATCCTTTCATACCCATTGTAGCAGATGGACAGGAAGGGGAAAAGATAGATTTTATGACATTTTTACGAATTCTTTACGTCAAAGTGCTTATTTTATTTACAACTCCAACGAGCGTATTGTATATTTTTAACAGAAATCGGAGGCAACAATATGAAAACGAAAAGCTTCTTCCTGGTACGGCGGCTGATTTTGATCGTGCTGGTTTTGCTGCTGGCACTATCCTCCATTCAGGCGGTGGGTACATTATGGGGGCGGCAGATTGTTACCCGGGAGATCTATTCCTCCGCACAAAACAATGTAACATATTTGCGGGATACCTTTGAAGAGAACCTGAAGCAGATCCACTCCGGCGTTTACGAGCAGCTGTTTATCCGGGAAGGTGCACAGCTGGTAAACTTTTACACCAAGGTTCGGCTGGGAAGCTTCCACACCGCGGCAGAATACCAATGGGATCTGCAGGAACGGTTTTCCGAACTGGCTGTCGTGCGCGGAATCAACCCTCTGGTAAATGAACTGGATGTGTATTTTCCCAGGTTGGAAATGTGTATGCAATCCAAGCCCACCACGGGATCCTCCAATGTGAAGGCCATTACACAGCAGGATGTGGACCGGCTCGCGCAAACCATGGAAAGCCAATCTCAGCTTCTGATGGAAATGGATGGGGAGTACTATGTTGGAGTAAGCTATCCGAATACTGCATACCAGAGAAATGCCGCCCAGATTCTGGTGACCGCCCATTTGAATGAAAGTGATATCCAAGGCCTCCTGTCTGGTTTCAATACATATTCCGGTAAAAATGCCCTTCTATATCACCACTCATCGGAAAGCTGTATCAACAGCCGGGGCAGCATCAGCCTGAGCGGTGAGGACCTAGATGCGCTGTTTTCCGGGGCCTCCCAGGAAACGTTCTGGCAGAGAATGGTTACGCTGGCGGGGGAGGATTATGTGGCCATGGGCTGTTATAGCACATCGCTGAACTGTTCCTTTGTGCAGCTGATTCCCGCCCGTCAGATAAATGCGGTACCGGACATGCTGCTGAGGATCATGGTCCTTTTCCTGGCAGCAGCATTGCTCGTGATGGTTGTCCTGCTGCTGACACTGAACCGATATGTAAACCGTCCTGTCCGGACGTTAACTGCGGCGTTCAATACAGTAGGTTGTGGCGAGCTGAATATCCAGGTGGCGCCCCAGAGCTCCCGGGAGTTCAACGTTCTTGCCGAGGGCTTTAACCGCATGATATCCCATCTGAGGGAGCTGATCGATACCAATTACCGGCAAACCATCATGCTCCAGCGTTCTCAGCTAAAGACTTTGCAGGCACAGATCAATCCCCATTTCCTATACAACAGTTTCTTCTTCCTGCGCTCTATGCTGGAAAATGAGGAAACGGAAATCGCGGCAGAATTTTCCGGATACCTGGGCAAGTACTTCCGCTACATCACCAAGGCTGAGGGCGATTTGCTGCCCTTGGAAGAAGAATATGACCACGCGGTTACGTATCTGAATATCCAGCTGATGCGCTATGGGGAAACCGTCCGGGCAGAGATCCCGGAGCTTCCCGAAACGATGCGGGTTAGAATGGTTCCCAAGCTGTTTTTGCAGCCCATTCTGGAAAACTGCATCGAGCATGGTCTGGGTGTATCCTCCGGGAATGCTGTGATTTACATTTCCTTTGCGGAAAATAAGATTATCGTAGAAAACAGCGGGGACGGTTTTTCGGAACAGCGTCTGAAGCTGTTGTGGCAGCAGCTGGAAACCACGGATGATGACAGCCGCACCAGCGGCCTTGCCAATGTCCACCGCAGACTGAAGCTCCACTATGGGGAGCTTGGCGGAGTAGAACTGGCACAGAGCAGCCTGGGTGGGCTGAAAGTAATCTTAAAGATCGGAGGAACAGACCATGACATTTCAGATTCTGCTTGTTGATGACGAACCACATGTCGTGGATGCCATCCGTTCGATCCTGGAACAGAACGCCGAGGTGGAGCTGGAAATCCGCAGCGCATACCGGGGCCAGCAGGCACTGAAACTGTGTGAACAGTTTCCCATCAACCTCCTGATTACTGACATCCGAATGCCCGATATGAGTGGCCTGGAACTGGCAAGAAAAGCAAAGCAGATCAATCCGGACTGTGAAGTGATCCTTCTTACAGCCCATTCCGATTTTGACTATGCCTATGAAGGACTTCGGCTTCATGCGGCAGACTATATTCTGAAAACGGAAGAGAGCTGTACCATTGCCCAGCGAATTTTGAAGGTAATGGACACGATGGAAAAGAATCTGAATCACCAGTCATGGCTTGGAGAAAAAGAGCGGGACGATCCTCTGAAAGCACAGCTTTTGGAACGGCTGCTGGTGCCTGACCGGGCATCCCGACAGGAGGAAGCCTTTTCTCTTCTGGGCTTTGCAGACTCCGGTATTCCTCTGCTCCTTGTGGTATGCCAAAGTATGCCGGAGGTGCCCTTCCGCTCCGCTCTGGTAGAAAAAGCAATCAAATGCTGCCTGGCCTGGCGTATGGAAAAGATTGTCAGCAGCCCAATGCGAAATGGATGCTGCGTGTTCATAATACAGCTGGCCTCCGGGGCAGATTCCCTTTCCTCCAAATGGCTTATTGCTTCTATGGAACGTGTTCAGTCCGTTTATAATGCTACCTGCGGCGAGGAATGCGCGATTTATGTGAGCAGCGTGGTCAATGGAATCGGCCGGCTTCCGCAGCTTTACAAAGACATCTCTGAATCCCTGCAGGAAGATGGGTTTGTTCCCTGCGTGAGGCTGATTGCCGACAACCGGGACGTTTCCACCCATGTGACGGTACGCTTTATTAAGAATTACGTCAAAACCAATATTGGGAATGATCTGTCCCTGTCTCAGATATCCGAAGTAACGGGATATAATCCGGCCTACCTGTCCCGTCTTTTCAAGGAACAGACGGGCGAGACCATGAACCAGTATATCACCCGAAAGCGGATGGATCATATCAGCCAGCTGCTGCAAAAGCCGGAGTTGAGCATTCAGCAGGTAATGGAGCTTTCCGG
>JAFOBK010000139.1 GCA_017381835.1 Oscillospiraceae bacterium | reverse complement strand
CTCCAAAACCGAAACGACTACTGTGGAACTGGCTGCTCCTGCCCTGCGCTATACCCTGGACGGCGGCGACAATATGCGCTCCACCGTTATGTATCTGAACGGCAAGCCTCTGACTCTGGGTGAGCATGATGAACTGCCCGAGCTGGTTGGAGAACCGGTCAGCGCAGGCACCGTGGAACTGGCTCCCGGCAGCTGCACCTTCTTCGTGATGTAAAAACCGGGCGATGGCAACCATCACCGATGAATCGGTAAGTAAATGATCTCCTCTTTCTTTGCCTCTGACAGATGCGCAAAAAATCCTCAAAGCTCACCACCTGCGCAATTGTCGGATGTTCGCAAAACGGTTAGATCATATGCAGAAACAGTGATTGTGGGACTGCTGGCAGGAATTTTGGGTGTAGGTGTTTCCGTTCTGCTGACCATCCCGATTACTTCGGTTATCCAGAACTTATTGGGCGCTTCGGAGATTTCTGCTTCCCTCCCGGTTACGGCGGCGCTGCTCTTAATCCTGTTAAGCGTGGCGATTACAGTCATTGCAGGATGGATTCCTTCCAGAAGGGCGGCGAAGAAAGACCCGGTAGCGGCATTGCGTACAGAGTGACAACGAGGAGGTTTTTATGCTTAAAATATTAAAATACATGAACCGACGTGACTGGCTGTTTGTCTTATGCTCCCTTGTCTTTATCGTCTGCGGGGTAGGGCTGGATTTGCGGCTGCCGGATTACATGAGGGAGATTACCACTTTGGTACAGACACCCGGCAGTGAGATGGGCGAGGTTTTGTCTGCAGGAGGTTCCATGCTGCTGTGTGCGTTGGGGAGCCTTGTGACGGCTTTTATTGTAGGGTTCTTTGTGGCGCAGATTGCGGCGGGGCTTGCCATGCGTCTGCGGGAGGCAGTTTATAATAAGACGATGGATTTTTCAATGGAGGAAATCGGGAAATTTTCCACGGCCAGTCTGATTACACGTACTACCAATGATATTCAGCAGATTCAGATGTTTGTGGCATTAGGGCTGCAGGCAATGATGAAAGCGCCGATTCTGGCGGTATGGGCAATCTTGAAAATAGCCGGGAAAAGCTGGCAGTGGACGGCTATCACGGGAGGTGCAGTTGCAATCCTTACGGTCATGCTTGGCACGGTGATCGCCCTGGTGCTTCCTAAATTTAAGAATATGCAGAAACTTACGGATAACCTGAACCGTGTGGCAAGGGAAAATCTCACAGGTATCCGTGTGGTGCGGGCCTATAATGCGGAGGGGTATCAGGAAAAAAAATTTGAGGGTGCAAACGAAGAACTGACAAGGACGAACCTGTTTACCAGCAGAACCATGTCCGTGTTGTTCCCAGGCATGACATTGATTATGTCCGGCCTGACGCTGGCTATTTATTGGGTGGGCGTATATATTATCAATGAGGCGGCGGTTACAGACCGGCTCGGCATCTTCTCGGATATGGTGGTATTTTCCTCCTATGCCATGCAGATCATTATGGCATTTATGATGCTTGTTATGACCTTTATCGTGTTGCCGAGGGCTGTTGTGTCGGCGAAACGTATCAATGAAGTGCTTAATACGGAGATCAAAATAAAGGATGGTAAAATCAGCGGTTCCGAGTTATTCGAACAGGGGGAAATTGAATTTAGGCACGTATCATTCCGCTACCCGGATGCAGAGGAAGCTATTCTCACAGACATCAATTTTACCGTCCATCGGGGAGAGACGGTGGCATTCATAGGTTCTTCCGGAAGCGGGAAAAGTACCCTGATTAACCTGGTTCCCCGTTTTTATGATGTGACCGAAGGGGAAATCTGTATTGACGGGATTAACATTAAAGAATATACCCAGGAGGCCCTTCACAGGAAATTGGGATATGTCTCACAGCGGGCCGTTATGTTCAGGGGAAGTGTGCTGTCAAATGTGACGTATGGAGAAAATGGGCGTCAGAGTGTGGATGAAGAATTGCTTTGGAAATCCATAGAAATTGCACAGGCAGATGATTTTGTCCAAGGTATGGAAAATGGTTATCACACGGCGGTTGCACAGGGCGGAACAAATCTGTCCGGCGGGCAGAAACAGCGGCTTGCCATAGCAAGAGCCATTTACTGCAGGCCGGAAATCTACATTTTTGATGATTCTTTTTCTGCGCTGGATTATAAGACAGACCGGGTTCTTCGGAAAATGCTGAAACAGGAAACCGGAACGGCTACGACTTTGATTGTGGCACAGCGTATCGGTACGATAATGGATGCTGACAAGATTATTGTGTTGGATGAAGGAAAGATTGTGGGGATTGGCAGGCATAAGGAACTTTTGAAAAGTTGCCCTGTCTACCGTGAAATTGCAGAGTCACAGCTATCAAAGGAGGAATTGGAAAGTGCCTGAACAGAAAAATGAGATGCCAAAAAGCAATGGTTCCGGACGCAGTTTTGGTCCGGGAAACAGAAAAATGGGTGGCGGGGAAAAGGCAAAGGATTTCAGCGGTTCCCTGAAAAAATTGTTTGCCTATTGCGGCAGATACCTTCCTGCGATAGTTTTTGCTATGGTGCTTGCGGTTACTGGCTCCATACTGAATCTGATCGGTCCGGGGAAAGTGGCAGATATGACAAACCTGATGACAGAAGGGCTGATGACAGGGATTGATGTGGAGGCGGTAGTGGAGATTGCCGTTCTGCTTGCGGCGTTGTACGGTCTGGGCTGGTTGTTCAGTCTGATCCAGGGTATGGTGATGGCAACTATAACGCAGAAAGTTTCAAAATCTTTGCGGACAGAAATTTCACAGAAGATGAACCGCCTGCCGTTAAAATATTTTGACGGGACCAGTACGGGAAATATCCTGTCCCGTGTGACAAATGATGTGGACACCATCGGGCAGACACTGAACCAGAGTATTGGGACACTGGTGACGGCTTCGGCTATGTTTGTCGGCTCTTTGGTTATGATGTTTTATACCAACTGGATTATGGCGGTTTCTGCTATCTTAGCTGCCTTTTCAGGATTTGGTCTGATGATGCTTATCATTTCCCGGTCGCAGAAATATTTTAAGCAGCAGCAACAGGAGCTTGGTACGCTGAATGGGCATATAGAGGAAACCTATTCCGGCCATAATGTGGTGAAGGCATATAACGGTGAGAAAGCGGCAAAAAAAGAATTTCACGAAATGAACCAGCGGTTATATAACTCCGCATGGAAAAGCCAGTTTATGTCCGGGCTGATGCAGCCGCTCATGGCTTTTGTGGGAAACCTTGGGTATGTGGTGCTCTGTGTGGTCGGTGCGGTTCTGACATTGAACGGCACGATTTCATTCAGCGTGATTGTGGCGTTTATGCTGTATGTCCGTCTCTTTACGCAGCCTCTTTCACAGCTTGCACAGGCAGCCACCAGTTTACAGTCTGCGGCGGCAGCCAGTGAGCGTGTGTTTGAATTTTTAGGGGAAGAAGAACTGGCGGATGAAAGCGGGAAATCCGTTCATTTGGCAGAGGTGGATGGGAATGTGGAATTTGAACATATCCGTTTTGGGTATAACGAAAATAAAACCATTATCCATGACTTTTCAGCTTCCGTAAAAGCCGGACAGAAAATTGCCATTGTAGGGCCTACCGGGGCGGGAAAGACCACGATGGTAAATCTCCTGATGCGGTTTTATGAGGCACAGGGCGGGGAAATTAGGATTGACGGCACGCCGATTCAGTCACTTACCCGTGAAAATGTCCACAACCTGTTCTGTATGGTTTTACAGGACACATGGCTGTTCGAGGGGACAATCCGGGAGAATATTGTCTATTCCAAAGAGGGCGTTACGGATGAACAAATGATAGCAGCGTGCAGAGCGGTGGGATTACACCATTTTATCAAAACGCTTCCCAAAGGGTATGATACCGTATTGAATGATAATGCCAGCCTGTCCGCAGGGCAGCGGCAGCTTGTCACGATTGCGAGGGCCATGATAGAAAATGCGCCCATGCTGATTCTGGATGAGGCCACAAGCTCCGTGGACACCCGGACGGAAATTTTGATCCAGAACGCAATGGATAAGCTGATGGCAGGACGCACCTCCTTTGTGATTGCACACCGTCTGTCCACGATTAAAAATGCAGATTTGATTCTGGTTATGAAGGACGGGGATATTGTGGAAAGTGGGAATCATTCAGAATTGATGGCGAAGGGAGGTTTTTATGCAGAACTTTACAACAGCCAGTTTGAAAGGGCATCGTGATATAGAGGAACAGATTTTACGATTGCAGAATTATATTAATGGCAGCCGTTACACGGTTGCCATAACCGGTGCAGGGATTTCCATGGCAGCGGGGATTATGGATTTTGCACATATGAATTTTCCTTTAGTCCTGCAGATGAGTTCTTCGGCGGTGCTGAAAAGTGCGCCGAATCATTATTACAATACGGCAAGGAAAGCCTTTTTGGATGCAATGTTTGAGAACGGGCCGAGTGTTGCCCACAAGAAACTGGCAGAATATTTCTTTCCTTCCTGCCCTATGATCATGGAAAGAAGCTCTGCATAGACCTGATGCATCGAAAGATGGATGCGCCTACCGGCAGCATGGAACACGCGATCATTTCCGTTGCCAGAGCAGTGCGGGAAGAAGGTATTGCGGAAATCAGTCTGAACTTTGCGCCGTTGGCAGGGATCGGCACAGGAGAAACCGGGATGACCATTGTGGAAAGACTGTTGAATGCTATCTTTCAGAAAATGGATGCCGGCTACCACTTCAAAAAGTTACACCAGTTCAAAAAGAAGTTTGACCCAAGTATATGGGAGCCAAGGTATATTGTATATCACAGGAGAATTTCAAAGATCGACCTTGCCATGACCGTCAGCAACACCATGCTTGGCTCAGTGGATCTGATCCTGTATGCCAGGTACAAGTTTTTCCTTATAGGAGAACTGTTCAAGATCAAATGGGAATTTATCACCCGAGGGAAAAATAGGAGGTCACTATGACGATCAAAGAAGCAGTCAAGCAAAGACACATGGTTCGCAAATTTACCGATAAACCCATTCCTGCCGATCTGGCGGAACTGCTGAATGCCAGAATCGCAGAAAACAATGCCGCTCACGGACTGAACTTGAAACTGGTTACAGGCAATTCTGACGGCATCGGTGGTATGGCAAAGATGCTGCTGACCAAGACTGTCCACAGCTACATCGTTCTGGCAGGCAAGGATCGCGCTGATCTGGACGAAAAGCTGGGCTATTGCGGTGCTGATTTGTGTCTGTACGCTCAGACCCTCGGCTTGAACACCTGGTGGGTGGGCGGTATGTTCAGCGGCAAGGGCGCCATGAAGCACCTGGAAACCAAGGATGTCCGCGTCAACGGTGTCATCGCCATCGGCTACGGACAGACCCAGGGCGTGCCCCATAAATCCAAAACCGCTGCTGAGATCAGCCAGTACAACGGTGCTGCACCCCAATGGTTTCTGGACGGTGTGGAAGCGCTGCTTTGCGCCCCCACCGCTCTGAACAAGCAGCCCTATATGGTCAGGGGCGACGGCGACCGGGTCTCCCTCACCGCAGGCGAAGGTCATTTCGCCGGCATCGACCTGGGCATTGGCAAGTACCACTTTGAAGTGGGCGCAGGCAAAGACAATTTCCAATGGGTTAAATAATCCGTATCTTCATTACGGCGGCAGAGTACCTTTTTCTCTGCTGCCGTTTTCAAAAAAGCATGAAAAATAACCGGGCCGAAACCGGCCCGGTTACAGATATCAGAT
>JAFOBK010000138.1 GCA_017381835.1 Oscillospiraceae bacterium | reverse complement strand
GAACAGCAGACGGTTGTTCTCGGTCTCGCTCCAGTCAAAGTCGCGGGTGATGGAGTAGGTGGGGATGGGGTACTGGAAGCCACGGCCATCGGCATCGCCTTCGGTCATGATCTCGATGAAGGCCTTGTTGACCATGTCCATTTCCTTCTTGCAATCACCGTAGGTGAAGTCCATCTCCTTGCCGCCAACGATCGCAGGCTGGTCAGCCAGGTCGGGAGGACATACCCAGTCCAGAGTGATATTGGAGAAGGGTGCCTGGGTACCCCAACGGGAGGGAGTATTGACACCGTAGATGAAGGACTGGATGCACTGCTTGACTTCCTTCTGGGACAGGTTGTCTACCTTAACAAAGGGAGCCAGGTAAGTATCAAAGGAGGAGAATGCCTGTGCGCCTGCCCACTCGTTCTGCATAATGCCCAGGAAGTTGACCATCTGGTTGCAGAGGGTGGAGAGGTGACCTGCGGGGGAAGAGGTGATCTTGCCGGGAACGCCGCCCAGGCCTTCCTGGATCAGCTGCTTCAGGCTCCAGCCTGCGCAGTAACCGGTCAGCATGCTCAGGTCATGCAGGTGCAGCGCTGCGGAGCGGTGTGCCTCTGCGATCTCGGAATCATAGATTTCGGACAGCCAGTAGTTTGCGGTAATAGCGCCGGAGTTAGAAAGGATCAGACCGCCAACAGAGTAAGTAACGGTGGAGTTTTCCTTTACGCGCCAGTCATTGATCTGCAGGTAGTTATCCACCAGATCCTTGTAGTTTAAGAGAGCAGAGTTGACATTACGAACCTTCTCACGCTGCTTACGGTAGAGGATGTAAGCCTTGGCGACTTCTGCGTAGCCGGCATCGGACAGAACCTTTTCCACGCTGTCCTGAATGTCTTCCACAGCGATGAAGCCGTCCTTGATCTTGGACTCGAAGTCAGCACAGACCTGCAGTGCCAGCAGATTGATGATGCTGGGATGATACTGACGATTCTGCGCCTCAAAGGCCTTAATCATCGCATTGCTGATTTTGGAAATCTCAAACTCGACTGTACCGCCGTCGCGCTTCAAAACCTGATACATAATGTATACCTCCAGTAAAAACCAGTAATAAAAAATTTAACGGATGCTGTCAGCAGCCCGTAGGGCGACAGCATCCGTATTATACAAGATGTCGTTTCTTTTGTCAATATCTTGTGGGATTTTTCTTTTCAAAACACAATATATTGTGTTAAGGGTTACGAATGGTAACACGCTGGCAGAAGGGTTCCAGAATCTTGGCAAATTTCGCGGTTGTGTCAGTTTCCGGGGCAGAAAGGCCTGCAAAAAGTACCGTATCCCGGTCCACAAAGCTCTGCAGGAACAGCTGTTTTGGTTTCATTCCGGTTACAAGTCCCCCCAGCCATGCCCCCATATCTTGTATGGACTCCTCCGTATGAAGCTGGGAAACCAGGGTGGTCCGCAGTTCGTAAGGCACAGTTCCGCCGATCAAAAACCGCATACTTTCCTCAATAGGTGCTAAATCCATGGACTCCAGGCCAACGGTCTGGGCATACATGGCAGGAGAATTCTTCACATCCATGGCAATATAGTCCACCAAATTCTTTTCTACCAGCTCTTTTACCAGCGCCGGACGGCTGCCATTGGTATCCAGCTTCACCAGGAAGCCCAGTTCTTTGATCTTTGCCAAAAATTCCGGCAGATTTTTATAGAGAGTCGGTTCACCGCCGCTGACGCAGACGCCGTCCAGCAGACCCTTTCGGGTTTTCAGAAATGCGAAGAATTCTTCATCCTCCATCAGTTTCTGGGGGCTACCCATAAACAGTTCACTATTGTGGCAGAAGGGGCAGCGGAAATTACACCCGCCCAGAAACACCGTGCAGGCAATTTTGCCGGGGAAATCCAGCAGCGTCATCTTTTGCAATCCGCAGATCATCGCGATCACTCCTTTTGCTTATCATACCACATAGGCACTGCGAATGAAAGATGCAAAAACTCCCAAAAAGCAAGGGCGGTCAATGACCGCCCTCTTACTTATTCTTCCGATACTGCATCAAACACAAACTGCGCCAGCGATTGCCACTCATCTACAATGTCCGGCTCTTCATGGCTGAAGCGAATCACACTGCCTTCTTTCAAAAGCAAAACCTTATCTCCATTGGCGCAACGGGCAAGCACCATACCCTCCGGCTGTTTCTCCAACAATTCTTCTTTTTCAAGACGATCGTAGAATTCTGCTGTTTCTGTTTGAATATCTTTCTGTGCCAGCAGTTCATATTCATCCGACAGGAATCCGCCTTCCGCAACCTTGTAATAGGGCACTAAGGGTGCAAACTTTGATGCCAGCATTTCTTCTTCCCGTTTTTGGGGCAGTTTCTTTTGGAAGTCCCCTTTTCGGTCTGTCTTTGCCTTGCGCATCACTTTCAAAGCATCTTTTTCCGACATTTTTCTCTCCGGTCGCGCCTTGACAATCAACTTTTCATAGTTTGCAATGCTTTGCGCCATGTATGTTTCCAACGGTCTGGGGCAAGGCTCTGTATCCATTCGTGTATAACCTCCAGGCAGAGCATCCACCACAGGAACCGGCATCAGCGCATTGGCAGAAATCGCTTTCTCCTGCAAAAGTAGTTTTGCAATATCTTTATGGATCAGCACTTCATATAGCCCACAGCAATGAAAGGTTTGGGGAATATAGGCGTAAGCAATCCCCGCTGCCGGCATATCCTCTTTCAGATAGCAATAGGGCAGTTGCAGCTGTGTCCACTGCCCAATCACCTCACCCAGCCGGGGCAGCCATCCGCTGTCTAAGGGAAGTTTACATAAATCTTGCCTCTTCAGATTCCAGCCAGTTGCGACCCTGGAAATCCGTACTGTTCCGAACGCCTGGAAATACTGCTCAGCCGCATATTTTCCCGTATCTTTCACCCAGCAAAACTCCAAACCGGAAAGATTATGCTTAAGACACGCCTTTCGAAAACGATCCGGTAAATACAAGTTCTTTCCCCGGGTTTTGGGACCCGTGAGGAGTTCCCGATATGCGCTGATCTCATGGGTTTTGAGGGTTCCTCCATCTCTGTCGGGTACGCCTTCTATTTTCCCGACAGTTCCATCCTTAAAAAACACACTTTGAACGGCATACCAATCTGTTTCCAAATTCTCATACTCTCTTGTATAGAGTCCCCGAGCCGTCCAGCCATTTTCCTTACAAAAAGCAGAAATCCGATCCAGTATTTCCTCCGCCTTAGGGTCATCCCGCTTCAGCGTACTCCAGCCTACGCAGTCGCATTTCTTTCCCAAAGAGTGGACAAATGCGATGTTCTCATCCCGCGCTTTTTGCCACGCATCCGTATTGCTTAGACGGACACCGTTTTTATCCAGTATCCACATCAGATCTTCCTTATACTGCATGTTTGCCCACCCCCCTTTTTCTTATCATACCACACAAAATCATCACATTCCAGCGGAAATGTTTACATTTGGTTTGGTTGCAATTTGGTGGCTGTGTGATATGATAATACTATATAAATATAGGAGGCGATGGTATGGAGCTTCTTACCAAGGCAAGTTATGAATATGATCCCAACCAAAGAGAGTTGGACAACTTAAAGCTGGCTTACGAAGCAGCCTGCGAAAGTATCGTACTTTTAAAAAATGACGGCGCACTTCCCTTTTCTCACAAAAAGGTGGCCCTCTACGGTGCCGGCGCCACCATGACCATCAAAGGCGGTACCGGCAGCGGTGAAGTCAATGAGCGTCACTGCGTCACCGTCCTGGAAGGTCTGGAAGACCGGGGCTTCACCGTCACCACCCATAAATGGATCAACGATTTTGCGGCCTATTACAAAGAAGCCAAGGAAGCCTACGCAATTGAAAAGCGCAAGCGGATCAACATCTTTAAGATGGATGACATCATGCAGATGCTTTTTGATAATTTCCGTCTGCCTGCCGGCCCTGCCATTGTAGACGTGACCGATACGGATTCCTGCGTTTATGTCCTCAGCCGTCAGGCCGGTGAAGGCGGCGACCGGAAGGTGGAAAAAGGCGACTATCTGCTGTCCGATGAAGAACTGGAGCATATCCGCTTCTGCGCCGCCAACTACGAAAAGTTTGTGCTGGTGATCAACTGCGGCAGCTCCATGGAACTGGCTGCATTGGATGAGATCCCCGGCATCAATGCCATCGTCTACATCTGCCAGTTAGGCAGCGAGGGCGGTCACGCTGTGGCGGATATCCTCAGCGGCGCAGTCTCCCCCTCCGGCAAACTCTCCGACACCTGGGCAAAGCATTACGACGATATTCCTTTCGCCCGGGAATACAGCTACTTAAACGGCAACCTGGAAAAGGAATACTACAAAGAAGGCATCTATGTAGGTTACCGCTATTTTGACAGCTTCGGTGTAACGCCCGCCTATCCCTTTGGCTTTGGCCTCAGCTATACGGATTTTGACATCCGCTTTGATGCGCTGACCGCGAAAGGCAGCAAAATCACCGTCACCGCGGAAGTAACCAACACCGGCAAATATTCCGGCAAGGAAGTGGTGCAGCTGTATGCATCCGCTCCCGAAGGAACCCTTTGCAAGGAATACCAGTCTTTGGCAGCATTCGGCAAAACCCGCACTCTGGCACCCGGCGAAAGCCAGGTTGTGGCACTGAGCTTTGACATGCCCCAGCTTGCTAGCTTCCGGGAAAGCGATAACTGCTATGTGCTGGAAAAAGGCGATTATGTGCTGCGTTTGGGCAATTCCTCCCGAAATACCCAGCCCGTCTGCATCGCTGCCCTGGATAAAGAGGTCATTGTCTCCCGCCACACCGCCATCTGCCCCTGTACCGCTTCCTTTGAAGAGCTCTCCGCTCCTTTCCGCTCTGAGAAGCTGCCGGAACTGATGCGCCTGACCATTCCCGCCGCCACCATTCAGACCGTTGCCTATACCTACGAAACACCTGCTGTCTGTGACGATCCCAAGGTAACAGCATTCCTGGACACCCTCTCCCTGGAGGAGATGGTGGAGATCGTGGTGGGCATCGGCATGTTCGGCGGCACCACCCGCTTCACCCTCCCCGGCTCTGTGGGTAACACCACCTCCAAATTCTGGGATCGGGGTCTTGCCAATGTGGCGCTGTGCGACGGCCCTGCGGGACTTCGCATTCAGAAGCGCTCCACCGTCAGCGAAAAGGGCAAGGTAAAGCCCGTGGAAATGGCAATGTCCATTATGGAGTCCTTCCCCGGCTTTGTGAAGAAGCTGATGACCGGCGACCCCGAGAAAGAATCGGTGCTTTATCAGTATGCCACCGCCTTCCCCGTAGCCAATGCCCTGGCCCAAACCTGGAACGCAGATCTTCTCCATGGTGTTGGCCAAGCCATTGCCCGGGAGATGGCAGAATACGGCTGCACCTATTGGCTGGCACCGGCGGTGAATATCCACCGGAACCCTTTGTGCGGCAGAAACTTTGAGTATTTCTCCGAAGATCCCTTCCTTGCAGGAATTATGTCAACCGCCTTGACCCAGGGCATCCAGGAAACCCCCGGTTGCTATGTGACCGTGAAGCATTTTGCCTGCAACAACCAGGAGGACAACCGGAATTTCGTATCCAGCGAGGTCTCCCAGCGGGCGCTGCGGGAAATCTATCTGCGGCCCTTTGAATATACTGTCCGCAAGGGCGGTGCCAAGGGCATCATGACCTCCTATAATAAGCTAAACGGCATCTACACCCCCAACAGCTATGACCTCTGCACCAAGGCGCTTCGGAATGAATGGGGCTTCCAGGGCGTGGTGATGACCGACTGGTTCTCCACCAATCCCGGTCAGGCTGACAGTGCCATCGCCATGAAGGCAGGCAACGACCTGATCATGCCCGGCGGCGGCACCTTCAAGCGGGCAATCATTAAGGGTGTCAAGTCCGGCAAAACCTGCGCAGAAGATGTGCGCCGCTGCTGCGGCAATGTGGTGAAGGCCATCTTCGAAAGCGCCACACAGAAAGAATACATTAAGTAAGAGGTATACCATGGAAGATTTCAAGAATTTAGCAGAGGTAAAGACCGGCTCGGAAGAGATTTTCGACGGTGTGATCCTCCATGTATTTAAGGATACGGTAGCCCTCCCCAATGGCAATCCCGCCACAAGAGAAGTGATCCGCCATGTGGGTGCCGTGGGTGTGATCCCCATCACCGATGACGGCAAGGTGATTATCGAGCGTCAGTTCCGCTATCCTCTGAACAGCGTTATCACCGAGATCCCCGCCGGCAAGCTGGACAGCTTCACCGAAGACCGGCTTTCCGCTGCCAAACGGGAACTGGAAGAAGAAACCGGGTATACCGCCGAAGAATGGATCGAGATCGGTGACTACTACCCCACCCCCGCTTACTGTGACGAGCGTATCACCCTATATTTAGCCAAAAGCCTTCATTTGGGTCAGCGCCATTTGGACGAAGATGAATTTCTAAACTTTGAAGCCGTTCCCCTCACCGAACTGCTTGAGGATGTGATGGAAGGCCGCATCACCGACGGCAAAACCCAGGTGGCAGTTCTGAAAGCCGCCCGGATTTTGGGCTTATGATCGACCATTCTCCTTATACCCGCACCGGCACCGGCCCAAACGCGGTGCTGCTCCTGCACGGCATCGCCGGTTCTCCCGGCCATTTCCGGGATTTGGTGCCGGTAATTCCGGCAGAATTCTCTGTATACAACATTCTGCTGGACGGCCACAGCGGAAAGACAGAGAATTTCAGCCGCAGTTCCATGGCAAAATGGAAGGCGCAGGTAGCTGCCACTTTAGCTGACCTGTTCGCCCGTCACAAAAAAGTGGTGATCGTTGCCCATTCCATGGGAACCCTCTTTGCCATTCAATCTGCCATCGACCATCCTGACAAAATTCCCGCTCTGTTTTTACTGTCAGTACCTACCCGTCCCCACGTGCGTTTATCCACCTGGGTCACCTGTCTGCGGGTGGCATTCGGCAAGCGAAACCGGCCCGCTGACCGGGCCTTGGCCGGAGAAACCGCCCTGGAGCTGACACCCAAGCTGTGGAAATACATCGGCTGGCTGCCCCGGATGATCGAACTCCTCAAAGAATGCAATCGGGTGCGAAAAATACTCCCCCATTTGACTACACCCACACTGGCATTTCAGTCCCAGGTGGACGAATTGGTGTCGATCCGCGCCTGTAAGGATTTGATCCATCCCCATATTCAAACCGTCCTGCTCACCGATTCCGGCCACTTCACTTACGGCCCGGACGACATTGCCTTGCTGCAGGAGCGGCTGCTGAAAACCCTGGCAGATATTTGACTTTTGGAAAATTCGATTTATAATATAAATATCTCAAACCCAAAGGAGCAAATGTATCATGAGAATCGCGGTAACTTATGCTGACGGTCTGATCTTCCAGCACTTCGGTCACACCCAGCAGTTCAAGGTTTACGAAGTGGAAAACGGTGCGATTGTGTCCTCTGAAGTGGTGGATACCAACGGCAGCGGCCATGGCGCATTGGCAGGACTCCTCTCCGGTCTGCATGCGGATGTGCTGATTTGCGGCGGCATCGGCGGCGGTGCACAGATGGCACTCCAGCAGGCAGGCATCGCCCTCTACGGCGGCTGCAGCGGTGATGCAGACGCAGCGGTTGCAGATCTGCTGGCAGGCAATCTGCGCTACAACCCCAATGTCCGTTGCAATCACCATGACCATCACGGCGAAGGCCACAACTGCGCTGACCATCACTGCGGTGGAAATTGTCACTAAGATTATAAGAACAAGGACGGCTACAGAATGGCCGTCCTTGTTCTTGCTTTTTCGCCTTCATATGATATGATATGTAAGAAAGGAGGGTAGTGTATGCGTTCTGCAAGGAAATTGATTGTTTTGATTTTAGTAGCAGCGCTGCTGCTGAGCGGCTGCAACTTTTCGGAAACTTTTGAAAAATTTGCCGCATACTACGGCACTGCCATACCTTTCGAGCAAATGGAATACACCAGGCCGGATATGGATGCACTGGAGGCTTCTGTGGATGCCTGCCTGCAGGCCGTTGCATCCGGCGAACCGATCGAAGCCATTATGGACACGGTTTATGATTTCTACAACCATTACGACAACTTCTCCACCAACCAGTCCCTGGCTTATCTGCACTATAATTTGGATCTGACCAGCGCCTACTGGGAAAAGGAATATACCTTCTGTGCTGAAAACCTTCCCCGTTCAGAGGCCGCCTTTGAAAAACTGCTCCACGGTCTTGCCATCTCCCCGCTGCGGGAAGAACTGGAAGACGAGCAGTATTTCGGCCCCGGATTCTTTGACGGTTATGAAGAAGAGCCCGTTATAGACGAAACCCTCCTGGATCTTTTGGAGCAGGAAGCTGCTTTGGAAAGCAGTTACTATGCTCTCATGGATCAGTATACCGATGCAGACTACACATTAAGTGATGCTCTGTTCCAGGAGATGGTCGATCTTCTGATCCGGCTCGTACAACTGCGGCAGGAAATGGCCGATTATTTGGGTTATCCCGATTATCCCAGCCTTGCCTATGACATGTTTTACTCCCGGGACTACTCTCCTCAGCAAGCAGTCACCTATATGCAGCAGGTAGCGAATGGGCTGCGCGATGCCTATGGAGCGCTGCTGCTCGAAGCCGATGCAGACCCGCAATACAGCCACTGCAGTGAAGCGGACACCTTCCGCTATCTGCAGCAAGCCGCCTCCGCCATGGGCGGCACCGTTGCAGATGCCTTCTCCTATCTGCGCAAGTACGATCTGTACGACATTAGTTACAGCGCCAATAAGGCCCTTACCTCCTTTGAGGTCTATATCTGGAACTACTATGCGCCCTTTGTGTTTGTAAGTCCTTATCTGGATCAAAGTGACAAACTGGCATTTGCCCACGAATTCGGACATTTCACCGCTGATTACGCTTGTAGCGGCACCTTTGCCGGTACTGATATTGCAGAAGTGCATTCCCTGGCTATGGAATATTTAAGTCTTTGCTACGGCAAAGATACAGATGCATTGACAGAATATAAGCTCAAAGACAGTCTGTGTCTTTATGTAGAGCAATCCGCTTTTGGTCTTTTTGAACATCAGCTCTACGATTTGAAAGGCGATGCGCTGACGGCGGAGAATGTGACCGCCCTCTTTGAATCCGTTGGCAATCAGTTTGGGTTCGATGCTATTTCCTGGGATCCCAGGGAATTTGCGACGGTGATGCATTTCTTCACCGATCCCATGTACATCATCAGCTATGTGGTCAGCAATGACCTGGCTCTGCAAATCTATCAGATGGAGCGGGAAGACTCCGGATCCGGCCTAAAGCTCTATGAACAGATTCTGCCCAGCCAGGACACTTATCTTCTGGATTTCGCGCAAACCTATGGACTGCAAAGTCCTTTCTCTCCCAGCCGCCTGCAGGAGGTTGCGGAACTGCTCAAAACTGTAACATAATAAAAGGAGATTCCTCATGAATTATTGGATTGGACAGGGGTTTGGTATCCTCGCCACCCTCTCAGATATCAGCATTCCCCAGTTTAAGAAAAAGTGGCAGATGTTGGTGGCCAATATCGCCGTCAATACATTTTCAGCCCTGAATCTGGTGTTCTTAAATGAGATCGGTTCCGGTATTTTCCTATTTTCCGTGGCAATCGTACAGGCAATTGTCAATCTGGTCCATACCCTCCGGGAAAAGCCCCCGAAAAAGTGGGAATATGCTCTGTTTTGTTGTCTGTTTGTAGGCCTTGGCTTCTACGGTCTGTTCACCTCTCCTGGTTTTGTCTTCGCTATCAACGGCAAGAATCTGCTGGAACTGCTGCCGATTATCGGCGCTGTTTTCAGTATGCTCTTTGTTTCTACCCGGGACGAGAGGATCGCCCGCCGCTACCTGATGTGCTGCAACATTATGTGGGGTACCTATCATACCATCATCGGCTCTACCGCTGTGTTCGGATCTATCTTTAGCGGTATTTCCTGCCTCCTTGCAATGATCCGGGAACGAAAAGCCAAAGCAAAACAAGAAAAATAAGCATATAAAAAAGCACCATCCAAACGGATGGTGCTTTTATTATTGTATGGATTACTTCTTTGCAGCCTTGGCAACGATCTTGCCCAGAGCCAGCAGAGCGATTGCGTTGGGCAGAACCATCAGGTAGTTGAAGAAGTCGGTCAGCTCCCAAACCAGGTCATTCTTCAACAGAGTGCCCAGGAAGATGAAAGCGATGGCAACTACAGAGTAGATAATGGTAGCGATCTTGTTCTTCTTGCTCAGGTATTCCACATTGACCTTGCCGAAGAAGTTCCAGCCCAGGATGGTGGAGAATGCGAAGAACAGCAGGCAGATTGCAACGAAGATGTTACCGAAACCGGTACCGAATACGGAACCAACAGCCATCTGCATAGCGCTGGTCTTGGAAACCACAGCGGATGCACCGGAAATCGCAGCGGTGTAAGCCTCACCCTGCAGGCCGGCCAGGACGCCGTTACCGGTGTACAGGCAGGTGATAACAACCAGAGCAGTCATGGTCAGAACAACGAAGGTATCGATGAACACACCGATCATAGCCACAACACCCTGATCATGGGGCTTAGCTACATTTGCCATAGCATGTGCATGGGGAGTAGAACCCATACCAGCCTCGTTGGAGAACAGGCCGCGCTTTGCGCCCTGGCTGATCGCAGTCTTCAGCGCATAGCCGATACCGCCGCCGATAAGAGCAGAGGGAGTGAATGCGTACTTGAAGATCATGCCGATGGTCTGGGGAACAAACTGGATACGGCAGACCAGGATAACCAGGCCGCCAGCCAGGAACAGACATGCCATAATGGGAACCATCTTCTCGGTAACGGAAGCAATTCTCTGAATGCCGCCCAGGAAAATGAATGCGGAAACAACAACCAGGATCAGACCCACAACCCAACCGGGAACGCCGAATGCAGTGTTGCAGGATTCAGCAATGGAGTTGGACTGAACCATGGTGCCCATGAAGCCCAGTGCCAGGACAGTTGCGATAGAGAAGAAAGCGGACAGGAACTTGCCGAAGCCATTGGGGAATGCCTTACGGATGTAGTAAACAGGGCCGCCGGAAACATTGCCGTCTTCGTCCTTTACCTTGGTATCCTGAGCCAGGACAGCTTCTGCGTAGATAGTGGCCATGCCCAGGAAAGCGATGATCCACATCCAGAAGATAGCGCCGGGGCCGCCTACCAGGATCGCGCCGGAAGCACCGACGATGTTACCGGTACCGACCTGGGCTGCGATTGCGGTAGCCAAAGCCTGGAAAGAAGACAGGCCGCCTTCCTGCTTGCCGCCGCGGAGCTTGATGTTGCCAAATACCTTCTTCATGCCTTCGCCGAAGCAGCGAATCTGAACGAAGCGGGTCTTAATGGTGAAGAACAGACCCACACCAACCAGCAGGAAGATCAGGATGTAGTCACTCAGATAGGCATTTGCCTTTGCTACGATGTTTAAAATTACCTCTTGCATTTTTCTTACCTCCAAAAAAGAGCTCCCGTGGAAAACACGGAAGCTCTGAAAAAACGGCAATAGAAGGTGGTCAGCCTTCTGTATGTCTCCGTCCTTTTGCCTGAGAGATTCGGCATTTCTGCCTTGCACCTTCGGCACCCTTGCGGGATTCTCCAGAGTTTTCTCCGCCGGCGGTCGTTTTCTTCCGCCAGTTTCCACGAAAAATATGCCTCATTATATGTTTTATTTCTCCGCCTGTCAACCCCTTTTGCGAAAAAAGTACACAGCAGACGGATATTTGTCTGCTGTGTAACGATTCAAAACTTCTTCTCAATCATCCGGAAGCCTTCCATCAGCCGGTCTTCACCCACTCCGGCCATGGCAAAATAGCCTTCTTCCGTGGTGCTGCCATGGGGAACTGCCCAGGCACCGGCATCGGTGCCGGCAGCCAGCAAACCCTTGTATTGCGCCACATTGGCGAGGGCACTGTCCAGGATCTTTCTCACCGCATCCTCATTGAAACGGCCTTTTCCCCGCAAATTGCCGATGGTAGAAAGGGTAGGCACCCAAACGGTGCCGTTTTCTTCCATTGCCTGCAAGGCATCTTTATCCAAATACGCACCGTGGTCGATGCTGTCCACACCGGCCATGGCCGCTGCTTCCGCGGTTCTTGCACCGTTGCAGTGGGACATCACCGCAAAACCCTCCTCATGGGCGATATGGATCAGTTCCCGGATTTCTTCTGCCGTCAAAGGTTCTTCTGAAAGCACGCCGTAATGGTCAAAATCCATCAGACCGGAGATCATGATCTTAATAAAATCCGCGCCGTTTTCCCGATGCCGCACCACCAGATCCCGATACTCACCAAAGGTCTCCCAGGTCAGGCCGATGAAGGCACCGTAATGCCCCTTTTTGCACAATGGTGCCAGGGGTGTGCGGTAAGTAATGCCGTATTCTGCCGCCAGTTCCCGGGAGCGCTTGCCCGCATCCCAGCGGTCACCGCCATCTCTTAAATATGTATAACCCAATTCCTGATAGGTTTTCAGAACCTGCCGGATAAATGCCTCATCCGGTTTTTCTTTGTGGCGGGCAATGGCGCCTCTCCACTCGTACCCGTCCAGGATCATATGCATATGACAATCCGCTCTCATATTCTCACCTCGTAAAAGGTATTATAACAAATCCGTGAATTTTCCGCAACTGCCTTGCAATCCCTGTTTTATATTGGTAAAATGATAAATTAGAATACTACTGAGAAAGGAAGATGCTTTCTATGATCAAAACCCTGGCCAAAAGCATTCGGGAATATAAATGGGCAGCGCTGCTCAGTCCCCTTTGCATGGTTGGCGAAGTATACATGGAAACCAAAATTCCCAGAGTGCTGTCACAGATCGTAGACTTGGGTGTGACCCCCGGCGATATGCGCGTGGTGGTTATGAAGGGTCTGCTGCTGGTGCTGTTTTCCATTATGAGTCTGTGCTTTGGTGTGGCCTCTGCTTATTTTGCCTCCTCCGCCGGTACCGGCTTTGCCAAGAACCTGCGCCATGATATGTTCTACCGGGTGCAGACCTTTGACTTTGCCAATATCGATAAATTCTCCACCGCATCCATTATCACCCGTATCACCTCGGATGTGGCTACCCTGCAGATGTGCTTCCAGATGATGATCCGCATGGCCATCCGTTGCCCCATGATGCTGATCCTGGCAGCAACCAACGCCTTCTCTATCAGCCCCAAGCTGTGTCTGGTGTACTGTATCGCCCTGCCTGTTTTGGGCTGTGGTCTGTTCATTCTGATCAATCTGGTTAAGAATATTTTCGAGCGGGCTTTCAAGACCTTTGACCGGCTGAACAATGTGACCCAGGAAAATCTTCACGGCATCCGTGTAGTCAAGTCCTTTGTCCGGGAAGAGAAGGAAACCCAGAAGTTCACCGATGTCTCCACGGACATTTACAATGACTTCTCCAAGGCCGAGAAGCTCATGGCCATCAATAACCCCCTGATGCAGCTGACCGTTTACACCTGCATCATCACCATCTCTTTCCTGGGTGCAAAAATGGTAGTTGCCTCCGGTAACAATGCCGCAAACGGCCTTACCACCGGTGAGCTCACCGCTATGTTTACTTACACCGGCCAGATCCTCAGTTCTCTTATGATGCTCTCCATGGTCTTTATCATGCTGACCATGAGCCGCGCTCCCATGAAGCGTGCCTGCGAGATCATGCAGGAGGAACCGGAGCTGCGGAATCCTGCAAATCCCATTATGGAAGTTGCTGACGGCTCCATCGACTTTTCCGATGTATCCTTCCGTTATTCCAAAACCGCCCAGCGCAACTCCCTGGAAGATGTGGATCTGCACATTGACTCCGGTATGACCGTTGGCATCCTGGGCGGCACCGGCTCCGGCAAGTCCACTTTGGTGCAGCTGATTCCCCGTCTTTATGATGTAACCGAGGGCAGCCTGAAGGTTGGCGGTGTGGACGTAAAGGACTATGACATTCAGACCCTGCGCAATGCCGTTTCCATGGTGCTGCAGAAGAACGAACTGTTCTCCGGCACCATCAAAGAGAATCTGCGCTGGGGCAATCCCAACGCAACCGACGCAGAGATGGAGCATGCCTGCAAGCTCTCCTGCGCCCATGATTTCATTTCTTCCTTCCCCGACGGCTATGACACCCACATCGAGCAGGGCGGTAAGAATGTATCCGGCGGTCAGAAACAGCGGCTTTGCATCGCAAGAGCATTGCTGAAAAAGCCCAAGATTCTGATTTTGGACGACTCCACCTCCGCGGTGGACACCCGTACCGATGCCATGATCCGCAAGGCCTTCGCCGAGGAGATTCCCGGCACCACCAAGCTGATCATCGCCCAGCGTGTTGCCTCCGTTCAGGATGCAGACCTGATCCTTGTCATGGACGGCGGCAAGATCGTAGCCTCCGGCAAGCATGACGATCTCCTGCAGACCTCCCACATTTACCGGGAAGTCTATGAATCTCAGACAAAGGGGGTGGAGTGATGCCTCCCGCAAAAATGCGTGGTGACGGCCGTAAGGCCAAAGCACCCAAGCAAACCTTCCTGCGCCTGCTGGGCTACTTAAGCAAGTATAAAGTGACCATGTGCGTCGTGGTTGTATGTATTATCTTCGCCGCCCTGGCCCAGGCGCTCAGCTCCAGCTCTTTGGGTACCCTGGTGGATGATTATATCAAGCCTATGCTGGCTCAGGAAAATCCCGATTTTGGTCCCCTGATCCGTTTTCTGATTAAGATGGCCTGCATCTACTTTGTGGGCATGATCTCCGCATTCCTGCAAAACTACCTGATGGTCCCTGTCACCCAGGGCATTCAGAAGGATGTCCGTATCAGCATGTTCCGCCATATGCAGAACCTGCCCATCCGCTACTTTGACACCCATCCCGCCGGCGATATCATGAGCCGCTACACCAGCGACACCGATACCCTGCGGATGATGATCTCCCAGTCCATTCCCCAGCTGATCTCCTCTTCCGCCACTTTGATCGTGGTGTTCATTCTGATGCTGATCAACTCCCCCATTCTGACGGTCGTTCTACTGCTGACCACCACCGGTATCGTATTTATCACCAAGGCGGTCATGAGCCGCAGCGCCAAATACTTCATCGGCCAGCAGAAATCCCTGGGTGCGGTGAATGGCTACGTAGAAGAAATGATCCACGGCCAGAAGGTGGTCAAGGTCTTCTGCCACGAAGATACCTGTAAGGATGAATTTGACGAGAAGAATGCGGTTCTAAGAGCCAACGCTTTCAAGGCCGGTGTTTTCTCCAATATGATGGGCCCCGTGAACAACAACCTGGGCTACATCCAGTACGCAATTCTGGCCATTGTGGGTGGTCTGATCGCCGTCTACTCCCAGGAGAAGCTGCTCACTTTGGGTCGCCTGATCGCCTTCCTGGCGCTGTCCCGCTCCTTCAATATGCCCATCTCTCAGATCTCCAGCCAGATCAATGCCATCGTCATGGCGTTGGCCGGCGCTGAGCGTATCTTTGAGCTGATGGATGAGCCCGTGGAAGAGGACAATGGCTATGTGACCCTGGTCAACTGCCATATTGCCGAGGACGGCACCATCACCGAGTGCAAAGAGCGTACCGGCCACTGGGCATGGAAGCATCCCCATCAGGCCGATGGCACCGTCACCTACACGGAGCTCCGGGGCGACATCACCATGTACAATGTGGACTTCGGTTATGTGCCCGAAAAGACCGTTCTGCACGATATCACCCTCTATGCCAACCCCGGTCAGAAGCTGGCCTTTGTAGGCGCAACCGGTGCCGGCAAAACCACCATCACCAACCTGATCAACCGCTTCTACGATATTGCCGACGGTAAGATCCGCTACGACAATATCAACATCAATAAGATCCGCAAGTCCGATCTGCGGCGCTCTTTGGGCGTGGTTCTCCAGGAAACCAACCTCTTCACCGGCACGGTTATGGAGAATATCCGCTACGGCAATCTGGACGCATCCGACGAAGACTGCATCCGGGCCGCTAAGACCGCCAATGCCCATGACTTCATCACAAGACTTCCCGAGGGCTACAACACCATGCTCACCGGCGGTGAGAGCCAGCTGTCCCAGGGTCAGCGCCAGCTGATCGCCATCGCAAGAGCGGCAGTTGCGGATCCTCCCGTGATGATTCTGGACGAGGCAACCTCCTCCATCGACACCCGTACAGAAAAACTGGTGCAGGACGGCATGGATGCCCTGATGAAGGGCCGCACCGTGTTCGTCATCGCCCACCGGCTTTCCACCATTCAGAACTCCGACTGCATTATGGTTCTGGATCAGGGTCGCATCATCGAGCGTGGCTCCCATGAGGATCTGATTGCCGAGAAGGGTACCTACTACCGGCTCTACACCGGCGCATTCGAATTAGAATAAAAAAATTCCCGATCCAACCGGATCGGGAATTTTTATTTACATGTATTACAGATCGATCACACGGATACCGGCAACTTCCTTCTTTGCGTTCCGCAGCAGGCCGAACACACCCAGCGCCGCAAAGATCAGACCCATGCCGCAGTTTTTCACAGTTACCATCAAATATTCCACATCATTCAGCAGCAGGAACAGAATCAGCAGGGGAATATCGCCGTAAGTATATTCATACAGTTCACCGCTATTGATCATCTGTGCCAGAGAAATCGCATCGGCTGCCACAGTACCCAGCAGCACAGCCAGCACAATGACAATAACCAGAATCGCAATTTTGCCCTTATCCTGCTTACCCTTGGCCAGGTTGTAACCCTTTTCTGCCAGGAAGCCGATCAGCAGACCCACCAAAGAAGCCACATAACCCAGCAGCAGTACAATTGCCCATACGATTGCGCCGATCAACGCACCGCCCAAAGCGCCCAGGAAACCGGTCAGATAAGAACCGCCGTTCTCCTCAATCCGCTCCTGGTTTTCTGCATTCAGTTCGCCCTTGACCTTTTCCTTGCAGGCGGTATGCATATGGTGGGCAACACCGTCAATCAGCACCCAGCAGTCATTGCCCACGGTTTCCAGGCCGCACTCATTGCAGATGTTTACCTTGGTAGCGCCGCTTTCTTCCAGCAGAGGCATGAACCACTCCAGGAATGCCAGGATCTTCTTCATCGTGCCGGGGTTATCCAGGAATACAATCGCCACGCTGCGCTGGCCGATCACCAGATCGCGAACGCGATATGTCCGCTTCAAATCCACAGCATTCAGCTTATACTTCAGAGCATCCTCATCCGCGGGGTTGGGAAATCTTGTAGCAAATTCCAGTGCCTTCCAGCCATTGCCCTCACTCATGGTCAGGGCAAAGCCCTGATAAGAACCGTAGGCTACACCGTGGGCAACGGTCATGCCGTTTTCCTTAGCCAGTTTTTTCAGTCCGGAACCAATCATATTTCTCTCCTCATTTCTTTTTGGATTTTGTCATATTTTATCACATCTTTACTATGTTCGCAATAGAAAGCTAGGACCTCAAACAATAGTAATTGTAATTTTCTCTGTTCGAATCGACAGTTTTATGGTATCATAAAACAAAAACCGACACGGAGGGTATACCATGGGTATCTTAGTCATCGGCGCAACATTTGTAGACATCAAAGGTTTCCCTTATGATAATTATCTCCCCACCGGCCGCAATGCAGGCCGGGTAGAATATGTTCACGGCGGTGTTGCCCGAAATGTGGTGGAGGACATTGCCAATGTGGAACTGCGGCCCATCTTTTTAAGTATCGTAGACGATTCTCCCATGGGCAAGGCTGTTATTGAAAAGCTCAACAACCACAAGGTCAATACCGACTATGTGCTGACCCGTCCTGACGGCATGGGTACCTGGCTGGCGGTTTTTGACAACAACGGCGATGTGGCAGGTTCTATTTCCAAGCGGCCCAATATGTATCCCATTGCAGAGCTTTTGGAAGAAAAGGGTGATGAGATTTTCTCCAAGGTTCCTTCTGTGGTGCTGGAAGTAGGTCTGGATAAGGAAATTATTAAGGGAACCTTGTCCCTTGCCCAAAAGCATAATGTCAAAACCTTTGCCCTGGTTGCCAACATGAGCATCGCCGCCGAGCGCAGAGATCTGCTGCAGCAGTTTGACTGCGTCATCTGCAATCAGCAGGAAGCGGGCATTCTGTTTTTGGATGATTATGAAGACAAGCGTCCTGAGGAAATGCGGGATATTCTGGCAGAGCGGATCGCAGCCGCCAATATCACCTCCATGGTCGTCACCATGGGCGCAGATGGCGCGGTCTATGCCAACCGACAGGGCGAGCTGGGTATCTGTCCTGCCAAGAAGGTGCATGTAAAAGACACCACCGGCGCCGGTGACTCTTTCTGTGCCGGCGTGGCCATCGGCATGACCTACGGCAAGACCATGGCAGAGTCCGTGGAAATCGGCACCACTTTGGCCGCTTCCGTGATCACTTCCTCCGAAAATGTCTGCCCCCGATTCCGCCCCGAAGAGTTCGGAATTTGCTTTTAGTTATTAATTGTCATTGCGAACCAGCCCGCAGGCTGGTGTGGCAATCCCCTCGTATATCCAGGAGATTCCCACGCCAGTGTGCGCACTGGCTCGGAATGACACAGCAAAAAAGATGCGCTGCATAATGCAGCGCATCTTCGTTTTTTACTTTGCGTATTCGACCGCCTTGGTCTCGCGGATCACGTTGATCTTGATCTGGCCGGGGTACTCCAGCTCAGCCTCGATCTTCTTTGCGATGTCGCGGGCCAGGATGATCATGTTGTCCTCAGTGACTTCCTCGGGCTTGACCATGATGCGAACCTCACGGCCTGCCTGGATAGCGAATGCCTTCTCAACACCGGGATAACCGCCGGTCAGCTCTTCCAGCTTCTGCAGACGGCGAATGTAGTTTTCCACATTCTCACGGCGGGCACCGGGACGGGCAGCGGACACAGCGTCAGCAGCCTGAACCAGCACAGCAATCACAGTCTTGGGCTCCACGTCACCGTGGTGAGCTTCCACAGCATTGACAACAACGGGATTTTCCTTGTACTTCCGGGCCAGATCAGCACCCAGCTGTACATGGCTGCCTTCCACCTCATGGTCGATGGACTTGCCCAGGTCATGCAGCAGACCTGCACGCTTTGCCAGGGTCACATCCACACCCAGTTCGGAGGCCATCAGACCTGCGATGTGGGAAACTTCGATGGAGTGATTCAGCACGTTCTGACCGTAAGAGGTACGGTACTTCTGACGGCCCAGGATCTTCACCAGTTCGGGGTTCAGACCGTGGACGCCGGTTTCATAGCAAGCACGCTCACCTTCCTCGCGGATGGTGCGGTCAACTTCGCGGCGAGCCTTCTCCACCATGTCCTCAATGCGGGTGGGATGGATACG
>JAFOBK010000137.1 GCA_017381835.1 Oscillospiraceae bacterium | reverse complement strand
CCAGCGATATCCGCTATCTGAATCTCCCCGTTGAAACCATGAACCTCCTGCGGCTCCACAAGAGGGAACAGCTCCGGCTCCAGATCGCCAACGGTGACCGGTGGCGGCATACCGGCTTTGTGTTCACCACGGACGATGGCAGCAACATGAACCCGGACAACATCACCGGCTGGCTCCACGACTTTTCCCGCCGCCACAATCTGCCCCACATCAACCCTCATGCGTTCCGGCATACTGTGGCCTCTGTTCTCCTGGCAAACGGCACAGACATTGTAACGGTGTCGAAGCAGCTGGGCCATGCCAGTGTGAACACCACAGAAAACTTCTACAGCCACATTATCGAAGAGAACAAAGCAAAAGCAACGGAGTGTATTGCGGATTTACTGCTCCGGAAGAAGGCATAAAAAAAGCCGCCCGGTATTCCCGGACGGTGTTCCAAAATTCCAGTTTTTGCGGCAACTGTTCCAAAGTTGTTCAAAAATGGTGTTTGCCCCATTATCATACTATGACAAAAAGTTGCAGAAACAGAGAAAAACCACGGCAAAGCCGTGGTTTTTATGGTTGCGGAGGCAGGACTCGAACCTACGACCTCCGGGTTATGAGAAACTGGCACACTTTAGCGAGTAAGAATAAAGTGCGTGAGTAACTTAAAACAGGATAAAATAATAAAACATATTTGTTGAGAAATATCAGGTAATTTCGAGTAATTGTGAGTATTTTAATAGCTATAAACCCCAAATAAACCCAATCCCACTTTTCAAAAAAGTTAGGAGTAAAAACCTACGACCTCCGGGTTCATACCCCGGAGAGTGTAAGGTCTCATGATTCGTATCATTGAAACAGCACATTCAAACTGCTTATAATGGACACAAAGGAGGTGCATCCCATGTTAAAGAAAAAACATTACTTGTATCTGAACGAATCCGAGCATAGCATTTTGATCAAGAGCCTTGTGCAAATGAAAAACAAACTAACTCAGCAAGGGCGCTTTACTGACTGTGTGGATGACCTTTTGATGAAAGTTATTGCCGCCCCTATGAAAAGAATTTAATACATACCTCAGCCGCTTACTTTTTACAAAGTAGGCGGCTTTTCTATTTCCAGTACATAGCCGTCTGTCTTGCCGCAGACGGCTAAATCTATTTTAGGAGGAAACCCAAATGGCAAAAACAAAAGTCATTGCTGTTGCCAACCAGAAGGGCGGTGTTGGAAAAAGCACCACGGTGTACAATCTGGGTGCCGGTCTGGCGATGCAGGGCAAGAAGGTTCTGCTGGTGGACGTAGATCCCCAGGGAGACCTGACAAAGATGCTGGGACTGCGAAAACCGAATGATTTGCCGCTGACACTGGGCAATGCTATGAACAATATTGTGGCAGGTGTCAGCGGCAATGAGCATCCGGAAATTCAGACCCATCATGAGGGATTCGATTTTGTTCCCGGAAACCGCACACTCTCCGCTGTCGAGGTAGGCTTGGTAAATGTCATGAGCCGGGAAACGGTGCTGAGGCAGTACGTTGACGAGATCAAGCAGGATTATGATTATGTTCTGCTGGATTGCAGACCTTCTCTTGGTATGCTGGTCATCAATGCTTTGTCCGCTTCTGACTATGTTCTGGTTCCTGTACAGGCAGAATACTTTGCCGCCGAGGACATGACAGAGCTTGTCAACACGGTACAGAACATCAAACGGCAGATCAATCCTAAGCTGAAAATCGGCGGCGTTTTCATGACCATGGCAAATGAAACCAACTTCCGCAAGGACATCATAGCATCTGTAAAGGCCACCTATGGCAAGCACCTTCCCATCATGCAGGCGGTTGTGCCGGATACAGTTCGCCTTGCTGAGATCAGCACAGCAGACCGCAGCATTTTCAAGCACGAACCCAGGGGTAAAGCCGCAGAAGCCTACCGTACTCTTGTAAAGGAGGTAATGGAGATTGGCGAAAAACAGCGCACAAGGTCTGCTAACAACACTAGATGACCTGTTCTCCACGCAGGAGGAACGGGAGGTTGCAAGTCAGCCCAGAGTACAGGAGATTTCCGTTGATCTGATTGACGAGTTCCCAAATCATCCTTTCAAAGTCCGAATGGATGAAAGCATGATGGAAATGGCTGATAGTGTGAAGCAGCATGGTATCTTGGTTCCTGCCATCATCCGTCCCAAAGAGGATGGCCGCTTTGAAATGGTTGCCGGTCATCGCCGTATGACAGCCTGCATGATTGCTGAGAAAGAGGAAATTCCTTGTATTGTCCGTGACCTTACTGACGAGGAAGCTACCATTATTATGGTGGATTCCAATTTACAGCGGGAACAGCTTCTGCCGTCGGAGAAAGCCTTTGCTTATAAAATGAAGTTGGATGCACTGAAGCGTCAAGGGAAGCGTACGGATTTGACTTCTTCTCCACTGGATAATAAGTTGAAAGGTATTACCGCAGCACAGCAAATCAGCGAAAAGAGCGGCGATAGTCAGCCTCAGATATACCGCTACATCCGTCTGACAGCCCTTATTCCGGAACTTCTGGATTTGGTAGACAACTCTGTACTGAGAGAAAAAGAGAAGCTGCAAATTGCCCTGCGACCTGCGGTGGAACTGTCTTATCTGACCCAACAGGAACAGCGGGATCTTCACGAAACCATGCTGACAGAGGATTGCACTCCCTCTCACGTACAAGCCATCAAGATGCGGAAATTCTCCGAGGAAGGCAGACTGAATATGGATGTTATCTTCTCCATCATGCAGGAGGAGAAGCCCAATCAGAAGGAACAATTCAAGATTCCCAAAGACCGTATCAGCAAGTATTTTGCGCCGGGGACGCCTGCGCAGAAGATTGAAGATACCATCATCAAAGCACTGGAGCTTTATCGAAAGCGTCAGCGAGAACAGACAAGATGAATACCACTAACAAGGGGGTAGTATACCCTTTCGGCGGTGCCGCAATCGGGAGATTCTGCGGTTCCCCCTCTCCACACCTCACCCCCTCCAAACTACCTGTACTCTCCGAAAAGAAGATATAGCTACCGTGCCAGCAAAACAATTCCAACGCAGCCTCTGTCGATCATCGGCAGGGGTTATTTTCATGAAAGGAAACATCATGGCAACTGCACTTAAACGAAGTATCTCACTCCTTTTGGTTCTGGTGCTGGCTTTCGGAGTGATACCCATAGCTTTTGCGGCTGAGACAGAAGCTACAGACAGCACCGATCCCACAGAAACCACAATTCCCACTGAAACAACCATACCGGTGGAAACAACCGTATCCACAGAGCCACCGGAAACTACCGCTGCTACTGAGGAAACTACAGTTCCTACAGAAACCACTGAGCCACCTGTTATGTTTATGATAAACAGCGGCATTGCCACCATTGCAGAAGCAGAGATCAACGGCGCACCCAATGCCTTTGCCAATCTGACGCTTCCCAATGGCGGTATCGATATTCCTGCCCAGGGTTATATGCAGCACAAAAAGGTTTTACCGCTGTATTCTCTCTATCTGAAGAACCAGACAGGCTATGCCAATAACTACTATGTGGCCTACTGCATCGAACCCGGTGTGGAACTGGCAAACTCCGGTGGACATGACGGCACAGCTTATACGGTGAATGACATGGTGGATGGCTCCGGTGCTTTGTACCGTATCAACCGGGATCAGGTGGAAGCCATCGGCGTTGCGCTTCTGTATGGTCAGAAAGAGATTGCCAGTAAGAAGGATGAACAGTCCCTCCGGTATGAAAAGCTCTGCCGCCATGCTGCAACCCAGGCCATTGTCTGGGAGATTGCTTGTGGCTGGAGAAGTCCCTATCCGCCTTATACCCTCTGGGACACCACTCTGTTTGATGCCATTACACCGTCCCTCTACTGTGCATCCAGTGTATGGGGAACCAACTTCTATCTGGACGGCATGGATGATGCCTATCTGGACATCCAGGCGAAGATGCAGCAGCACTACACCATTCCCAGCTTTGCAAACGGTGCCAAATCCTCCGCTCCCACCTATGAACTGAAACCGGATGGAAATGGTAAGTATAGCATCACTCTGACGGATACCAACAATATCCTCAGCCAGTTCACCTTTACCAACACCAGTCAGCTTACCTTTTCTGTCAGCGGTAACAAGCTGACCATCACAGCCAATGGCCCCATCTCCAGTACAACTGTTACCGGTGGAAAATCTGTTCCCAGTCTGGATCAGCAGGTTTTCTTTGTGTGGGAAAAACGGGAACTGCAGAAGCTCATGTCCTGCAAAACAGATATGGTCTATGAATCCCTCCCGGCATACTTCAAGGTCTATGCTCCGAATCCTACCGGATCTTTGAGTCTGACCAAAACAACAGAAGATGGCAAGAACCTATCCGGATGGCAGTTTGGCATTTACACCAACAGCGCTTGCACGGCCTTGGCAGCAGGCCCCTTTACTACAGATTCCAGCGGTAAGATCTCCGTCACCGACCTGACTGCAGGCACCTATTATGTGAAGGAACTGGGCCACACTGACAGTACCATCAATACACTGTACTACTGTTCCAGTACAAATCCCCAGAAAGTTACCATCACCGCAGGCAGCACAGCTTCTGTCAGTTTTACAAACAAGCTGAATACTGGTAGCTTAGCACTGACCAAAACTACGGAAGATGGCAAAAACCTCTCTGGCTGGCAATTCAGTATTTACAGCAACAGTTCCTGCACAACTCTGGTGTCCGGACCGCATAGCACCAACAGCACCGGCAAGATCTCTGTCACCGGCCTTAAGCCCGGAACTTACTATGTTAAGGAGATTGGACACACAGACAGCAGCATAAATGCACTGTACTACTGTTCCAGCACAAACCCTCAGAAGATCACCATTACCGCAAACAATACTGCCTCTGTCAGTTTCTCCAATAAGCTGAATACCGGCACTTTGAATCTGACCAAGAGTACTGAGGATGACAAGAATCTGGAAGGCTGGCAGTTCAGTATTTATTCGGATTCTTCCTGTTCTACGCTTGTGTCCGGCCCTCACACAACAGATTCCACAGGTAAAATTTCTGTGACAGATCTGAAACCCGGCACTTATTACGTTAAGGAAATCGGTCACACCGACAGCACCATTAATGCACTCTATACCTGTGCCAGCACCAATCCCCAGAAAGTAACGATTACCGGCAACGCTACAACCAAAGTCAGCTTCCAGAATAAGCTGAACACCGGCTCCGTAAAGCTGATGAAGGAAACAAGCTGCGGTGAACATCTGTCTGGCTGGCAGATTGGTTTGTATACCGACGCCGCCTGTACCAAGGCTGTATCTGGCTCTCCGTTCACAACAGGTGAAGATGGTTCTGTTACGGTTTCCGATCTGTCTGTTGGAACACTGTACGCAAAGGAAATCCCTGTTGACGATCCCTACTGGGTCTGCGATCCCGAAGTAAAAACCATCACCATTGAAGCAGGAAAAACGGCAACCGTGACCTTCCACAATACCCACTATGGCAACATCCGCATTACCAAAAATGCGGTGAATGGCTCTGCAGAAGGATGGAGTTTCCAAATTCTGGATGCAGAGAGAAATGCCGTGGATACGGTCAAATCCGGTGCAGACGGATATGCCTACTCCGATATGCTCCTGCCTGGGCAGTATTTCATTCGTGAAATCCATGACCGGGATGACACCTACTGGGAATACGATGCCGTTGTGGAAAAGGAAGTCACCGTCACCGCCGGTTCTCAGGTAGAGGTATCGTATACCAATACCCAGTATGGCAAAATCCAGATTCAGAAGTCCATGTCGGATGGCGGCACTCTGGATGGCTGGCAGTTCCGTATTACTGATGCTTCCGGAAAGGAAATCGAAGGTTCTCCCTTTACCACCAATGCCAGCGGCTTGATTCTTACCGGCAAACTTCAGCCCGGAGAGTACACGGTAAAGGAACTGATCCCGGAGGACAGCTTCTATTACTGCACCAGCGATAACCCCCAGACCATTACGGTCAAGGCAGGTGAAACGGTACAGGTCAGCTTCACCAATGCCATGCGCTCAGGCTCCATCACCATCGAGAAGGTGGATTCCCGTGGAGAACCCCTTGCCGGTGCCAAGTTCCTGCTGGAATGGAGTAAGGACGGCTCCCTGTGGTGGCCCATTGAATATTCTGAAACACTGGGCGGAGGTAAATGCTCCAATCCCAACATTGAGGACGGTTGTTTAATCTCCGGTAAGAACGGACTTCTGGAATGGCCAAATCTGCATCCGGGACTTTATTACCGGGTAACGGAACTGGAAGCACCGAAAGGATACACGCTCCTGTCCAAGCCTGCCTTTGAAGGTAAGCTCCCCGGTGAGGAACTGACTGTCTCTCTTCGGGTAGTAAACTGTGAAATCTTCACTCTGCCGCAGACCGGTTCTTCCGCTGCGGCATTTTTCCGTATCTCCCATCTGCTGTGCATCTGCATATGCTCCATCCTGTTAATCCATTCCTACCGAAAGGAACGTAAGTAATGAAATATCGTTTCTATCAAGCCAGGGATCGCCCCTGGCTTTTTTGCTGCCCCAATGTCTCACTATCTGAAAACAATAACTGATTTTGAAAGGAAACATCACCATGAAAAACAAGTTTATGAAAGCTATCACCCTGTGTCTGGCACTGATCATGTGCTTCTCTTCCGTTCTCTCCGTTTCCGCTGCCGAAGTTGCGGATGCTACCATCAACCATGAAAACGACTGCTCTCTGACCATCTTCAAATACGACTGGACCAACGCCGTGAAAGATGGCGTCTGGAACAATGAATCCTTCACCTCCACGGGCTGGCAGGAAAGCTATGTAGAATCCGTTCTGGGCGGCAGCAACGGCAGCACCCTGGGCAACGGTCAGACTGCCTATGGTTACGCACTGAAGGGTGTGGAATTTACCCTGCTGCGGGTTGCTGACATTGTGACCTTCACCGAGTCCACCAATGACGACCATCCCGAGTACAACATGACTCAGGTTCTGTATGGTTTTGACAAGACTGCTTCTGCGGATCTGCTGAAGGCCATCGGTCTGGAAAACGGTGCAAACCGCTATGAAAATGCAGATGCCACCGACAAGCTGGACTCCAACAACTATTACTACACTTCCGATGTACTGAACAAGGCACTGGCTGATGCAGTCGCTGAAAATGCTACCACCGTCAAGAACGCTCTGGAAAGCTATATCGCATCCAGCAATGGCGCTGTTGCCATGGATCTGACCAACGAATACGGCAAGGCAAAGGTTGAGGGTCTGGATACCGGCCTGTGGCTGGTTCTGGAAACCAAGACCAGTGAATCCATCACCAGCACCACCGCTCCTTTCTTCGTATCCCTGCCCATGACCACCGTTTCCGGCGATGAGAACTCCACCTCCCCCGAGGGCGGTCATCAGTGGAATTACGATGTGACCGTTTACCCCAAGAATGAGACTGGTATCCCCGAACTGACCAAGGAAGTCCGTGAAGCAAGCAAGGACACCGGCAAGAACAACGGCTCCGCTGTTATCACCGATGGTTTTGCCCACAATGCTACCGGTTCTGCCGGTGACGTGATGGAATACCAGATTCTGTCCGGCCTGCCCACCATCACCTCCAAGGCCACCGCTCTGACCACCTACAACTTCTACGATTCCATCTGCGAAGGTCTGTCCTACAACAAGGATCTGAAGGACGTTAAGATCGAGTTCTTCACCGACAAGGGCTGCACCGATAAGGTTACTACCTGGAACCAGGACGATGGCAAGTTCACCGTCAGCTACTCCGATGATGACCGTCACATGACCATCGACGTCACCGCCGCAGGTCTGGCTGAAATCAACGGCGATACCGAGAACGTCAACGGCAAGCTGTATGCCGGTTACTCCAACTACACCCTGCGAATCACCTACACCGCAACCATCAACTCCGATACCACTTTCGTCTATGGTCAGAACGGCAACGATAACAAGGTTGTCCTGACCTGGAAGCGTACCAGCTCCGATTTCTATGACACTCTGATCGACGATTGCCATGTCTACAGCTTCGGCATTGATCTGACCAAGCTGTTCTCCGATACCGATGCTGAAACCGCCGAGGAAACCGGTATGTATGACCATGTTAAGTTCATGATTTACAATGCCACCGACAAGTATTGGGTCACTGCCAAGCTGAACGAGACAGAGGGTGTTTACTACGTCACCGGCCATGTTGCAGACGAAGCTGACGGCACCGTTTTCAGCCCCGTCACCATGGGCAATGCTTTCGGTCACATCATGCTGAAGGGCTGTGAGGATGACGAGTATGTGATCACTGAAATTGAGACTGCCAATGGCTACACCCTGCTGAACGAGGACATTCATGTGACCATCACCGCATCCGACGATGCTTCCCGTCCCTGTGACATTTACTCCGAGGATGTGCTGGGTGTTCTGCAGAACGATCCCCGCTATGCTTACAACGGCGGTCTGGATCTGACTCTGGCCAACATTCCCCAGACCCAGCTTGCCCACAACTATATGACTGCCACCGCTATCGTGGACACCAACGCTGTGACCATGCTGGTGGATGATGGCTCTGCCAATGCAGCAGCACCTCTGACCGTTATCAACACTTCCGGTTTCGACCTGCCCCAGACCGGTGACAACGGCACCTGGATGTTCACTGTGGGCGGCATCATGCTGATGGCTGGCGCAGCTTTCATCATCTTCATCGCCTGCCGTAAGAAGTCCAAGCAGTAATTCACTCTGAACCCCGGAGGGAAATCCCTCCGGGGATTTCCCATCCAAGGAGGAGTTATGAAAAAGAAAGTTCTGATCATTGTCCTTGCTGCGCTGCTGTTTCTGCTGGCGCTGGGATTGACTCTCTATCCTCTCATCGCCAACCGCTATAACCAGCGGCACCAGTCGGAAATTCACACCGCCTACCAGGAACAGGTAGCGCAGGCCGACAAAACAGAAATCATTGCCGCCAGAGAAAAAGCCATTGCCTACAATGAAACCTTGGTATCCGGAGTGCAGGCAGAAGATGCTTTCAGCAATGAAGCACTTACCGGCGCTTCCGAGAACTATGGCACCCTTTTGAATCTCACCGGAAACGGCATCATGGGCTATGTGGAGATTCCCAACATTGCCGTGACCCTGCCTATCTACCATGGCACCGATGCAGATACTTTGGAGATCGGTATCGGACATCTGCTTGGCACATCCCTTCCTGTGGGCGGTGAAAGCACCCACACAGTTCTGACTGCCCATTCCGGTATGGCAAATCAGAAGATGTTCTCCGACCTCGATCTTGTAAAAGAGGGTGATGTGTTCTATCTGGAAATTCTGGATGAGATTCTGGCCTATCAGGTGGATGCCATCAACGTTGTGCTGCCCCACGATACCACCCATCTGGGTATCATCACCGGAGAAGATTACTGTACCCTTGTTACCTGCACCCCCTTCGGAGTGAACACCCACCGGCTTCTGGTTCGTGGTACCCGTATTCCCTATGAGGAAGCGGAGCAGATTACCGCAGAAATCACTGTGGAGGAAGCTGTTACCTCTACATGGGAAGAAAAGTATGTAAACGGCATTCTCACCGGGTTCACCATTGTATGTCTGATTGCCATTCTCGGCGGTGTCATCTGGTTCTCCCGGAGGCGGTAAGATGTTCAGAAAGGTCATCTTTGTGCTGATGATGTGTGTATTCCAGTTGGGATTGTGCCTGCTGTTGTTTCCTGTTCTCAACGGATTCCTCATTGATCGGCAAGCGGGACAAGCTGCGGAGCTGTTTCTAAGTGAAGTGGATGCCAGAGAAGAAACCCCAAGCATCGACCCTACCGAAGAAACCATACCTTACCAGCAGCTTTGGGATGAGATGTGCGCTTACAATGAAACCCTCTATGCAGAAAAGCAGGTCAGCTTCGACAGCCCGGATGACTATGAACAGCCCAGTTTCAACCTTCTGGACTATGGCCT
>JAFOBK010000136.1 GCA_017381835.1 Oscillospiraceae bacterium | reverse complement strand
CCAGTGCAGTACCAGCGATACCCAGACCCAGACCGGCACCGGCTACACCTTTGGAAGCGAAATCCTTTTCGACTTCAATCATAAAAAATACCTCCGAAAATTTAGTACCAGATTTCCTCTGATCCACCCTTACGGTACTAAATTTCGGAGGCTTTTTACCGCCGTGTATCTGCCGTTGTTCGCTACGATTTCTGTACAAAAACAACCCCCTCCCAGTACGGGAAGGGGTTATCCATATTTGATTCGTGGTGGAAAGATCTCCGGATATTCCTGCTGCACGACATCGTACTTTCGTCGGATCTTTGTCCGGATCTTTCCTACCTTACTTTCCGACATGGAACGGTGTTCCGCAGACCATGCAGGGCTGTGGTGATTGACCCAGTCTGCAAGTACATCCTTTTCGTCCTCGCTCAGACACGCAGCTTCGATAAATGCCCCAAGCCGTTTTGTTGTCCAAACAAGGTCGTTCAATTACTTGCTGCCAGCATCCACCAGGCCCTCGGCAATGATGTAGGCGACAACATCAGCACCGGCCATGATGATTGCGACAATCTGAGACACCTCAGTTTCTGCCAGACCGAAAGCCAGTAGCAGAGGGGTGATAAAGCCAACGATTGCCATCCAGAACTTTCTGGAGGTCAGTTTCTTCTTCCAGTCAATCATAAAAGTTCCTCCTTATACGACATCCCATTCCTTCATCTCATCGTGAATCTTATCGACAAAGGAATTTCCTTTCAGTGCTTTGTACGCATCGTAACATTGATCCATGTTTTTGAATTCATATTCCTTCAGCTTCTGATCATCGTGATGCCGGTAGTAGATCCGGGTGATTTCACTGCGAAGGATGCTCCGCAAGCCGTCCCGGATGGCTCCAAAACCAAACAACCACTCACGGACAGGTTTGATGACCAATGCCAGGAATGTTGCAATGGTGCAGATATCCTTTGCCCACTGCACGACTTCTTCCCACTCCATCGGACTCACCTCCCCTACTCGACATCTACATGAACCCAGCCGCCATCGATAATGTATGCATATCGGGTTCTCGGATCTGCCAGTGCCAGAGAGAGCAGCTGTGCGCCGGACATACCCTCAATAGAGAAGTCCAGTGCCTTTCCTTTCATATGGTCGCTGTTGGCCACGCCGCCCTGGATGCTGTTCCAGGTTTTGCACCGCAGACCACTGGATGGAATACCGGGTCTTCCTGCTTTGTGCCGGATATCATCCACCAGTTCCACAAGTGTCTGGTCGGGTTCTGCGGGAAATCCGTTGCAGTATTTGCCACCGCACCGGCAACGGAACTCTTCCCGTTTCCAGTAACGGATATGGTCCCAGAAGGTACCTGTTTTGTCACCGACATTATTGTCGGTCGCATCCTCTTCCGGCTCCGTTTTCTCCAGATCGTTATACACAGCATACCGCAGCTGCTTGTCCGTCTCCGGGCCGCCGTAGCCGTCTACGGTCAGATTCAGGTCTCGCTGGAATGCTTTGCAGGCTTCCCTGCTGCCACTGCCCCAGTATCCGTCCACGTTCATCTCGTAATACCCAAGATAGGCCAGTAAATGCTGTCTCTGTTTATTCGTCATCAGTAATCCTCCAATAATCCAGATACATCATGATCGTAATAATCGTCATACAGCATAGGGGTCTTCCCAAAATTCTGGGGAAGTATCGGGATCGAATACATTGGCATCGATCTTGCTTCGTCTGGGTTCTCCCGCTTTGTTGAGGCAGCAGTCTCCAGTATTGTAGTAACTGGTGGAACTGGCAATAAAAGGTCTTGCTTTAGCGGGGTCTGTAGACCACACGAACCGGTACTGAGCGGGCAGATTTTCCGGTTCTTCCTGGTAAATATCGCTGTTATAATTCTGAATAAGCCGAACCACCCGTCCTGCAGTGGACAAACACACAAAGCCGTCCTGCTGTCCTGCCTTTCGGTCAAGCATATTCTTTCGCTTGATTGCATCCCGAAATCGTGGTATGCGGTCATCTGCAGCATTCAGTTCCGTACCGGTCATCTGCGGAGACTTTTCCTGGATTTCCAGTGCATCCGCCCTTCCCTGCTTAAATGCCCATTCTTTCATCTGATTAAGATTCATACAGCATTCACTCCTTCCCAGTAAGAAGCCGCTGCCTCTGTAATATCCTGTTCATACTGGTCCTGGGCGATTTTCAGCAGAGTGTAATCTACCGCAGGAGTGATCCGGTCATAGGGATACACTTCGTCGTTCCGACCTTCTCCGGACGGTTCATATCGGTATCCCTCAATCAGAGCAGTGCACTTATCGTCAAAAAACGGTACATCGAACTCCCGTAGATTATCAGCAGGAGCGGTGTGACAGCGAAAATCGGAATCAATATAGATTTTCATAACACCCCTCCTTTACTCAAAACGAATTGCCGACACATACACATGATCCTGGTCGTATACGCCTTCTCTGTCAATCAGGATTTTTGCGTAATAAGAACCGTTCACAGAGGACAAATCTACGACGTACTCCCTGCTGTTAAAGTTATCAAATGGTCTGAAACTGACTGCAGCAACCATAGTTTTATTCCCCAGATTGTTACTGTCAGTGATACCTACATATACCACACCTACGCCGTATCCGGTTTCGTTATTTCCCGTAGTATCAGTGGCAGATACTGTAAAAATCAGCTTATTTTTTCCGATTGTGGATACCGGCTTCGTTGTCCAGGTTGCACCGAAATGGCCTCTACCATCTACGCCAAGATGCCAGGTATCAGTAACTTCACAAACAGCATAGGTATCACTGTTGTGTGTCCAGTCCCAGCTACCGCCATTATAGAAAGTTCCGTTTTTGAAAACATACTCCGTAGTAACAGTATGTTTTGCTGTCCGACTTTGCACTGATCCGGCCTTGTTCGTCACCACACAGTAAATGGTTTCTGTTCCAACGGCCGGGGCTGTTCTGGTGTAGCTGGCTGCCGTCGCCCCATCAACCGGGCTGTCGTTCACATACCACTGGTAGGTATATACATCCGGCTTGCCTTCTTCAGAAAATACCACGGTAAAGGTAGCCGCTTTTCCGATTGTTGTTTTCACATCAGCAGGAAAGTTCTCGTCCAGAACGGGAAGCCGTTTCGTTTCCCATGGGCCAAAGTTAAAGATCATACAGTGCCTCCCCTTATGTGAAAATGATCACATTGACATTTACCTGTTTTGATGGCACTTCGCCACAAGCAAAAGTCAGCAAGTCTTTTTCTTGTGCAGAACAGTAGATCATACTTTCTGCATAAGCAACATAGCTGTCCGGGGCCGCTGTGATAAACACATCATTATCCGCTGTCACACCTTTTGCAGATACAGACTGCTTGTTATCCACCCAGCTGTCCGCTTTCAGTGTCACCTGGATGCTTACCTTTCCGGTTTTTTGGTCGGCGATTTCCTTTACATCTTTCACAGAATCTTCCACAAACTTCTTGTTTGCGGCCTGATCATCTTTTACAGGATCGGATATCCCTTCCAACGGATGATTGTTCATGTTCACTGTGCCTTCCATAGTCCCACCTTTTATAGGAAGGCTCTCCTGGTGAATGGATATGGTATTTCCTTTTATTTTCATACTGCAATCACCCCCGATAATGCAACCTGGAACTCACAGTCCATATCAGGCTTGCTGCCAATGGCAAACAATGTTACAATGCCGTCTTCGTTTTCAATGGTGAACGAGATGTCATAGCCTTTGTCTCGAAACATTTGGATCTGTTCCACACTCAGCTGAATTTCCACCTTTGTATTTACGCTGACACCTTCAACAGCGACTACCTGGGAATAGGGACTTGTGCCGCCTTTCCAGTTCTCCGCCGGTGCGCTGATGGTAGAAATTTTCGATTCAGAGCCGCCAGAGCCGGAGAAAGGCCCTTCCATAATGACGGTAAGATCACCGCCGCTACCATATTCCGTCATCACAGTACCTCCTTGCTGATACTCTCATTAATCCTGACACCGTGAATCTTCTTACCTTCCAGCGTACCATTCGCCCACAGAATCCGGATCTGCGCATCGACCACTTTGGGCCAGTATCCAAATGTCTCACTCTGACTGATAGGAAACAGCCACCGGCTGCCGTCAAATGTGATTTGTGCGTTCCGGTATGTCTTCCGGATATGGCCGATAGTGATTTCCATATCCTGTATATCAATAGGTGTGACAACATTCTTGGCATTGTTCATCACCCGAAATCCCAGATTATAGGAATCTCCCTGCATCATGGTTATCGCCTCCTTTTGAGGCAATGCTATAATAAAAAAAGATGGGGGTGTAATCCCCCATCCTTTCATTATTTAGTGCCAAGGAGCATTTTTCTTGATGCTCTTCATGCCGTAATCGATCAGTGCCAGACCGTCCTTCGCTTCACTGGAGATCGGCAGAGAATCGATCATACTGAAGATCGCATCGCGCTTCGTTCCAGAGTCAGCTTGACCGTCGCCATTCCTATCAACACCCTTACAGTCAGGTCTCAGTTTGGAATACTGAATGTAATCATCAATCTTAACACCGAAGTCCTCCAGAGTGTAATCCGGAGCATTGGTGCTGATTCTGACAGCAAACTTCTTCGCATCACTGATAGCCAGATCAGGATACCTATTGACATGTTTCTTCAGCCAGTCATAGCCTAGGATTGCATCGTCAGCCTCCTGTTTGGTTGCTCCATGTTCGATCATTGCATTATACAGGGTAGCTCTGGAAATATCGTTGTGCTTGTAGGCATCGTCCAGCTTGGCGTAGTCGATACCCAAACGGTTTTCAATATCTCTTTCCTTTACCCATTCTCTTGCTTCCATCTGAGTCATTCCGGAGAATACCAGCGCATTGGTCATCTGATTGCGGGTGACATCGCCGTGATCGTAGGCATCCTTCATATCAGTGAGTGTCATGTCGTACTGATTTACGAACTTGATTTCGTCGTTCAGACCACGAATCTCTTCAGCAATTTCGTAGTTCATAAGCCCGTAGAACTTCATCGCCTCACGCATTTCGGTTTCGGTGACCATACCCTCACGGTATTCAGCCTTAAATTCGCCGTAGGTCATGCCGTACTCAGCTTCGAAGTTCCAGTCATTGAACTTATCCTCAATGTCATCCACATACATGCCGGTTGCCTCATAGACAGGCAACAGCTTCTCACGGATATCTTCCCGGGCAGTTTCATCAGCCATATACTGCTTGCGGTATTCTCTGGTGATCTGACTGCGGATGGTAGATGCATCTGCGCCATGCTCCAGTAACCGGGCGATCTCGGTTTCGTACTCTCCGGTCTCGATTGCATCATACAGGCTGCCGTACTTGGTATAACCATCGGAGGAACCGTCGTTTTCCTTGGCATAATCCCACTCTTCCATGAGCCAGTAGATTTCGAACTCATCGTCCCGGTCAAAGTATGTGGTCAGCATTTCCTCTGCTTCCTCTGCGGTCATTTCTCCGGATACATATTTTGCGCGGATGGCACTCTGGAGGGCACTCTCAGCCTTCTGCTGGTTTTCAAAGCGACCAAAGACTCTCTGGATATCTTCTTCAGTACCCTTTTGGATCGCATTCAGAAGTTCGTCACCGTTATCTGGCTTGTGCCGCAGGATGCGCTTTTCCGGATTGATTTTGCCGATGGTGTTATTCCAGACATCAATAACTTCACGGGTCATATTGGACATGCCTACACCGCTTGCAGTGCTGAGATACTGCAGAGTCTGATACACGACACCATAGGCAGTTTTGGAACCTTTACCATCTGCAATAGACTGATAAGAATTGATCAGATTCACTGCATCAGTCATTAGTTTGGAATATGTGCTGTGAGGCTCATTTCCCTTTGCGACAGACAGGATATCTTTGACGAATGCGATTTTCTCAATGGGATTCAGTTCGCCGAACAGATTTCCGTCAAAGAATTTCTCTCCGAACAACGCCTGCCGGTACTTCTCCCAGTAATCTTCGAATTCGTCATCGTCTCTCCACGCATCACTAAAGCTGTTTAATAGTGCGTTGACAACTCCTGCAAGAGCATATCCTGTGAAGCCAATCATCAGACCACGCTTCACCTTTTCGCTTCTGCTGTGGCCTTCCTCATAGTCCTGGAATGCGCTCATCAGAATATTGATTGCCAATGTAGGTTCTGCCATGAAGGAGGTTGCTTCCTTGATAAACAGATTTTTATCTCTCATAAAGGAAGATTTGGTAAGCACAGAGTCAACAACCTGGGTTTCGTAAACAACTTCTTCAAACTTCTTTGCAGTAGCCTGCAGAAGATCTTCACCGGTCAGATGGGTGGTGTTCTGAACTTGATCCTTCGTAGCAATCCAGATTCTTGCCCAGGTTCTCTCATCCATTTTTCCGGGAAGCCACATGCCCGCTTCATTGAACTTATCAACGATACTGGTGTCACCCTTAATCTGCCGCTCCACACTCTTACCAACGTTCAGATCGTAGTAGCCCATGCTCTTCCACAGTGCAATTCCGGAATACTTCATCATTTCCTGTGTGGCATATTTCAGCCGGACCTTCGAAGCACCCTTTATCAGACTCTTGTAGTTCAGAATCATGCTGGCTCGAGGAAGTGCAGAGATCTGCTGAATAGCAACTCTTGTGTTCCAAGCAACACTAGCTGCTTTGGATCTGCCCAGAATCTTTCCGAAGAAATCCTCATGCCGTCCCGCCTTTTGGCTGGAGTTAATGTCGGTCATGAGATCAACGAAATACTGTATGGCTTCTGTGCCAAGGGTATCCCTAATGGCTCTGTTCACACCTACATCATGGATGTGGCCTTCACCAACATCAACATTCTCCCGGTAGTTAAACCATTTCATTGTATCCACAAGAGGCAGCGCAAAGGCATTGTACTCAGCAACTTCGCTCATGTGGTTTGCAAATACATTGAAGATGGAGTCGATTACCATAGCGTTGCGTGCGTTCTGAACTGGTGCTTTTGTAAAGGACTTGTTCAGAAGCGCAAACAGGCTTGTCTTCTTCTGATCCGGATTCTTCACATCTCTGCTGGTTTCTACCGTATCGATTGGGAAGTAATCCTTCTCGGTAGCAGACATAAAATCCCATCGTGCCATGCTGATTTCGTTGACCAACTTGCCGCCGAAGTTTTGCATAAACTGCTGCATCTCACGGGCAACCGTCCGCTGACGATCTGTCAGCAATTGATTGATTCTGTTCACATCCTCCAGTGTCAGAGAGAAGTGATCCTTCTGCACCAGTTCGTTCTGGGAATTTGCCTTGTTGACAAACTTCTCCAGAGTAGTCATGCGGATACCGGCTCCATGCATGTGGGGAATTGCCTGGTCTCTGTGGCTCAGACACCAGAAGGTCATGATCTGCGCAGAAGACATTGTAACGGTCTTACCGGAATCCAGCTTGATTTCATGCCGGGTGCGTTCCCATTCCTTGACTTCCTTTGCAGTATAGGTTTTCTCGGTGAACTTAACTACGGAGTCAATAGTTCGCGCCAGTTTCGCCTGTCCTGCCTTGAGTCCATCAAAGATCTTCAGAGCCGCTTTGCCATACCGCCGGAATGCATGGAACGGGGTGTAGTTGTTCCACACGAACCAGTTTCCCTTTTCGCCCTTGATAGGTTTCCGGTTCTGCATTTCCTGCATGGTATCCCTGGCAAGGCCGCTGGTTCTGGCTTTTTCACCCTGCATGTGCATCCGGTCGATATCCCGAATAGCCTTGTTGATGGTATTCAGAATGTAGTTCAGATCCTTCAGTTCCGCACCGGTCATTTCATAAACTCGCTTAGTAGTCAGATCCAGTCCCTCTGTAGCATCACTGACCATTTTGATATGCTTATCAATTTCGTCAGTAAACTCCGGAGGAACGTCCAGCGTAAATACGCCATCTTCGGAAGTTAACGCCGTTCTCTGACCCTTGATCGCATCACGGACTTTAGCCAGTGCATTGGTGTAAGATCTGTCTTTGATGGTTGCAGAGCCACCAGAAGCATACCGATTGGAAGTAAAGTCGATACTGTCCAGGAATTTTTGCAGTGGTTCCTGCAGTGCCATTGGAACGTGTGCATCCTTCGTGGGATTTGCGAGAATCTTCATCAGCTTCTTTGCGTTATCTTCCACATGCTTGCGCTGTTTCTGAACTTCCGCAGATTCTGCCCTTGCCTTGGTTCTCTCAATGGCATCTGCTCTCTGTTTAGCAATGGTCGCCTCCAGCCGTTCGATCTTTTTCTTGGCATCACCGGTGTCTTTAATGTACTTTTCGGACAGTTCGTCATACATCTTCATCAGACGGCTGAACTCTCTATCCCAGATCTTGGTATCCTTGGTCTGCTGGTCATATTCCTGTCCCAGCTGCACAAACATTGTCCGCATGGTATTACGGTCAATTTCCTTGTTCTCATAAGCCTTTACCAGATCGATGAAGTTATCCTCCATCCGGCTCATCAGACTCTGAGTGCCAGTCAGCATCTCACGAATCATTCTCTGATCCATGTTCATGGCCTCAACCATCTTGCGCTGCTCATTCTTATAAGACTTCTGCGCATTCTTCCCAGTCTCTTTCATGAGCCGCAGCCGTTCCTCAGTCGCGATTCTTTTGAACATCTCAGACTGTTCCTGCTCCCGGATCTTACGGCTCAGAGAGTCCACGCTGCGCTTCAGCGCACGGGCCTCTGCCTTCAGCTGAGTCAGTTCTGCTTTGTTCTGCTTGGGATCTGCGGACAGTTCCTTGATCCGTGCATTCACGGTATCCAGTTTGGGTTTCTCCTGGCTCAGAAGTTCTCTGCGTTCCTGGTACCGCTGAAGGTGATCCCTCTCCCATGGCTTCCGCTTGGCAATGTCCAGCTGCTCCAGAATCTGCCGATTCGTCAGTTTTTCATTGCGGAGGGAAAATGCCTCCAAATCCCGGTCTGCCTGTGCCACCTGCTCCTCGCTGATCTCAGCCTCAGTCTTGGGCAGGGTCTTTTGGATCTCATCCACGATGGAAGACAGATTCTTGTCCCGCTTGCCCTCAACGATGGCATCCTCTTCCAGACCAGCCTTGATCAGATCCTTCATGGTGCCGAACGCATTTCCCTCCTTGGGGAATACCGCTCTGACCTCACGCTGTGGAACGTACTTGCCGTCCTTGTCGTAAAGGGTGAAGTCCTCCAGCAGTTTGTAGTAGTTATCCTCTCCCTTGAACTCATCGAACTTGGCGGTATAACCGTTGTCTGCGCACCACTTCAGATATTCATCGGCAGCGGCCTTGGGATCGCCGGTTCTCTTCACTGCTTCGTTGAAGTTGAAGTCCTTGCTGACCGCCTTGCCGTCCTTGCCCTTGGTTCTCTGGTCGTTGGTGTAGTCCGTGAACTCTGCAATCTTGTTCATGTGGGCCACGATGGGATTCAGACCGGACTTGTGGTAAGGAATAACCATGCGGATGTTGGGATCTCTCAGCAGCTTTTCGATGTGCTGCTTGGAAACACCCACGCAGATGGTACCGCAGTTTTCGGAATAGCCTTCTGTATTCTGAATTTCCACAGCCTCATCGTAGTTGAAAGACTCTCCTGCCCAGACATAGTTACCCTTGGCATCCAGACCGGCAGCAATGCCGCCCTCTGCCACCGCAGGGATCAGGGACATGTTGATCTTCACGCCGGTCAGACCAAACTGCTTTACGAACAGGGATTCCTTGGTGTAGGCATGAGCAGGCAGCTTTCTCGCAGCCAGATCGTAGATCATCTGGGTGTAGTCGAATACCATTCTGGGAACGTAATCAGAGAAAGACTGAATTCTGATGCCGCCAACCTCATAGGCTTTGGAAGGAGTCCAGGTTCTTTCCTTCTTGATGATCTCGTTCAGATACTGCACATCACCGAACGCAGCCTTTGGGCCGCCGGTGCCCTTCTTGGAGTTGTACAGTTTCAGAATGTCCTTGTTCTGGGTCTTCACTGCATCAAAGCCCTGGGAGGACATGAAATCGCCACGCAGCAGCAGCTTTCTGGCTTCCGGCCGGGATTTGATGTACTTCGCAGCCTTATGCTCCACGGTACCTTTGCCGTACCGCTTCATGACATCGTCCAGATGGGAGAAGTCCAGCTGTGAATTAGCCCAGGTATCAATGCCGCCGTCCACTTTCTTGATGGTTTCATAGCCGGAGAAATTGAAGTGGTCGATGTTGCCATTCTGATCTTCGGGTACAAGACTCTCTACCAGTTCATTGTAGAGCCGTACAAAAGAATCTGCCATGGATGCCTGACGGAATCTCTTGGCATCTACAAAACACAGAGAGCATGCAGTCTCCAGACCATACTTGCGGATGATCTCATTGATCTTGACCACGCTCTTCTGACCCAGTTCGAAGTCATCGATGATACCCCGTCTAGACATTTCATTGAATACCGCATCCAGGGTTCTGCGCTTCTTACATACCAGAGAGAAATCCAGGTTCATTTTGTAGTCGCCGTTGGGGGTGACCACGCTGAACACAGGTCTGCCACGGGTATCCCGGATCACTTCGGCATCAGACCATGCGCTGAAGGGTGCATACTTGTCCTTGAATTCCTTGCAGGTATTGTAGATTTCCTCGATACCGTCACGCATTTCCTTGGCTTCCGCTTCGGTCAGCCGGTTGCTGGTGACACACTTATCCAGATACTTCCGGAATGCTTCCCGTCCGTCTTCTTCGTAAGTGCGAATACTCAGCATCACGCTGCCGTCCTCGGTACTCATGGCGACAGGATCTCCAGCCTCATTCACCATGATGCCAGCCTCACCGGGAGTAATGGACTCCAGCGAAGCATTGTAGTTCTCACCGGCTCCAGCCATGGCCTCCATGAACAACTGCTGCAGCTGCTCGAACTTCTCCAGTTGGGCAACCATCGCGCCCTCTTGGGAGATAGTCTTATCGGAATAGAACTTCTTGACCTTGGAGATCCACTCATCGATAAACGCCTTGATCTGATCGAACAGGCCTCTGTTTTCCTTCTTCAGATTGGCAATGGCCTTGGCAGGATCACCACGGGTGAACATGGTTTCCAGAGAGTCAGCCACAAAGTCGCTCATGGCTCGCATGTAGACCTCATTCTGGGCCTGATCCGGTGTCATTCCCTTGAAATGTTCTTCGCCATATCCAGCTGCTCTGGCCTTCTCAATCTGTGCCTGTACAGCCTTGTCCACGCTCTCCAGTCCCAGTTCCTTGACCACGAACTCAGCCAGTTCCCGTGCCTTGGGTTTGTTCCACTTCTCAATGTGGTGGTACATCTCATGTGCAAAGGTGTTCAGCATCATACCCTCACCCTTGTCACCGGAATTAAGGTCTACCCAGATCTCATCGTTCACATACTTTCCATTGGGTGCCAGCTGCTCTTTGCCGCTGTTGTCCTTGTAGTACCGCTTGCCGTTCTTTTCGTAAGACTCATATACATGGACAGCTGTTCCGGCAAAGGTGTCTGCCACACGATCAACGTAGGCAATCTCAGCCTTGCGCTTCTTGGCGGCATCTCCGGTCAGATTGGACAGTTTACCCTCGATGATAACCTTCTTATACTTCCCGGTTGCTTTCGTCGGAACAGCCTTTACTGTAGCCCTCACAGCATCGTTTGCGGATCTCTGCTGTCTGCCGATGTCGTAGATCTGATCCTGCAGCTTGGTGGGAAGAATATTGGCATCGCTGCCCCGCAGATCACGGGTAGATGCGCCCATATAGCCAAGACGGTATGCCTCACGGATTGCTACCACTTCTGCTGTATCATTGCCCACATCCGCATTCTGGATGGTGCGCAGCAGATCATTGGCATGGGCTGTATCAATAGAAGGCAGACTCTCAACGGCGAAATACTGGTTTCCCTGCTTTTCTGTGCCAAAGCTGACATCAGAATAGTCAACAGTGCCGCTGTCTGTTTTGACAGTGGCTTTTCCGTCCTTGATGTCCGCAAATTCCACAACATTGATGGACGCATTTCTGGAAATCTGTATGGCATTGCCATCAGCAGAAGTGGAAGGTTTCATTTCATCCACCTGTTCTGCTGTCATGTTAGCGATAGCAGGCTCCGCAGGTTCTGCACTGCGCATACCCTCCAGGATCTTCATGGCCGGTTCACTCTTAACCAGTTTGATGTAGTCTTCCTGGCTCAGCTGTTCACCGGACCTGTGCTTCACAATCAGTTCTGCCAGATCCCAGGTATTTCCCTTCGCGCCCAGATTCTGAAGCTGCTTATCCACTTTCGACACACGGGTGGTGTTCACAGCCACCCTGGGGCCTTCCATTACGCCGCCGGACAGTGCGCCCAGCAGAGTGGAGTAAGCCACATCGTCCCAGTTAACATCCTTGTCGGCATAAAGCACCAGATTTTCAAGCCAGGGCGTGATGATTTCCTGTAGACCTTCTTCGAAACCTTCGGATACCATATCCCCGCCGATAGTAAGGGCAGCTTTGGCGATGGCATTATCCACGCCTCTTACAATATCGCTCAGAACCTTCTGAGGGATTTCTCCGCCCAGTTTGCTGATACCGCCAAGTAAGTATTCCATACCGGCTTCAGAGGCACCGGACAGTGCTGCGTAGGCTCTGGATTGTTTCTTGGAGTATCCTGCATTCAGTGCCTGCTGATAGGCACCGCCGGCAGATGACAGGCCCATTGTAGCTGCACCAATAAATGCACCAGATCCCGGCAGAACTGCATTTGCTGCTGTAGACAACAGAATAGAAGGTGCCATGTTTGCTGTGGTGTTTACCAGATCAAACGCAATCTGTCCCAGAGATGCGCCGCCAGGAACACCTGGAAGCACAGGACCGGTATCAGCAAGATCCTCCCGGATAGCTGCGGACATATACTGGGAAGGATTGGTGTTGATGTGGTCGGAATCTTTGTCAAAGAAATACTGAGGAGCAGTAACCGCATTACTGTAATCGGAAATTGCACCGGCCATAAGCTGCTTCCAGATATTACCCTGCTTGGTTTCTGCTCCACGTTCACCAATGCGCTGATTCAGCGTGTCCTGGATGTTATTCAGATACTGCTGCGCCTTCGCGGGGCCTTCAGTGGCATAGTAGTAATTGTAGATTCCGACCTCTTCCTCATTCAGCAGATCATAGCCCTTTGCTGCCAGAGAATTGGTCTGCCTATTGATCTGGGTACGGATATCAGGATCGTTGATATATTCGTAGGTCAGTTCGTCAGGATCTGCATCCTCAACGAAGGCGGGTACCTCAAAACCACTGCCAGCATAACCGCTTCTCGCTGCAAAGTCATCTCTCTGGGTAGCAGAGGCAAACTGAATGCCTTCCTGCATCTGCTTTGCCTGGTTATAGAACTGGGTTCTGTCGGAGATTTCCTTCTCTCTGCGCTTGATCTCCTGATCGAATGCATTTCTGGCATTCGTGGAAGTAGCATCATAGTCTGCGTTCCAATAGAAATCATCCAGTTCCGCCTGCAGCCGGTCGATCTCCCGCCTCTCCGCTTCCAGATCCATAGACTTTGCTCTGGCTTGCAGCACATAAGGGTCTTTTCCTGCATTGACCTGACCGGCATATTCCCTGGCTACGGACGGATCATCCATCTGCATCATGCCCAAGCGGTACCGCTGCTCCGGTGTCCAGGTGTCTGCAACAGCGTAATCACCACTGTTATCCCGTCCGATTCTGGAAAGATCGAAACCGATGATCTTACTCCACCGATCCTGCTCCTGCTGCCTCTGATCCATAGCCGCCAGCAGTTCATCCTCATAGGCCCTCATGCCGGTCTTGGCATTGATGCTGGGCTGATACCGGTTCATAACATCGTCCACATCCGTATCAAATGTAGACAGAATGTTCATCATGCGCTCATAGGACTCCTCGCTAAAGGAGTCCGCATGATCGTTCATATACAGGGACATAGCTGCTGCCCTGGTTTTCAGTTCTTCTGCCTGCTTTTTTCTTTCCTCAAAGTAGTCTGCAGCATTGAACTGATTCTCGCCGGAGGTGTCCATATCAACGGCACGGTAGAACTTGTCCGTATCAACAAGGAAACGATTTGCCTGTTTTACATGGCTCGCCGCCTTTGCACGGGACATTATCTGGTCATAGACTTCATCTGGAGATCTGTTTGAAGAACTGCTTCCGGAACCTTTGCTTGAAGCCTTCGCCATTATTTCGTCAAAAATTTCATCCGGTGACTTCTTTGCCGCCATTTACATCACCTCATTTTTTTGTGTACGTAGTGTTTCCAACCAGTTTCTTTAAATCGCTTGCTCCTTTGGATGTGACATATCCCTTACTTACTGCGTTATCAATAACTTTTTGCTGATCTTCTACGCTCGCTGCATTTTTTACAAGGACTTCTGCAGATCTGTAGCCACTTCCCTGGTAATTGTTATTAGAACTACCACCACTGGAGCCGCCGCCTCCGCCACCGCCACCGCCACCAGCGGATGCCACGGGAGCAAACTCGCCCAGTTTATTCTGGAAGTTGAACCTGCGCAGATCTTCATCGAACTGTGCCTTCCACTGATCATCACCAACAGTGTCCCGGTACTGACCATAGTCAAAGCCACGCTCGGTGTTATACTGGTTGGCAAGGAAGTCCCGTTCAGCCAGCCAGCGGTTGTAATCTGCCTGCTCCTGGGTGTTCAGCAGACCGTACTTCTGGTACAGATCCTGGCCCTGCTGTGCGTGTCTCTGATAGGCCAGCTGCGCCAGTTCCGGGATCTTGTCCGTCAGCCCCTGCAGATAACCCTGGTATGCCTGCTGGCCTACCATCTGGGCATTGGAGTTGCCGTAGCCGCCGGTCAGCTTTGCAGCCTGTCCCATGGTATCCATCATGGCCTGCTGACCAAGATTTACATACCGGTCTTTGTACTGCTGATACAGCGCATCCTCATTCACATCGTACTGGAAGTCCTTCCTGTTCAGGATGCTGTCCATGGTGTCCTTAATCTGAGGCTGCCACTGGCTCTGGTAGGCAGCCTGCTTCTCCATATTCTCACGAAATTTCTTGACAGCATCACTCTCAGTGTACTGTCGCTGCTCATAAGCCATACATTATCCTCCTTTGGAATTGTTCTTTAGAACGAAGTTAAGCTGATCCACCAGATACCGGATGTATTTTTCCATCTGCTGTTGCCGTTCCTCCGGTGTCTTTCCTGTGATATTGGGATATCGGATTTGGGTCACGATACATCACTCCCCTGTTCAATGGTTTTAGTCATTGCATAGATCTTGCCCATGCCCTTTGCCTCGATCTTCAAACGCATAAAATCGCACCGCCTGGGTCGGATTGGGATTGAGAAACTTCTGAGACTTGTACTACGGATATGGCACACTTCCACCCATTCATCGCTGAGATCGTACTGTGCGTAAATGTTCATCTCCGCACCGATCTCCATGCTCATGCGCAGTGTGATCCGGCTGATGTATTTCATATCCGGGCTGGTGATTCCCAGTTCTCCGGTTTCCACCATCCATTCCACATCTTCCTCGTCCTCCTGGCCGCTTCCTAAGAGGGTAATAATATTCCTGTCTTCTGCGTCTACACAGTACATTTCGCCCCGGTAGGAAGCAAAGAACGAGGCATGGAGATCATCTTCCCGATGCCACAAACCCTTGGATGTGTCATACACGAACAGATTCCAGTTGCCAAAGGCATCGCACATGGAGATGTAGTATTTATTGCCATGGGCACCGCCTACGGCATCATAATACCTTTCGTTGCCCAGTGCATAGCTGACCTCCACAGGCAGGGAGCCATCGTAAGCACAAACCGCATTCCGGGCTTTGTAGTACAGGATCTCATTCACAATGGCCAGACTGTTGCTGCAGCCGTTCTGGACACCTCTGCAGGCCGTGTCCTGCACCGTGAACTCCGCCGGGAAGCTGCCATATACCTTGTGCAGACAATGTTCCTTGAAGAACAGAGCCGCACCCAGATGCGTCACCGCGCCGGTGAAGTATCCGTCAGTACCCACGTTTGCGAAGTAGCTGTCTGTGCTTACACCCATAAAGCAGTTCCAGTTCTTGAAATCACCCAGCTTGGATGCATACAGTCGGTTCACCATTTCACCGTTTTCATCCATGCCATAGTGGCAACCCCACAGCCGGTTATTAGCCTCTATGATGAAATCCATAATCGGCATGGTTCTCTTTATGGTCACCGGCACGCTGATGGATGCACTCTTATCCAGAATTCCCGCGATCACAATGTAGTCGTCTGTTTTGTCCCAGACGATTGCAGCACCCTCAAGTGCTGCAATCTGGGCCTCCTGTTCCTTCAGTCCGCTGATGGTAATTCCGTCGTGTACTTCAAATCCCTTGCCGATTCCGGTACACTGGATCTTGACGTAGGTTGTAGCGATGTCGATCCACATCTTGCTGCTGTCACTCCACTGTTTCAGAACATTTGGAGTGGTGGAGGTATCTACCCACAGCGTTGTTGAGGTAGGATTCTCCGGCTCGTAGGATTGAGAATGCTGAATCTCATATGCACTTCCATCCACTCTGCACAGAGTGAACTGCACCTCTCCTGCCGTTTCGAATTTGGATTCTATATTTCCCCAATCATCCGTATTGGCGGTGTTGATGTACTTCTTGTCGGGCATAATGATCACGAATGCGCCCATGGATACCAGTTTTTTTGGGTTGTCCCGTGCGGACGTGGACAGATCCATATTGATGCGCTCGTCACCAATAACAAAATCGGTACCGTCCACATAACACAGCTTCTCCTTGGCAATCAGAGCCTGCGGGCTTGCCGGCCTTGCGTACACACCGCGCTTATCTCTGGGAGAGAGCACAGGATAGTAGTCCGAAGTCATATTTTTCATATTGAACCACTCGCCGTTGCTGATCCGCAGATTGTGGTTGTATCCTCGGAACACATCAACCATTTCCCTGGACGTCGGCAGTTCTTTCAGTGTCGGATATCTCATTTATGCCTCCGTTATTCGTATGTAGTCACATAGCAGTTCCAGTAAGACTGTGGTGTGATTCCGTCAATCCAATAGTTCCATTCATAGTGAATGTCCATATCGCCTGTCACGTTGAATGTCCATCGCGCATCGCTGGAATTTCCGGCAATCTTTTCGCCGTTCAGTGTGATGTAAGACCGTGCAGAACCGGATTTTGTCTGCACAATAACGCCCACCTGGGAGCCATAGGGCAGCGTGATTACTCTTGGGCCGTTGCGGAAAGCACCCAGGTCGGGCTGCTCGGTGCCGTCGATCCACAAAGCGTAGCTCTCCATGGGGCCGGTGTCGCCCTCGCCATGCAGATAAGAGTCGTAAGAGTGACGTACTGTGATAACGCACATATTCGTCCACTGGGCATACAGAGTCATGTCGCTCTCGATAGCAACCACCTGGCCCTTGGTGAATGTGGTTCCGCTGCCATCTGCCGCAGTGTTCCATCCTGCGAAATGATAGCCGATTCCAGGTGTTGTATACGCGCAGTCCCACATCGGAACATAAGCCGCCATGCCCGGCAGAGCAGTAACTACCTGTGCGTCCATCGCTCCGGAGCCGCCGTTGGCATGGAACGAAACGGTATGTTTGGTCAAGGTAGACCAGCCCAATGCATCCTCAAAGCAATACCTCATCGCTTCGTGTCCGTACCATTCCGGGTGTGGGTCAATGTCCGGGAGGATAACATGTTCCAGAACCTTGTCCATCACTTCATTGGCAATGTTTCCAATATTGGATAATGCACTCGCCCAGTCAATATTCCCCCAGAACTGGCCCCAGTCCAGATCCTCGACTACATACCCGCGAGTGGGTTCCACATTCACAAGGTCGTTGTAGTGTTTTGGTGCAGAAACAACTCTGTCAGGCACACAGTCAAACACCGCCTTGGTATCAGCCAGCAGGAAGTTTGCATTCCCGTAGTTGTTGATCTTGGTTCGCAGAATATTATTCAGAGCAGTAACATGGGTTTCTGCCCACGCACCAACACCATTTACTCTGTCAAACAGCTTTCTGACGATATCGGTTTCAATAAACGCTCTTCTGAAAGCATTAGCTGCTACATCACCAAAAGCATCAGGAACAGTCCACATAAGAGGGCCTAAGAATCCGTTCTTGTAATCATGTTCTCTTGTACTTTCTTCCAGCCACAGGTACTTATAGGGATTGTAAACTGTAGTAAACACGAACTTCGCATGGTAATTGATACTTGCCAGTAAATCAAAAAGTGACCTATAGGATTTTTCATAACTATCATCTGCCAGCCTTACCAAGTTAGCTTCAACCATGGCAGTGATACCCGATAAATCACCAGCGTAAATGTACTGGTCAATATTCATCAAAGCTGGCTGCAACACATCGTTTGCGCCGATACAGAGAGTAACATAATCTGCTCTTGCCAGAGTCTTTCTGACACCATCGTGATGGAGGATATCGATCAGATCGCCAACGGTATCACCACTCACTGCATAGCTCGTTACTGATATATTACCGCCCTTTCTCTCCATTAAATCCGCACGAATCAGGTCAGTATAACAGCCAGGAACCAATTTCGTTGCAGTATTTCCGTTCCTTCCATACTGCGATCCTTCGCCGTAATCTTTTTCCCAGTCTTCGTTGATGGCATGTCCTGCGGCAATACTGTCACCAAAAGAAACGTACCGACCAATGCAGTTGTCCCACATCACCAAGCCTTTACTTTTAATTTCCACTACACTGCCGTTCGGGACTCGCACCGCTTCTACTTCGGAAAACTTCAATTAACTCACACCTCACTTTGTACAGAAGGAGTTCTGCAAGATGGTTTTTGCTTCTTCTGCGGTGATTTCCGTCCAAGCACCGCTCTGTTTCTGGTATGCCGCCGTAGCACCTAACCATGTACCATTAACTTTATGATGAATACCAATATCGGTTATTTCGTCATAATATACCGCTAAGTATGCCTGAGATATACCTATGGAAATATTCGTGCTTTTTGTTGTATCTGTATTTGCACCACCATGAGAAATTACCGTTAGTTTAATGGGAGGAAGAGTACCTTTTACTGCTAAAAACTCGTTTATTACTGCGATTGCTTCAGTAAAATATATAATAGCTTCTTTTGAAGGTTCAGAACTGTTCTTAAATCCCATCGATACACCATCGATTTCTAAATCAAACTCGTTATAAGCTGTTCCTGCATCAGTGCTACTGCAGTATGGATCGATGTTTAATATTACAGACGTAACAATGTAATTTTTCGCAGAGGGCTGGTTGGAATTGGACAAAACAAATTTGGATGTTACTGGGGCAGAGCTTTCTCCGGTATTCGACCGAATATAAGTAGAGTTGTTGTCACTTACTTCTTCGTTAATCAATAGATAGGCCGCCGTGCTGCCTGCTGGGTATAAAATATGCCCGACAGAAATATCCGCACTAGGTCTTAAGTAGAGTATACCCGAAGCCATAATCTCACCGCCTGTTTAAACAATGCAACGGTTAACCCGCTGATAACTGTGGGAACTTTAATAGAACCAGAAATTCCGCAGATTTTCTCGATCAATTCTGAATGGTCATCAAAAGAGAAATGAGCAGCAAAGCATTTCATCCCATTTCTGCGATACATGATAGAACCGCAGATTTTTTCACCGTTCAGAAGAATGTCGTTACCTCTGACTTCCACATTATCCATGTACTTTCCAAAGATCTTTCTCAGCTTGTCCAAAATGAAGAGCACATCCACACCGACTGTTTCTGGGAAGCAAAGACCAATGGAAAAATCGCCGGGTGCGCTTACAATAGCACCACCCTTTGTATAAAGCGGATAAACAGGAATGTTGTTTTTCTGGCAGTATTCCGCATTGTAGGGCTTGCTTTCTCCACTGAAAACAAAGCGTTCGTTGGAATCAATGAAAACAACGCCTGTTTCCTGTCTATCCATCATTTCAAAGAAGTAATCAATACACTCACTGGGTTTTTTTTCGATATAGGAAAAATTCAGCTTTTCAAAATTGTGTTCAGATTTTGCTTTGAAATAATCCGTCAGACTTTCATAACCGCATTCCTTAATGGCATCAGCCAAGTGATACGGTTCTTCGCCCCTTCTGCGATATGCCAGGTATTCTTTTTCTTTTGCGATAGCTTTTGCAATATCTGCCATAATTCATCACTCCGTTACAAGATAGATGTCCCCATCGTTTCCAACATCAGAAGTTGGGGTAGCAACACCAGAAAGCACAGCGACAGGATTGTAACTAGCTATAATAGAATCACAGTGCGATTTAATTTCTGCAATATCTGAAGGAGTCCAGTAGTCAGTTCCTCTAACTGGTGTTTTTCCCGCTGGGCCAGTACTGCCCTGAGGTCCCTGAACACCCTGGTTGCCCTGGGGGCCTCGCTCACCCTGCAACCCCCGCTCACCGGGAACACCCTGAATACCCTGAATGCCCTGAATGCCCTGCTCGCCCTGAGGGCCTTTAATGTTGCCAATTAACGTTTTAACGGTTGCCATATTATCACCCCTGTTCGTGTACTACATAAAGATTGCCTGTTTCGCTGTCATATTCCAAATTCGGTGCATTGCCATCCTCGGAATAAGCCCAGAGATTTCCGTCGGAGTCAACGGAAAGAGTGAAGAAGCCGCTGACAGGAGTCACAATGCCGCTCTCACCAGGAAGGCCTTGCTCACCCGGAATGCCCGGAATGCCTTGGATACCCTGGGGGCCTCGCTCACCCTGCAAACCCCGCTCACCGGGAACGCCCTGAATGCCCTGAATGCCCTGAATGCCCTGAATACCCGGCTCACCCTGCAAACCTCGCTCACCCTGCAAACCTCGCTCGCCCTGCAAACCTCGCTCGCCCTGAATACCCTGCTCACCCTGCAAACCTCGCTCACCCTGCAAACCTCGTTCTCCCTGAATGCCCTGGATACCTTGGAACCCTCGTTCACCCTGGGGGCCTCTCAGTGCTTCCAGCTGCTCTGGGGTAAAATCTGCATAGACAAACGGATCACCCTTATCACCTTTGCGGCCAACAATGGCGGGGATCTCCTTCCAGGTGCCGTCTTCCTGTTTGACTTTAAGGATGCCGGAGTATCCGTTGGATTCTTCTGCACCAACCACAACAACGGTCTTCGTGTCATTGGAGCCGTCTTCCATGGCGAACTCCCAGTCTTCCGTGCTGGTAGGCTCACCGTTGGGATTCACCCATACCATTGCGTCTTCGGGAGGAGTATCCGAACCAACGTAAACACCGGGAACACCTTTCTCGCCTCGAAAACCTCTGGGACCAACAAGAGCAGGAATTTCTCTCCAGACTCCGTTTTCATCCTTCAGCCTAAGAATACCAGAATGACCGTTTTCCTCTTCTGCGCCAACCACTACCACTCTCTTTGTTTCGGTCGTGCCACTGTACAGCGTAAAATCCCAATCCTCTGTGCTGGTAGGTTCACCGTTGGGATCGACCCAAACAGTTGCGGTATCGGGTGGGCGATCAGAACCAAAATGGACACCAGGATCACCAACAGGCACATCGAAAGGAACACTGTGCGTGGTTCCATCATGCAGCCTAAAATCCAGAATATACTGCTTGTATTTCTCTGCCAATTCTTACACCTCCCTGATATCAACATCAACAATACTCTGCTTGGTATAGGTAGACTGGGAAGAACCGCCAAAGTATTTGTTTTTGTATCCTATCGGCATATGCGTGCGATTATAAAACCGCTTGTAGTTGTCGTATTCTGCCTGGAACATCATCATGGAGTTGTTGTACCGGGCAATTTCACCGTTATAGTAGTCGATCTGAGCTTCCAGCCATCGGATGTACATGCTGTCATAAGGGGCACCGATCATCAGTTCCCGTTCCATATCCTGTTCCAGATAGGGCTTAAAGATGACATCCTCGCCGCATTCGTGGGTATCGATGATCTCATGCTTGATCTGACCGTCCAGCCGGGTCAGCCATTCTATTTTTTCACCGTTTGTGTAGGTGTTATGTTTCAAACTGTCAATGCGGTCAATGGCCTCTCTCACTTTCATGCCAATTCCCCCTGTTCAAAAAATGGGGAGCATGCTTGCTCCCCGTTACTTAGGCACTCTCTGCTGGTTGGCATCCTCAAAGGCTGCGACCACTTCCAGCATCTCTTCCCGGTGTCTCAGAACTTCAGCCACGAAGTCGGGCACCTCAACTTCTTCACCGGGCTTGATCAGACAGGTGTAGTTGTTGACGGATACGAACTGGGGCTGCTGCTTCTTGTTCATTCTGGGAAGACGAACCTTAACCATCTTCTGTTTTGCTTCTGCCATGTTATCCTCCTAAAAGCCAGGGGGAGGGGTTACCTCCCCCGCGTAAATCAGTTAGCTGCCAGACCGTCAGAGAAGTCAGGAGACTTGCTCTCGACACGGACCATGTACTGCTCCACCAGAATTTCGGCGGTCTTCTGGCCCTTCCAGCCAACGGAAGAACGCTGATCCAGGGGGTCTGCGGTACCGGCGGAACCCTTCTGCTTAACAATGGTTTCCATGCCGCCGCCTGCGATCTCGGTGTTGCCGTAAGCACCTTCGCCGAAGATCAGGGTGCCGAAGACACCGTTCTCATAGATCTTGGCTTCGGTGGTCTGCACAAAGCGGACACCGGCAATCTCGCCGATCTCGCCTTCATACAGGTTGTCGGGCTGTGCGTACTTGTGTGCATCGATCCATTCCTTGTCACGCATCAGATCGTAGGCTGCGTAGGGGTGGATGATGGCAACGTACTTGCCGGAGATGGTAGGTGCGTTCTGTGCTCTCAGCTTGGCAACGGCCTTCTGAATGACCTTGACAGTCAGCTTGCAGGTGTTATCCAGGTTGGTACGGGAGGTAACTGCGGTCTCTGCACCGTCAGCACCGATCTTGGGGCAGTACATGACGTTGGTGCCGGTGTGCAGGATGTTACGGACAACGGTGTCCAGAGTAGCACCGCCCTGACGGCCCAGCAGCTTCAGTGCTTCCACAACCACATTGTCGATAGCGGTCAGTTCCAGCATATCGGACATGGTGATGAAGTCGCCGTACTGGCTGACTTCAGCGGTGATGGTGGTCACATCCAGGGACTTGCCTTCGGGGGTAACGCCTTCAGTCAGGGGAGTCAGAGCCTTGGTCAGAGGCGCAAACTTACGGAACTCAATGACTTTACCGCCGTTCT
>JAFOBK010000016.1 GCA_017381835.1 Oscillospiraceae bacterium | reverse complement strand
GATAAGGAAATTAATTGGAGGATAAGAAAATGTCCAGAGTATATAATTTTTCCGCAGGCCCCGCTGTCCTGCCTGAGGAAGTTTTGAGAGAAGCAGCAGAGGAAATGTTTGACTACCGCGGCAGTGGTATGTCCGTTATGGAGATGAGCCACCGCTCCAAGGTCTATCAGACCATCATTGATGAAGCGGAAGCTGACCTGCGTGAGCTGATGAACATTCCCGATAATTATAAGGTTCTGTTCCTGCAGGGCGGCGCTCACCAGCAGTTTGCCATGATCCCCATGAACCTGATGAAGAATAAGGTTGCCGACTATATCATCACCGGCCAGTGGGCAAAGCGTGCATGGCAGGAAGCACAGAAGTACGGCAAGGCCAATGCGGTTGCTTCTTCTGCTGACGCTACCTTCTCCTACATCCCCGATTGCTCCGACCTGCCCATCAGCGAGGATGCGGACTATGTCTACATCTGCGAGAACAATACCATTTACGGTACTAAGTTTAAGGAGCTTCCCAATACCAAGGGCAAGACTCTGGTTTCCGATGTGTCCTCCTGCTTCCTTTCTGAGCCTGTGGATGTAACCAAGTACGGCATCATCTACGGCGGTGTGCAGAAGAACATCGGCCCCGCCGGCGTGGTCATCGTGATCATCCGTGAGGATCTGATCCCCGAGACCGTGGAAGACTATGTCCCCACCATGCTGCGCTATGATACCCATGCCAAGAACGGCTCTATGTATAACACGCCTCCCGCTTATGGCATTTACATCTGCGGTAAGGTGTTCAAGTGGCTGAAGAAGATGGGCGGCCTGGAAGAAATGAAGGCTCGCAATGAGGCAAAGGCCAAGGTTATTTATGATTTTCTGGATAGCAGCAAGCTCTTTAGGGGCACTGTCCGCAAGGAAGACCGCAGCCTTATGAACGTTCCCTTTGTCACCGGTGATGCGGATATGGACGCCAAGTTCATCAAGGAAGCTACCGAGGCCGGCTTTGTGAATCTGAAGGGTCACCGCAGTGTTGGCGGTATGCGTGCAAGTATCTATAATGCTATGCCTATCGAGGGTGTGGAAAAGCTGGTTGCTTTCATGACCGAATTTGAGAAGGCCAACAGCTAAAGAGAAGAGGAAAGAAAATGAGAAAGATTGCCTATTTGAATCCGATTTCCGAGAAGGGCACTGCCCTTTGGACTGAGGATTATCAGAAGACCGAAAATGTACAGGAAGCCGAAGCTATTATGGTTCGCAGCGCTGCCATGCATGATATGGAGTTCTCCGATGATCTGCTGGCTGTGGCAAGAGCCGGTGCCGGTGTGAATAATATCCCCCTGAATAAGTGCGCTGACCAGGGCATTGTGGTGTTCAATACCCCCGGTGCCAATGCCAACGGCGTTGTGGAGCTGTCTCTGTGCGGCATGCTGCTGGGCTGCCGTGATATCATCGGCGGTATCAACTGGGTTCAGTCCATTAAGGGCGAGGGTGATATTGCCAAGAAGGTGGAGAAGGGCAAGTCCAAGTTTGCCGGCCATGAACTGGTACATAAGACCCTGGGCGTTATCGGCCTTGGCGCCATCGGCGGCCCTCTGGCAAACTCTGCAAGAAGACTGGGTATGCACGTTCTGGGCTGTGACCCCTACATCTCCATTGACGCTGCATGGCATCTGGATCGCCATATTGAGCGTGTGAAGACCCGCGATGAAATCTATGCAAACTCCGATATCATCTCTCTGCATGTACCTCTGCTGGATGATACCAAGAAGATGATCAACGCAGAAGCCATTTCCAAGATGAAGGACGGCGTGATCATTCTGAACTTTGCCCGTGATCTGCTGGTTGACGATGATGCCCTGGAAGAGGCGCTGAAGTCCGGCAAGGTCAAGCGCTATATCACCGACTTCCCCAATGACCGCACCGCTAACATGGAAGGCGTTATCGCCATTCCTCACCTGGGTGCATCCACTGAGGAGTCCGAGGATAACTGCGCCAAGATGGCGGTCAAGCAGGTGATGAACTACCTGGAAAACGGTAATATCATCAACTCCGTAAACTTCCCCAACTGCGATATGGGTATTTGCGATAAGGCCAGCCGTATTACTATTCTCCACCAGAATATCCCCAATACCCTGAGCAAGTTCACGATGGTTCTGTCTACCGAGGATATCAACATTTCCGACCTGGTGAACCGTTCCCGCGGTGAGTATGCTTACACCATGCTGGATCTTGACCATGTGCCCTCTGATAGAGCGGTGGCTATGCTTAAGAAGGTGGACGGTGTCCTCCGTGTCCGCGTGATTCGCTAAATGAATAAGAAAACTGCCTTTGGGAATTTCCCGAAGGCAGTTGTTTTTTATTTACCCAGTTCCTGGTTTCGCTTGTAGGCAGCTTTCACACAATCCATGACCGCACCACGGAAAGCCCGCTGTTCCAGCACATTGAGGCCTGCAATGGTGCTGCCGCCGGGGGAGCAGACATTGTCCTTTAGTTTGCCGGGGTGATCACCGGTCTGCAGCAGGATTTCACCGGCACCGGCCAGCGTTGCGGCTGCATATTCCAAAGCCTTTGCCCGGGGCACACCGCAGGCCACAGCGCCGTCAGCCAGGGCTTCGGCGAACATATACATGTAAGCCGGGCCACAGCCAGATACCACACCGGCAGAGTCAATTAAATGCTCGGAGATCTCATCCATCCGACCGGTGAAGGCCATATCCTCCAGGAAATCCTCCAAAATATTTTCTTCAACAAGGTCATTGCAGCAGTAAAGGGTCATACCCTTGCCCACCTGCACGGGGGTGTTGGGCATAATCCGGATCACGGGGAGCTCAGCTCCTGCCAGTTCCTGGATCGTGGAAATTTCAAGACCTGCCGCCATGGTGATGAGTAGAGGCTTATGCTCACGCAGATAAGGCTGCAGGGGAGCCAGCGCCTGACGCATCATCTGGGGTTTCACCGCCAGGAAGATCCGGTCGCAGGATGCTGCCACGGTGATAGGGTCAGCATAGGTGAAGCACAGCTCCTCCGCCAAAGCTTTTGCCTTGCCGCTGCGGTCGGTGATCATAATATCGTTGGTAGTATTGGCCAGAGCTCTGGCGATGGCGCCGCCCATATTGCCGCAACCGATAAATCCATACTTCATAGTATTCTCCTTATCTCACATGACCGTTGCCGAGAATCACATACTTGTAAGTATTCAGCTCCCGCAGACCCATGGGGCCTCTTGCGTGAAGCCGCTGGGTGGAGATACCCATCTCGCAGCCCAGGCCGAATTCACCGCCGTCGGTGAATCGGGTGGAGGCATTGACATAGACTGCTGCGCTGTCCACATTCTGTACGAAATATTTCCGGGCATTGTCGTCGGAAGTGACAATGGCTTCACTGTGACCGGTGGAGTGGGCGCGGATATGGCTCACGGCCTCCTGAACGCCATCTACGCACTTAACAGCCAAAATGTAATCCAGGAATTCTGTATCGAAGTCCTGCTCGCCTGCGGGCGTGCCGGGGATGATGGTCTGAGCAGTTTCATCCAGACGCAGCTCAACAGGAGAGACTGCACGCTTGTCGACAAGAAGCTCCTTTACCTTAGGGAGGAATTCTGCGGCGATGGCTTTATCCACAATCAGCACTTCCTCAGCGTTGCACACGCTGGGACGGCTGGTCTTGGCATTCTCAATAATTTTCAGCGCCATGGCCTGGTCGGCGGTTTTCTCCACATATACATGGCAGATACCGGTGCCGGTGGCGATGCAGGGAACCGTTGCCTGCTTAAGGCATGTGTTGATCAGACCCGCGCCGCCTCTGGGGATCAGAAGATCCACATAGCCTTGTGCGGTCATCAGTTCTACGGCGCTCTGACGGGTGATGTCGGAAACCAGGTTGACAGCATCTTCCGTGATGCCCACCTGCTTCAGACCTGCCTTCAGAGCCGCTACGATTGCAGCAGCGGAGCGATAAGCCTCTTTTCCACCACGAAGCACACAGACATTGCCGCTCTTTAAGGTCAGGGCAGCGGCGTCGCTGGTCACATTGGGACGGCTTTCGTAGATGATGGCAATCACACCGATGGGCACAGAGGTCTTCTGAATGATAAGACCGTCGGAGCGGGTGTATTCCTCCAGAACATTACCTACGGGGTCGGGAAGCTGGGCTACCTGGCGGATTCCATCCGCCATACCCTGGATGCGGGCCTGGGTCAGTTGCAGCCGGTCCAGCATCACATCGGATACGCTGCCCTTGGCAGCTTCCATATCCAAAGCATTAGCGGCAAGAATGTTATCTGCGTTGTCCAGCAGTGCCTGGGCCATAGCGAGCAAGGCTGCGTTCTTTTGCTCTGTAGTCAGCTGGGCAATTTCCATTTTCGCTGCCTGAGCAGCGGCGAGCATGTTTTTCATACCATCACTCCTGTAAATTTCGTTCCGATTTCCATACCGTCCATAATATCATAAAGGTTGTCGGGGCGGTTGCCATTGGCAATGATCATCTCGCAGTTACAATCCAGGCAGATTTTTGCAGCCTGCAGCTTGGTGACCATGCCGCCGGTACCCTGGTTGCCTGCACTGGCGCCAGCCAGGGAGAGAAGGGCTTCATCAATTTTATGTACGGTGCTGATAAGCTTTGCATCCGGATCCTTGTGGGGATCAGCGGTGTAAAGG
>JAFOBK010000135.1 GCA_017381835.1 Oscillospiraceae bacterium | reverse complement strand
GACGAGCGTATGGCAAGAGAGCTGGTTGAGCAGCGTAAGCAGGCTGCGAAGGATGCCGCTGCCAACGCAATGCAGAAGGTCACTCTGGATAACCTGTTTGCCAAGATGCAGGAAGGCATGATGAAGGAACTGCCTCTGATCGTCAAGGCTGACGTGCAGGGTTCTGCTGAAGCTGTTAAGGCTTCCCTGGAGAAGATCTCCAACGAGGAAGTCCGTGTTAAGGTTATCCACACCGGTGTCGGCGCTATCAACGAGTCCGATATTCTGCTGGCTTCCACCGCTGGCGCAATTATCGTCGGCTTCAATGTCCGTCCCGACTCCGGCGCTCAGGCAAGCGCACAGCGTACCGCTGTTGATATGCGCTTCTACCGCGTCATTTACGATGCCATCAACGAGATCGAAGCTGCTATGAAGGGTATGCTGGCACCTCAGTTTGAGGAAGTTGTCATCGGCCATGCCGAAGTCCGCCAGACCTACAAGGTTTCCTCCGTTGGTACTGTCTGCGGCTGTATGGTCAAGGACGGCAAGATCACCCGCGATGCTCAGGTCAGAATCCTCCGCGATAACATTGTTATCCACGAGGGTGAGGTCGGCTCTCTGCAGCGCTTTAAGGATGCTGTTAAGGAAGTTACCTCCGGCTACGAGTGCGGTATGTCCATCGTCAAGTTCAATGACATCAAGGAAGGCGACATCTTCGAATGCTTCGCCATGCAGGAAGTAAAACGCTAAAAGCTTTAGAGCCAGCCGCCGCTGATGCGGCAGGCTGGCTCTTTTAAGCCTCCCCTTACACAGGGGAGGTGTCAAAAATCTAAGATTTTTGACGGAGGGGTTGTCGACAATCCCCCAGTCTGCTTTGCAGACAGCCCCCTTTACACAAGGGGGCCTTAGGTGCATCCTATTATTCACACAGGAGGATTACCACTATGGCATCCAATCGAATCGGAAGAATCAACGAGGAGATCCAGAAGGAACTGGCATCCCTCATTCGTAATTTAAAGGACCCCAGAGTCCAGGACACCATGATCTCCATCACCCATGTGGAGACCACTCCCGACCTGCGCTATGCCAAGGTTTACGCCAGCTTCCTGCAGGACGAGAAGGCTAAGGAAGCGCTGAAGGGTCTGAAGTCCGCTTCCGGATATCTGCGCCGGGAACTGGGCCGCGCTCTGAATCTGCGTTATACCCCCGAGCTGGTGTGGGAGCTGGATGACTCCATCACCTACGGTGCAAAGATGCTGAAGCTCATCAACTCTCTCGAGGTTAGCCAGGATGAAGAATCTGACGAGATCTGAGACCGCCCAGATTCTGCTGGCTCACGACAATTACACCATCATTACCCACCGCCGTCCCGACGGCGACACCCTGGGTTCCTCTGCAGTGCTGTGCATGGGTCTGCGACAGCTGGGCAAGACCGCTCACATTCTGGAAAATCCGGAGATCACCCCTAAGTACACCCATCTGCACCAGGGACTGACCAAGCCCCAGGCAGAAGAGGGGGACTTTGTGATCACCGTGGATGTGGCATCTCCCGGTATGCTGCCCGATAGTTGTAAGGGCCTGGCTTTCGATCTGCGGATCGACCACCATGGCAGCGCCACCTCTTTCACCCCCGTAGAACTGGTGGAGTCCGGTGCAGCCGCCTGCGGTGAGATCGTGTACCATGTTCTCATGGAAATGGGCACTGTGCTGGATATTCCCATGGCAAATGCCCTCTACACCGCGATTTCTACAGATACCGGCTGCTTCCGCTATGCCAACACCACCGCCGATACCTTCTCTGTGGCAGCTGCCTGCGCTAAGGCCGGTGCGGAAGTGTTCAATATCAACCAGGCGCTGTTTGAGACCAATTCTCTTGCCCGTCTGAAGGTACAGGCCTACATGCTGGAAAATGCCGTATTTCTGCAGGATGGCAAGATTGCCGTCTGTCCGCTGCCCAAGGCAGTGGAGATCGCCTGCGGCGCAGGGGAGGATGATCTGGACAATATTTCCGGCTTCCCCCGCACCATTGAGGGTGTGAAACTGGCTGTGACCATCCGCGAAGAAGGCACAAATCGTGTTAAGATGTCTGTCCGTGCCGTACCCGGCCAGGACGCATCCGCGCTGTGCGCCAAGTTCGGCGGTGGCGGACACAAGGGTGCCGCCGGCGCAAGCATGAATATGACCATGGACGAGGCAGTAAAAGCGGTTATCGCGGAATTGCCCATTATTTAATTATAGTGTCATTCCGAGCCAGTGACCGATGTCACTGGCGTGGGAATCCCCATCGAAAGGAGGAGATTGCCACGGGCGCAAGCGCCCTCGCAATGACAGCGTATTTGACAGGTGTTTTTATGGACGGAATTGTAATTGTAGATAAGCCGGAAGGCTGGACCAGCCAGGATGTGGTTTCCAAACTGCGGGGTGTATTCAAGACCCGGCGGATCGGCCACGGCGGTACTTTGGATCCCATGGCCACCGGTGTGCTGCCGGTGTTTGTGGGTCGCGCCACCCGGGGTGTAGAATTCTTCGAGCATGCGGAAAAGACCTATGAAGCCGTGCTGCGCTTAGGTCTGCATACCGACACGGAGGATATCACCGGCACTGTACTCGCCGAAAAAGAAGTGAATATCACAGAATCTCAATTTCTGTCTGTCTTGGAGCAGTTCCGTGGAGAAATTCAGCAGATTCCGCCCATGTACTCCGCAATCAAAATAAACGGTCAGAAACTGTGCGACCTGGCACGGAAGGGCAGGGAAGTGGAGCGGCAGCCCCGCACCATCACCATCCACAAGCTGGAATGCCTGGAATTTGCAGATAATACCGCAAGACTGCTGGTGCATTGCTCCAAGGGCACGTATATCCGCACCCTGTGCAAGGATATCGGTGAGGTGCTGGGCTGCGGCGGCTGTATGGAATCCCTTCGCCGGGTAACGGCAGGAGAGTACACCATTGAAAACAGCGTACCGCTGCAGACTCTGATCGAAAGTGAAGATCCCGGCGCATACCTGCTGCCGGTGGATTCCATGTTCAAAAATTACCCCGCTGTGACCCTGACAGAAAAGCAGGAAAAGTGCTGCCGCAACGGCGTGGCTTTTACCACCAATCTGGCAGAAGGTACTTACCGGGTCTACGCTCAAAACGGTGAATTTCTGGCACTGTCCCACATGGTGGAAGGAAAACTCACCACCATTAAATCTTTTTGGGCAGTCTAATTGATAATTGTAGGGGCGGCCATTGGCCGTCCGCTTGTACAAATCTCCACTGCGGTAACGGACGAGCAATGCTCGCCCCTACACCCATGATCCAACGCTTATGAAGAAAAACACAATCTATGCCCTGGGTTTTTTTGACGGGGTGCATGTCGGCCATGCCGCACTGCTGCAGGAGTGCCGCCGTTTGGCGGATGCGCAGAGCTGCAAAGCCGCTGCCGTCACCTTCTCCTCCCACCCGGACACTTTGGTGCTGGGCAAAACCCCCAGCCTTATCAATACAATTGAAGACCGGATCCGACTTCTGAAAGCACATGGGATGGATGATGTGATCGTCCTGCCCTTTGATAAGAAGATGCAGACCATGTTTTGGCAGGATTTTCTCGATTCCCTGGTGGAATCCTATGGTGCAGCAGGCCTTGTCTGCGGCCATGATTTCCGCTTCGGTAACCGGGGCGAAGGAAATGCCGCGCTGCTGCAGGCCTATTGTCAGAAGAAAAATTTGCCCTGTGCCGTAGTGCCGGAGCAAAAACTGAGGGAAATCCCCGTTTCTTCCACCCATATCCGCACCCTTTTGGAAGAAGGGCGGATGGAAGAAGCTGCCGATTTCCTGGGTCATCCCCATATTCTCACGGGCGAAGTGGTCACCGGACGGAAGCTAGGAAGAACTTTAGGCATCCCCACCGCCAACATTTCCATTCCGGAAGGTGTTGTGCAGCTGCCCTTTGGTGTCTATGCCTGCAAGGCTTTGGCAGAAGGACGAGAACACCTGGCGGTCACCAATATTGGCAACCGTCCCACCGTTGGCGGTCACCGGATCACCGTAGAACCCTGGCTGCTGGATTTTGAGGGAGACCTCTATGGCAAGGGGCTGACCCTTTCTTTTTATCGCTTCCTGCGGCCGGAACAGAAGTTCCCCTCTTTGGACGCTTTGAAAGAAGAAATTCAGAAAAACGCTGCCCAGACCCGAAAATTCTTTGAAAATAACACAAAATAGTTCTTTACAATTTGTAATGACTGTGTTATGATAATCGAGCTGGCTTTGACCAGTGATTTATCATGCCCGTAGCTCAGTTGTGGGAGAAAGCTGTATGAACAGTACACCACCCGCCCCTACTTGGCTATAGGGAAATATTATTGAAAGGTGGATTTTCCCATGATTCTGAAGGAAAAGAAGACCCAGGTTATCCTGGACAACGCTACTCACGAAGGCGATACCGGTTCCCCCGAGGTTCAGGTTGCTATTCTGACCGCTCGCATCAACGAGCTGACCGATCACCTGCGCGTGCACAAGCACGACAACCACTCCCGTCGTGGTCTGCTGATGATGGTCGGTAAGCGCCGCAGCCTGCTGGACTATCTGGCAAAGAAGGACATCAACCGCTACCGTGCTCTGATCGCCAAGCTGGGTATCCGTAAGTAAGATATCGAAGGGGCGATCACGGATCGCCCCTTATTTCTTGCGAAGCACCCCTTGGCCCCCTCCTTGAAGGGGCTGTCACGCTTACCAAGTGTGACTGGGGGAGTGTCCTGTCAACATATGCCACTCCCTCCGTCAGCCCATTCGGGCTGCCACCTCCCTCAAGGAGGGAGGCGAGGCGCCTGCGGCGCTAATTAGTCGCAGAACTCAGCCACGCAGCGGTTGTAGGCAGCCACGGGGTCGGCAGCGG
>JAFOBK010000134.1 GCA_017381835.1 Oscillospiraceae bacterium | reverse complement strand
ATGGGCCAGACAACACTGTTAAAGTAGGCCATGAATTCCAGCAGCTGGCCGGCATTGAAAGTTCCCTTGTAAACCAGATAGCCGCCGTAGCCCAGAATCACGCAGATGACGCTTTCCACAAACATGGTCACCAGCACCCGCATCAGGACAGAGGCCTTGGTGTGGTCTAAGTTTGCCTTTTCGTTTTCCACGTTCAGCTGCTTGAAGGCCATCAGTTCCTTGGCCTCCTTGACGAAGGCCTTGATCACCGCGATGCCGGAAAAGCTCTCCTGGGAGAAATCGGACAGCCGGGAGAAAGCCTCCTGACGCAGGTCCCATTTGATGGTCAGGTGCTTGCCCACCACCGTGGCGGAGGCCAGCAGGAAGCCCATGGGAATCAGGGAGAGGACGGTCAGCATATGGTCCATCTGCCACATATTGCCCACGGCCAGAATGCCCATCAGCACCGCGTCAAAGAACATCATAACGCCCCAGCCGAAGCACTCCTGGACCGTGTCCAGATCGTTGGTGAACAGGCTCATCAGATCGCCTACCTTATTCACCTGATAGTACTCCCGGCTCAGGTCCTTGGCATGGAGGAACATCCGGTTACGCAGGTCCTCCTCCAGCCGCACCGCGGAACCGAAGAAGCAGATCCGCCACAAAAACCGGCCGAAAACCATGGCCAGAATCACGCCCACCATAGGCATACAGATATGGTCCAGCAGGAAATCCATGTCGAAGGGCATCATGGTACCGTCCAGGTCCACTACGCCAAACTGCATACCGTTGATCACCATCCGGTAAAGCTTGGGGATTTCCAGCTGCAGAAAGTCCACCGCCACCAGCGCCACCAGGCCCAGCAGCAGCCAGCCGGCGTACTTCAGATAATAGCGGTTGATATGTTTGCCGAATATCATACGCGTTTCCTTTCTGTCTTCAATATAGTTAGGCGCATTATACCATATTCCCGGGGCTTTGGCAATGACCTGGAAGAAAAAAGTTGCGACTGCAACAAAGGAACTTTTCCTTCTCCCGGATCCTTTAAAATTTCCCCTTTTTTCCATCCCCCAGGGGGGCTTCACACCGCCGGGCAGCTATGGTATCATGAGGCAAACAGAAAAAAGGAGTAACGCCTATGAATCCCATGCCCCCTGTGAAAAAGCTGGTACTGACCGCCCTCTGCGCGGCCCTTTGCCTGGTGCTGCCCATGGCCTTCCACGCCATTCCCAATGCCGGCAGCGTGATGCTTCCCATGCACATTCCCGTGCTGCTCTGCGGTCTGGTCTGCGGATGGCCCTACGGCCTGGTCTGCGGCATTCTGGGGCCCCTGCTCTCCGGTGTGCTGACCGGTATGCCCCCGATGGCCATGATGCCCTCCATGATGGTGGAATGCGGCGTTTACGGTCTGATTTCCGGTCTGATGATGCGCTATGTCCGCACCGGCAAGCCCGTTGCCGATCTTTACATCAGCATGGTCACCGCCATGATCCTGGGCCGGGTTGTGGCCGGCTTTGCCAAGGCGCTGATCTTCACCCCCGGCGCCGCCCCCTTCGCCTGGGTTACCACCAGCCTGGTAACCGGCATCCCCGGCATCTGCCTGCAGCTGGTGCTGATGCCCGGTCTGGTCTATGCACTGACCCGGGCCAGACTGATCCCCGCCCGATATCCCAAAGCGTAACAGCAAGCCCCGGTTCCTGAGGAACCGGGGCTAATCTTATGTCTTTTCGATGAGATAGATGCCGGAGCCGAAGTCTCCCTGGGTATGTTGATTTTTGTCGTACCCGGTACCCCGGAACCGGGGCATGAGCATCATACCCGCCTCCAGCGCCGCGCCGGAGACGGTCAGGTCGTCCCTGCCATCAGGCAGCTGGAACCGGCCGTCCACCACCCGGATCAGCATGCCGTTGGGATTTACCTCCATCGGGGCCACATGCTTCAGAAGGTTGGCAAACTGGCCCACCCGGACCGCCTGGTCCAGAGAGGTTACCCGGTAGAGCGCATCCTTCTCCAGTCCCTGCACCCGCAGCTGCTCATAGCCCGGCGCCGCTTCCACCAGCTTGTGGAATACACCCGCAACGGTTGTCTCTCCGTCGGAAACCTGCCAGCCGGTTTTGGTTCTGCGGAAGGTGCCGAACTGGAAGAGTCGGCGGTACTGCTTATAAAAGGCCGTCTGGGCCTTCACATCCTTAACTTCCACCGGCAGCAGATGCTTCAAATCCAGCTCATAGCCCAGGCAGCCGAAGAATGCCACGTTGGCCCGGGTCGCCAGGGGGGTGGAGCGGAGGGTCTGGGCATGGGGCGCGGCGGAAACATGGGCGCCCATGGCAGACTGGGGATAGAGGTAGCTTAAGTTCCCCTGAATGGTCAGCCGCTCGATGGGGTCCGTATTGTCACTGGACCAGACCTGGGGAGAGAACCGGAGCATACCCAGGTCAAACCGGTTGCCGCCGGAGGAACAGCTTTCCAGGAGAATTTCGGGCCGGGGTCCGAAAATCCGCCGGAGAATGTCGTACAGGCCCAGGATGAACTCGTGGGCTTTCGCGCCCAGGGCGATGGAATGGCGGTTCATGTCCCATTTCACATAGGAAATCTTCGCGCTGTCCAGAACACCGGACACACTTTCCACGATGTAATCCCGAACCTCCGGCTTCGTCAGGTCCAGCAGCAGCTGGTGCCTGCCCAGCACATCCGGGAATTCGTCGGTCAGCGCCCAGTCCGGATGGGCCCGGTAAAGGTCGCTGTCGGGGTTCACGGATTCCGGCTCAAACCAGAGGCCGAACTGCAGACCCTTTTTCGTAATCTTCTCCGCCAGGCCGGTAATGCCCTGGGGGAGCTTCTTTTTGTTGATGGTGTAGTCACCCAGGCCTGCCCGGTCATTGTTCCGCTGGCCAAACCAGCCATCGTCCAGCACAAACAGCTCGCAGCCCAAATCCTTTGCCCGGTCCGCCAGGTCCAGCAGCCGGTGCTGATTGAAGTTGAACATGCAGCCCTCCCAGCTGTTGTACAGCACGGGCCGCTCCCGGTAGCGCCAGTATTCCGGGACAATATGGTCGTTGACGAATTTGTGCATCCGGCGGGACAGCTCTCCGAAGCCCCGGTCCGAACAGCAAAGCACCGCTTCGGGGGTCTCGAAGGCCTCGCCCGGAGCCAGAACCTGCGTGAAATTGGCAGGAGAAATGCCCTGCATCACCCGCGTCAGCCCCTGGTGGCTCCGCTGGGCCGCGGCATAGTGATTGCCGGAATAGATGAGATTGAAGCCGTAAACCCGGCCGTCCGTTTCCGTGGCATCCTCTTCCGCCAGGAGGAAACCGGGGTTGTGCATATTGGAGGAAGCACCGGTTAGACTCTCGTTCACCACCCGGTTGTAGCCCACAGGGGCAGTGGATTTGCGCATCTCCGCCGCCCAGCCGCCGCCGAAAACCGTCATTTCGTAGATTCCGGGCAAGTCCAGGGCGAAGCTCATGAGCTTATGCAGCGTCCGGGGGCTGTCGCCGGTATTTTCCAGCACGCAGCGGCGGGTCAGGGCCGTTTCAAAGAGGGTGTAGTAAAGCTTCAGCCGCAGTCCCGGCTGCTCCAGAATGATTTCCAGCGTCTCCTCGGCCCCCTCCGCCTGGGGAAGGCCGGAGGTCATGGGGACATTGCCGCCGTAGACATTGTGCCGGACATAGCGAAAGTCCGTGGAAGCCCCGTCCAGCTCCAGGGGGCTTTCCCGATAGTCGCCCCGACCGCTGCCGCTCCATTCCAGAGCCAGAAAATCCGGACCGCTGCTGCTGTCACTGTCGTCCAAAAGGATGCTGGAGCCCCAGCCCAGGCCGGGCCGACAGCTTAAGGCCATGGCATCCTCAGGGCGCACCGGGGCGCCAAAGTGAATATGCCGCAGAAGGCCGTAGCCGTCCGCCTGCATCAGATAGGAAAAGCTGTCATTTTTCAGAATAAACAGGTTATCTTTACAAAAAATCATCCATTCCGCCTCCTTTTTCTTTATTGTAAACGGGGGAATTTTCCCTGTCAATGAGATTTTTGATGACGAATGGGAAAAGGTGTGCTATAATGCGAGCAGATACCAACAAAGGAGCGAGTGATATGGCACATACACGCTGGTACAAGGACAAAGTGTTCTACCAAATCTGGCCCCGGTCCTTTAAGGACGGCGACGGCGACGGCATGGGCGACCTCTGGGGCGTTCTGGAGAAGCTGGACTATATCAAGTCCTTAGGCTGCGATGGCATCTGGTTCTCTCCCCTCTACCCCTCCCCCGGCGCGGACTGCGGCTATGACATTGCCGACTATATGGACATCGCCCCGGAATTCGGCGGCATGGAGGCTTTCAAAAAGGTTCTGGACGGCGCCCATGCGCGGGGCATGAAGGTGATTATGGACCTGGTGGTTAATCATACTTCCGACGAGCACGAGTGGTTCCAGAAGAGCCGTAAGCGTATTGACCCCTATACCGACTACTACATCTGGCGCCCCGGCAAGGAAGGCGGCAAGTTGCCCAACAACTGGGATTCCCTCTTCGAGGGCAAGGCCTGGACCTATGACGAGGTCCGGGGCGAATACTATATGCACCTGTTTGCCATCAAGCAGCCGGACCTGAATATGGACAATCCCCTGGTCCGGGAAGAAGTGAAGAAGATTCTGAAATTCTGGCTGGATCTGGGCGTGGACGGCTTCCGGGAGGATGTCATTACCTTCATTTCCAAGAAGGAAGGCCTGCCCAACGACTATCTGATGCCTGCCTCCAAGGGCATCGGCATGTATAACCACGGCCCCCATATCCACGAATACCTGACGGAATTCAAGCGGGACGTGCTGGACCACTACGACTGTGTCACCCTGGCGGAAGCGCCCATGGTCAACCCCAAGACCGCCCTGCGCTATGTGAAGGAAGGCCCCGACCAGGAAATCGACATGATGATCCAGTTCCAGACCCAGTGCGCCGACTGTCTGTTCTCCGACTACTTCCCCCTGCCCTTCTCCTTAAAGAAGCTGAAGAAGGCTTTCAGTAACTGGCAGAAGAAGCTGGACGGCAAGGCCTGGAATATGCTCTACATGGAAAACCATGACCATCCCAGAATCATCTCCCGCTACGGCAGCGAGAAGTTCTGGCGGGAAAGCGGCAAGATGCTGGCGGTCAGCTACCTGTTCCAGAAGGGCACTCCCTTCGTCTATCAGGGCCAGGAAATCGGCATGCTGAACTGGCGGCCCGAAAGCCCCGAAATGTACGAGGACGTGCAGACCCGCTACGAATATGAGCATAACGCCACGGGAAAATCCCCCGAGAAGCGGCTGCAGCGGCTCTGGCGGTCCTCCCGGGATTCCGCCCGGACTCCGGTGCAGTGGAGCAGCGAGAAGAACGCCGGCTTCACCACCGCCGGGAAGCCCTGGTTTTATGTAAACCCCAACTACACCGATATCAATGTGGCCCAGCAGGAAGAGGACCCGGATTCCATTCTGAACTTCTACCGCAAGGCAATTGCCCTGCGCAAGAAGCTCTCCTGTGTCCGGGACGGCGACTACATCGAGCATAAGAAGGGCAGCCGGAAACTCTATGTCTACTCCCGTCAGGACAGCCGCCAGCGCATTCTGGTGGTCTGCTCCTTCTCCAAAAAGAAGCAGCGATTCTTCCCACCCAAGTATTTCCCCGTGGATACCGCCCGCCTGCCGCTCTGCAACTACCCCGACCCCGACCCCAAGTGGCTGAAGCCCTACGAGTGCCGGGTTTACTGGTGGAGATAAACAAAGCGCCGCCCCGGCATACTGAACCGCCCCTTGTCAAGTAGACCAGTAAAATAACTAAAAAAGAATTGCAAGCAGCTGCTGCCGTCACGGCGGCAGCTGTTTTGTTTATGCAGCGTAGCGAGCCTTGTATTTCTGAATTCGTTTGTTTACTGGTATCGGATACTGTGCTGGAGAATCTGCAGCCAGGGCTTCAGCACGGACCTCTGCCGGTGCCTTGCCTTTGAATCGTTCCTGAATCCGGTCAGTGCTATAAAAGGACATATAGTCAGCAATAGCATTACGCAGGGATGCTTCATCAGTGAAGGTATCCAGATAGTACATCTCACTTTTCACAATGCTCCAAAAGTTCTCAGTAGGTCCGTTATCAATACAATGCCCCACTCTGGACATGGACTGCGTCATCCCCTGCTTTCTTAATTTATCTTGAAAAATCTTGCTGGTATATTGAAAACCTCTGTCGCTGTGGAAGATAGGCTTTGCATCCGGGTTGCTCCGGATTGCTTTTGCAAAGGTATCCAGCACCAGTTTGTTGTCATTACGTCTGCTGACAACCCATGCAACCGGGGAAAGATCGTACAGATCCAGGATCGCACTTAAATAAAGCTTATGGACAACTGGTCCTTCGTACCATTTGAATTCCGTTACATCTGTGGTCCACTTCTCATTAGGTGCCTTGGCATAGAAATCCCGGTTCAGAATGTTCTCCGCTGTGGCTTCTGGATTGGAGGATTGGTATTTCTTTCGCTTTCTTCGGATGACTGAATGAATATTTATCGCCCTCATAACTCTGTGCACACGGTTCTTGCTGTAATGTTTGTTGTTCAGGCGATTGATGTACAATGTCATCCTGCGATATCCCAGAATGTGGTTAAAACGGTCGTCATACTCCCGGATCAGCTGCGCAAGGAGGATATTCTCCTTCTCGGCTTCAGGGATTTCCCTGTGCAGCCATTTATAATAGGCAGCTCTGGTAATATTCAACTGCTGACACATCCACCGAATACTCCAGCGCTTACTCTCATAGAAATGCTGAATTGCTATGTACTTGGACTCAAATCTTACCTTGCCAAGCCTCACATCCCTTCTAATTCCCTCACTTTTTTTAGCAGCTCACACAGCATATCCCTTTCCTCAAGTTGCTGCTTTAATCGCTTGTTCTCACGACGAAGGCGTTCTAACTCATCTACTTCATCATCGCACTTATGGTGGCCACGCTTGTCCGTTAATCCAGCTTCGCCGGCTTCGCGATATTTCTTCACCCAGGAATATACCTGGCTGTAGGATACATCAAATTTGGATGCTGTACCTTTGTAATCATTATTATGACTAATGCAATACGCAACAATTTCTTTGCGTTCTTCCAGCGTAGTCTTTCT
>JAFOBK010000133.1 GCA_017381835.1 Oscillospiraceae bacterium | reverse complement strand
CGGCTGCAGCAGATAGCGCTGGCTGTCCACCATATAGCCGCCCCGACCGGAAACCAGCAGAAGCAGCTTGCAGAATTCGTGGTAATGGTATTCCACATCCGCACCGCCCGGGGAATTTAAGTGAAACTAGCGGAAATTTTCCAATAAATATCCGCGCTTTTGGTAATCAGACATAAAGACCTCCATTATGCGCTTGTAGGGGAGGGTCAAGGCCCTCCCGGCGGCACAAGTTTTCGTTTCTGCATGGGTTTTAGGCGAAAAGGCTCAAAGCGCCAAGTCTGTCATCCTGAGCGACCAACGGGAGTCGAAGGATCTTGGCAGTATCGATGATGCGTAGATCCTTCGATTCGCTGCGCTCACTCAGGATGACAAGGAACGGAACATTCTGCGTTTCCACATGGGGTTTCAGCGAATTCGATCATGCATTCTGTGCGGGAGGGTCAAGACCCTCCCCTACATAAATAGGACGCACTGCATTAGAAGCCGTAGGGGCCGGCGCCCTCGACGGCCCGTGGGGTACAATCTTCCGTTTCCACATAAAGGTTTCGGCGAATACGGCAATGCCTGCTGTGCGGGCGATCAATGATCGCCCCTACATAATGGAACGCACTGCGTTAGAAATCGTAGGGCGGGGCCTTGGTCCCGCCGCATCTGACACACCATCTTTACGGCGGGAGTAAACCCCCGCCCTACATAATGGGACGCACCTCGTTAGAATATGTAGGACGCACTGGGTTAGCGCCCGGCGGTATAAACTTTCGTTTCCACATGGTTTTTCGGCGAAATGCCATACTTTTTTAGCTGAAAACGAAAACCCTGGATTTTCTTCTTTGCCTCATCATTTTCCACTTTCCACTTTTCACTTTCAACTATGCGAAAATTCTCTTCCCTTTCTTGCTAAACTGGTGTATAATAGCATTCGACACATAACAACCCAAGGAGATTGCTATGCGCATTCTGTACGATTCCAAAAAACTCATTCATAAAGATCCTTTCGGCACGCTGACCCCCAATGAAGCCTGCACCCTGAATATCCACATTCCCGCCAATGTGGGTGCGCTGACGGTAGAATGTGTCATCCGCAGAGATGATACCGGCACCGAGCAGATCGTCCCCATGGTTCCCGTGGAGACCAAAGGTGCCTATGTAGTGTTCCGGGGCCAGTTCAGTCTTGCCGACCGGGGTCTTTATTTTTATTATTTCCGGGTGACTAAGCCCGACTCCTCCTTCCGCCTCTTTAAGCAGGGAGATGACACCAATATGGAGGCAGGCGCTCTGTGGCAGGTAAGCTGTGTGCCCGCTGACTTCACCACCCCCGACTGGGCCAAGGGCGCTACCATCTACCAGGTATTCCCCGACCGGTTCTATAAGCAGGGTGAGTGCGACCTGACTGGAAAGCTGGAACCCTATACCGTCCACAAGCACTGGAACGAAGAAGTGGTATGGAAGCCCGATGAGAAGGGCGAAGTGCTGAATAATGACTTTTACGGCGGCAATTTTAAGGGCATTACCGCAAAAATGGATTATATTGCCGATATGGGTGCCACGATCCTGTATCTAAATCCCATCAGCAAGAGCTTCTCCTCCCATCGCTATGACACCGGCGACTACAAGACCCCCGACCCCATGCTGGGTACGGAAGCGGACTTTGTGGCCATGTGCGAGGAAGCCCACAAGTATGGCATCAAGGTGATTCTGGACGGTGTATATTCCCACACCGGCTCCAACTCCCTTTACTTTGACCGGGAGGGAACCTTCGGCGGCAAGGGTGCTTACTGCTCCAAGGAATCCCCCTATTATTCCTGGTATCAGTTCTACAATTTCCCCAATTCCTACAATAGCTGGTGGGGATTCTATACCTTACCCACCGTCAACAAAATGGATCCGGCATTTTTGGACTACATCATCGATGCCGAAGACTCCGTTGTGGCTCACTGGCTGAAGCTGGGTGCCGACGGCTTCCGGCTGGATGTGGCTGACGAACTGCCCGATGCCTTCATCCTGCGGCTGAGAAACCGGATCCGCGCCATCAAGCCCGATGCTCTGCTGATGGGCGAGGTTTGGGAGGATGCCTCCAACAAGACCGCCTATGACACCCGCCGCCGCTATTTCATCGACGGTGAGCTGGACTCCTGCATGAACTATCCCTTCCGCACCGCCATCATCAACTTCCTCCGGGGACATGACAACGGTCACGGTCTGAAGGATACGGTCATGTCCATTGTGGAGAACTATCCCAAGCAGGTGGTGCAGTGCAATATGAACCTGCTGGGTACCCATGACACCCCCCGCATCCTCACCTGGCTGGTGGATGATTTCGAGGGCAGCCGCGAGGAATACAGCAAGCGGCATATTTCCCGCAACCGGCTGGATTTGGCCTACGAACGGCTGATGATGGCCTCCTTCATCCAGTATATGCTCCCCGGCTCCCCCAGTCTGTACTACGGTGACGAGGCCGGTATGGAAGGTCACAAGGATCCCTTCAACCGCCGCACCTACCCCTGGGGCGCTGAAGAACCCATCCTCATGGCACATTTTAAATCTCTGGGCGCTATCCGCAAGCGGGAAGAGGTTCTGCGGCTGGGTGATATTTCCTTCTTTGAAGCAAGTGACCGGCACCTGGGCTTTAAGCGCACCCTGAACGGCCGGAAGGTTAAGATTTATGTAAACCGGAATTCCGATCCCTGGGAGATCCCCGCAGGCACGGTTCTGCTGGGTCACAATCTGCAGACTGTGGCTCCTGACTGGCTGTGTTTGGGCCCCATGGGCTTCTGCATCACGGAGGAAGTGTAAATGGAAAAAGAAGTATTCTTAAGCGGCTACTGCCGCACCACCGATGCTTCCAGAATGGTGGAAGTGATCCTGGAGGACGGCAAGATCGCGGAAGTGGACTGCTGCTACGAAAACTGTCCTCATACCGCCAACTGCCTCATCGCAAAATCCATTCAGGAACTGGAAAATTGACCTCAAGGGAACAGCCGCAACGCTGTTCCCTTTTTCCGTTTTTTACATCGTTTCCGGCGGGAGCAAGCCCCCGCCCTACATTATTGATCGCACTGCGTTAGAATTTGTAGGGGAGGGTCTTGACCCTCCCGGCAGTAGGATCTTGCGTTTTTCAACGTTTTCGGCGAAATGAAACTGTCTTCCAAGTCTGTCATCCTGAGCGACCAGCGGGAGTCGAAGGATCTTCGCACCATCGATACTGCCAGGATCCTTCGATTCGCTGCGCTCACTCAGGATGACAAGGAACGGAGTATTCTGCGTTTCCACATTGGGTATCGGCAAATACGGTGGTGCATTCTGTGCGGGAGGGTCAAGACCCTCCCCTACATAAATAGGACGCACTGGGTTAGAAGCCGTAGGGCGCATTGGGTGCGAAATTGCAGGGACGGTGATAATGGGAATTGTGTTGCGCAACGGCGGGAATTATGGTAAAATTTTTCTAATAAACCGATTGGAGGACGCTGTCATGAAATACGTAAAGCAGATCGTCATTATCCTGGCCTTTACCGCCCTGGGTGAGCTGCTGTCTGCCATCATCCCCTTCCCCATTCCCGCAGCCATTTACGGCATCGTGCTGATGCTGATCGCCCTGGGCACCGGCGTACTGAAAACCGAAGCGGTAAAGGAGGTCTCCTCCTTCCTCACCGGCATTATGCCCATTCTCTTCGTGCCCCCGGCAGTCCGGATTTTGGAATACTGGGGCATCGTAGGCCCCAAGGTTGCCGCCATCGTCATTATCTGCGTATCCACCACCTTCCTGGTGTTTGCCATCAGCGGTCTGATCACCCAGGGCATCATGAGAAAGAAAGGGGGCAAGCACAATGGCTGAATTCCTGGAAGGCATTTCTCTGTTCCCTCTGGTGCTGACTTTAGGCACCTATCAATTCGGTCTGTGGTGTCAGAAGAAGTTCAAGCACGCCCTGTGCAATCCCCTTCTCATCGCAACGGTTTTGTCCATCGGCATCATTTTGCTCACCGGCTTTGATCTGCAAGTCTACCAGAAGGGCACCGCCGGCATCTCCTGGCTGCTGACCCCCGCCACGGTATGCCTGGCCATTCCCCTTTATGAGCAGCTGAAGGTTCTGAAAAAGCACCTTCCCGCCATTTTAATTGGCATTTTTGCCGGTGTTTTTGTAAGTTTAGGCTCCATTTTGCTCCTCTGCCGGCTGTTCCGGCTGGAGGATGTGATGACCGTTTCTCTGCTGCCCAAGTCCATCACAACGGCCATTGGCCTGGTGCTGTCCGAGCAAAACGGCGGCATCTCCGCCCTGACCACATTTGCCATTATCATCACCGGCATTTTGGGTAACCTCAGCGGCAGCGCTCTGTGCAAGTGGCTTAAAATCACCGACCCGGTGGCCCAGGGTGTGGGCTTCGGCACCGCCTCCCATGTGATCGGCACTTCCCGTGCCATGGAGGTGGATCCCCTCACCGGTGCCGTCAGCAGTCTGAGCCTGGCTGTGGCCGGTATTCTCACCGCGGTGGTTTTCCCCATCGTACTAACCCTGATTTAACCAGGAGGCCTTCCCCGGCGGGGAAGGCCTCTTCTTTTCCCTCCGCTATATGAAAACAATTGCTTCACATATCAAACTTAATATGCCTTCCATACCATAATCGACAAAAGCCACAAAATCCCCCTTGGGGGGATGTGGAAAACCTGCATTTTTGTGGCTAAAACATCAATTGACTTTAGGGTGTAAACGGAGTAAAATAATGCTGATACAGTATGTGTCGATAGTATCTTTTATTGGCATTACAATCATGTATATAGGAGGAAATCACATTGAAGGATTGGGCATTCACTACGACTGTCGAAGAGATGGAAGCTGCCACAAACCAGTTGCTGGAAACCGCAACCAAGGTTGGCGCTGACACCTGGCAGCAGAGAGTCAAGAATCAGACTCCCCATTGTGGATTCGGTGAAGGTGGTACCTGCTGCCGTATCTGCTCCATGGGCCCCTGCCGCATCACCCCCAAGAGCCCCAGAGGTATCTGTGGCTGCGACGTGCACGGTATCGTTGCACGTAACTATCTGCGTTTCACCGTCGGCGGTACCGCTGCACACTCTGACCACGGCCGTGAAATCATGCACACCCTGCACCAGACCCGCGAAGGCGGCAACTATCAGATCAAGGATGCTGATAAGCTGATCCGCATTGCTAAGGAATGGGGCGTCGAAACCGAAGGTAAGGACATTTACGATCTGGCTCACGAGATGGCTGAGATCGGTCTGCTGGAGTACGGCTTCCCCTTCGGCGAGCAGAAGTTCGCTCAGCGTGCTCCCGAGCACACCAAGGAACTGTGGCGCAAGGCTGAGATCATGCCCCGCGCTATCGACCGCGAAATTGCAACCGCTATGCACATGACCCATATGGGTAACTCCTCCCTGGCAGAGGCTCTGATCCGTCAGTCCCTGCGCGCAGGTCTGTCCGACGGCTGGGGCGGCTCCATGATGGGTACCGAGTTCTCCGACGTTATGTTCGGCACTCCCCGTCCCATCGACACCGAGGCCAACATCGGCGTTATGGAGAAGGAAAATGTCAACATCG
>JAFOBK010000132.1 GCA_017381835.1 Oscillospiraceae bacterium | reverse complement strand
GGCTGATATGCATAACGAATTCTGGTCTTCCAAGAATCCCACAGCTGAGCTGGGTTTGATGCGTGATCGGAGCGAGGTTGAGGATCACAAGATCACCATCATCGGACCCGAGATGAGCGAAGCCAAGGATCTGGCTTTGGCTACCTTTGTAGAAGTTGCCGGCAAGAAGATGCAGGCTGACTTTGAGGCTGTTATCGAGCGTAAGTTCCATGCTTGGTTCAACTATATGGAAGGTGTTATGCACACCGGCCAGCGTAACCAGGTTCGTGTTCGTGTTTCCAACGCTGCTTTCGAGGCAGGTCTGAAGCTGAAGGACTTTGCTGAAGTTCTGTATGTCATGATCATGAACGAGTTCGACGCAGTTGTTGACAAGTGCCAGATCACCATCATCACCGACGCTGCTGAAGCTGCCAAGTTCCGTGATGAGATTGCAATGCCTCGCTATGCACAGCGCGATGACCGTCTGGCATCCATGACCGACGAGTCCGTTGACCGTTACTACACCTGCATTCTGTGCCAGTCCTTTGCACCTGCTCACTGCTGCGTGGTCACTCCTGAGCGTCTGGGCCTGTGCGGCGCAGTTTCCTGGCTGGATGCCAAGGCTACCAACGAGCTGAATCCCCATGGTCCCTGCCAGCCCATCCTGAAGAAGGGCCTGATCGACGAGCGTACCGGCCGTTATGAGGAAGTCAACCGCATGATCGCGGAAGCTACCCACGGCGCTGTTGAGAACGTCACTCTGTACTCCATCCTGGAAGATCCCATGACCTCCTGCGGCTGCTTCGAATGCATTTGCGGTATCGAAGCTGTGTCCAATGGTGTTGTGGTTGTTAACCGTGAATACAAGGGCATGACTCCCGCCGGCATGACCTTCGGCGAACTGGCATCCTGCACCGGCGGCGGTGTCCAGACTCCCGGCTTCATGGGCCATGGCCGTCACTTCATCGCTTCCAAGAAGTTCCTGTCCGCTGAAGGCGGCATCGAGCGTATCGTATGGATGCCCAAGGAACTGAAGGACGATGTGGCAGAGCGCCTGAACAAGACCGCTTTCGAGCTGTACGGCATCGAGAACTTCACCGACCTGGTTGCTGACGAGACCGTTACCTGCGATGCAGAGGAACTGATCGGCTGGCTGACTGAGAAGGGTCACCCCGTCCTGGGCCTGGAACCTCTGATGTAAGTCGGCGAGTCGCCGACAGCCAATGCGTGATCGGTGCAGTGGGGATGGTTACTTCCCGTAGCCCGCTCGGTATCGATCTTGCGTGCATAATTTGAATCAATCTGCGCGGCGGGGGAAACCCCGCCGCACAGAAAAACTCCAAAAGTTAGGAGCGACCTTAGTGGAACCGAAATTCGTTTGTACAACCGTGGAAACCCAGCGGGATTTTTTAGAAGTGGGTTATAAAATCAGCTTTTTAAAGAGCGCCATGTGGGTGATTGCGGAAATTGCCGGCGGTATCGGCTGTATCGTGGCGGCAAGCCAGGGTGTGGGCGACTATCTGCTGCCCTGCGGCATTATTTTGCTGGTGATGGGCGCATGGGGTCTAACTTGGCCCGGTATCCGTGCACTGATTGGTTATAAGAAAGCGCTGAAGACCTATGGCGGCAAAATGAAGCCTTCTTCGGTTGTCTTTGGCGAAGAAATCGTCAATGAAACCCCTAACGGCATTCTGAAGATGCCTTACGATAAAGTAAAGACCATTCATTTTCTGACAAACTCTTTCGTCATCGAAGATGACCGTGGTGTGGGTATTCTGGTATCCAAGAACGGTTTTGGCGAAGTGGATTTTATGGATTGCGTCAATTTCCTTTGCGAACAGTGTTCCAATCTGGAACTGTAAGATAGATACCTCTGGTAAGGAGAAAATCTATGGATACACAATTTGTGGTTCAATCCCATTTAGAAAAGAAACATTATGTAGAGTTTTACCGCCGAGTGTGGAAAAAACGGTGGATTTGGATCAGCATATATTTAGCTGCGGGGCTTTTGGGATTGCTGCTGTATTGGACAAATCAAAGAACAATATGGATGATTTACGGATGCCTGATGATTTTGTATGCAGTTTGGATTTCCTTCCGACCCAGGCAGCAGGCAAGAAAGACATTCAAAGAAAATCTTGCGTTTGAGGGTGGAGAAAAACTTGGCTCAACGACCAAGTTTGGAGATGTAATTGTGGATGAATCGGTGCGCCAAAGTGTCACCGTGCCCTATGACAAAGTCGAGAAAATACATATCACAAAAGAACTGATTTTGTTGGTGGACGTTCGAAAAGCTGTGCTGATCTTGGATAAGAACGGTTTTACCAAGGGTACATTTGAAGAATTCCTGCCCTTTATCCAGGAAAAATGCCCACAGCTGAATTTACCAAAATGGTGAGAATAAATACGAAAGGACTTCCAAAATATGAAAGTAACCTTCCAAATTGAGGGTGGAAACCCCGTAATTATCGAATGTAATCAGGGCGACAATCTGCTGGAACTGGCCCGCCGCGGCAATGTGGCCATCGATGCGCCCTGCTCCGGTAACGGCTCCTGCGGCAAGTGCCGTGTGAAGCTCATTGAGGGCGAAGTAGATACCATCCCCTCCCGCCACATCACTTCCGAGGAATTTGAAGCCGGTTGGCGCCTGAGCTGTAACTGCAAGGTCGTTACTGACTGCGTGGTGTTCGTGCCTGATATCGCTTCTGCTTATCAAAGCCGCATGAAGACCGCTGATCTGAGCTCTCCTAAGGAGATTGCGATTTTTGAGCAGTGCCAGGAGAATCTGCGCAACAGCGGTATTGCATTTACCAACAACTTCCGCGCTGTTGTGGTGGAGATGGAGGAGCCCACTTTGGATGACACCATGCCCGACAACGAGCGTCTGACCTGGGCAATCCAGAACGCTTTGGGTGTGGAGAATGTGAAGATTCCCTTCTCTGTTATGGTGAAGCTGGCACATACCCTGCGCCTGAATCATTTCAAGGTCTGCGTTAAGGGCGAACTCCAGGGCGATACCTTCCTGTGCATGGAGGTCTGTGATCCCGCGGATACCGCCATTGTCGGCTGCGCTATCGACATCGGTACCACCACCGTCACCATGGTGCTGACAGACCTGGAAACCGGCAAGCTGCTGGCTAAGGGATCTTCCGGTAACGGTCAGATCCGTTACGGCGCTGACGTTATCAACCGTATCATCGAACAGGGTAAGAACGGCGGCAAGAAGAAGCTGCAGGATGCCATTGTCAAAGAGACTTTGACCCCTATCATTGCCAACCTCTGCCGTACTGCCGGTATCAGTTCCCGGAGCATTCTGCGCATGTGCGTAGCGGCCAACACCACCATGAACCATCTGTTTGTGGGCGTGGATGCGGAATCTGTCCGTATGGAACCCTATATTCCCAGCTTCTTCTCCTGGGAGGGCATGCTGGCCGGTGATTTGAAGCTGCCTGCCAACCCCCTGGCTCCCGTGCTGATTGCACCCAATATCGGCTCCTATGTGGGCGGCGATATTACTGCCGGTACTTTGGCTGCCGGATTGTGGGATAAGGACGAGATGAGCCTCTTCATCGACCTGGGTACCAACGGCGAGCTGGTATTCGGCAACCGTGACTTTATGATGTCCTGCGCATGCTCTGCCGGTCCTGCCTTCGAGGGCGGCGACATTTCCTGCGGTATGCGTGCTACCGATGGCGCCATCGAAGCCTGCACCATCGACAAGGAAACCATGGAACCTACCCTCACCATCGTAGGTGAAACCGGTCAGAAGCCCGTGGGCATCTGCGGTTCCGGTATCATCGATATTATTGCCGAACTGTTCCGCTGCTCCATTATCAATGCCCGTGGCCTCTTTGATCGGGAAGGTGAGCGTGTCAAGCGGGATGCCCATGGCATGGGCCGCTATGTGCTGGCTACTGCCGAAGAGTCTGAAACTGGCCGTGAGATCTCCATCAATGAGGTGGATATCGATAACTTCATCCGTGCCAAGGGCGCTATTTTCTCTGCAATCGACACCATGCTGCAGTCTGTGGATATGACTCCCGAGTGTATCGACAAGGTGTACGTGGCCGGCGGTATCGGTTCCGGCATCAATATGCGCAATTCCGTAAACATCGGTATGCTGCCTGACGTGGAGCTGGAGAAGTATCAGTATATTGGTAACTCCTCCCTGACCGGCAGCTATGCTATGGTTATGAGCGACGAGGCCAACGCAAAGTGCGTGGAACTGGGTGCCAATATGACCTACCTGGAGCTGAGCACTTATCCTGGCTATATGGACTCCTTTGTGGCCGCATGCTTCCTGCCCCATACCAACGCAAGCCTCTTCCCCAATTCTATTCAGGAGTAAAATATACACGTCATTGCGAACCAGTCTGCGGACTGGTGTGGCAATCTCCATCGTTAGATTTCCCGCAAGACAGAATACGGAGACACTATGCAGATCGAAAACCATAAAGAAGAAGTACCTTTTGCTCACTATGAAGTAAAGTTCAAAAGCTTAAATCCTGAAGAAGCTATTTCCCGCCTGCCCAGCGTAACCTGGGATGGTAAGGAATTCAAAGTGGTGCTGCTGGGCAAGGGTTATGCCATCAGCCACCCGGAGTATGCCATCCGTGCTTTGGATGAAGAGAAGCTTCCCGGCCTGCCTACACAGACCTTTTTGCTGCGCTACCTGCTGGAATGCAAGGAAGTGGCATGGAAAGGGGAGTGGAAGACTTTCCGGGAAATGCCATGGGGTGAGCTGTATATCAAACCCTATACCGGCCGTGTGCTGACCCGTGCAGCTTACACCTTCAGCTTTAAGCTGGATGCCTTCCGCAAGGCTGCGGAGAAAATGGGTGCCACTGTCGTGAAGCACGGCGATGCCGGCTTCCTGTTTGATCTCATCGGCGGCTATCAGATGCAGATCATGATTTGGGCAGGCGATGAGGAATTTCCTCCCAATGCCCAGGTGCTGTATACCGACAACTTTGCCGAGGGATTCGCTGCCGAGGACAGAGTTGTGGCAGGCGATATCCTGATCACCGCTATCAAGGCAAATATGTAAGAAAAAATCACCGGTACGTGTGTACCGGTGATTTTTTATAAGGTTACTACGATATTTTCTTTTCGGGAGCGTTCTGCCGCAAAACAGATCAAATGGCTTTGCAGAGAAGCTTCCGCACTGCTGCGGCTTTCGCCGCCCTCACGCAGAATCCGGAGGAAATCTGCCATGATGCCATAATCACCGCCGCCGTGGCCGCTGGCTTCCAAACCCATATCCACGGGAATCATCTTGGGATCTTCTCCAAAACGGTGCAGGACGATCTCCTTGGTGCCCATATTGGCACGAATCTGACCCTGTGTGCCGAAGATCTTCAACTCACGGAAGAAATCGGCGGAAAGGCCGGTCATGGTAAAGGTGGCAACGCTGCCGTTTTCGAACTCCATATTCACCACCTGCCGGTCTACCACATCGTTGTCGCAGTAGTAAACACAGCGGCCGTAAGGACCTTCTTCCAAAGCCTTACGACGGCCTTCTTCGCTCATATCCGTGGTGATTACATCCACCGGCCAGCCGGTGCGCTCCATGTCCAGATACAGCTTGGGAGCGGAGTAAGAGCAGGTTTCCACATGAGGGCAACCGTCCAGACACCGCTTGGCAGCTCCCTCCGGCGCGTTTTTGGGAGTGAAATAACCCAGAGAACCGAAGCTTTGTACCCGGGTGCAGTTACTTCCCATCAGCCACAGAATGATATCCATATCATGGCAGGATTTCTGCAGGAGCATAGGGCTGGTTTCCTTGGTGTTGCGCCAGTTGCCCCGGACAAAACTGTGAGCCTGATGCCAGTAACCCACATTTTCAATCTGGTTGATGGTGGTGACCTGACCCACCTCACCCCGGTCAATCAGCGCTTTCAGGGTCATATAGAAAGGAGTGTAGCGCAGTACATGGCAAACGGTCAGTCTGCGGCCTGTCTTTTTGGCAGTTTCAGCGATCAGCCGGCATTCCTCTTCCTGATTGCTCATAGGCTTCTCCAAAAGAAGATGATAACCCAGCTCCATAGCCTTCAGGGCAGGGGCGGTGTGGTCATCGTCCAGGGTGCAGATAAAGGCGCAGTCAGCCAGTTTCGGCTGGGCCAGCAGCTCTTCCCAATGCCGGAAACGGTATTCCTGGGGCACACCCACTTCTTCTGCCAGTGCATCCAGGCGATCCTTTCTGGGTTCTGCGATGGCGACAATTTTCAGTTCTTCCGAATGCTCCTTGGCATAGCCTGCGTAAGTACTGCCCCGGCTTCCGGCACCTAATACAACAGCGGTAATGGGGTTCATGGGATTCCTCCAATCAGCGGTTTTGTAAGAACTGCTCCAAATTGATGTCGTGGTGGTACTTGACGGAGGCTTTCTTGTCCTTTTCCAGCATAATCCGTTCCAGGTCGATGTCATTGAGAGCGGCAATGGCCACAATGTAATGGATCATGTCTGCCAGCTCCACACCCAGATGCTCGATGATATTCTCCTCGTCATTGGCTTTGCGGCCCATTTTCTTATTGAGAACCTCTGCCACCTCGCCAATTTCCTCTACCAGCTTCATAAACATACCCTGGTCATTGCCCCAGCCCTTGTAACGGTGGGCAAGGTAGGCTTCCAGCGCTTCTATGGTAATGTGCATTTACTGCACCTCCTGCTTTGTGAAATCGATCCCCCTGCACTGGGTCCAGTAGCGCAGGGCCGCTTGGATATCTGCTTCCGGCAGATCAAAATATTCGGAAAGCTGCCAGATTTCCGTAAATCCGGCAGCGAAGGCCTCACGGAAGGCCGCCTCATTCAGAAAGGTTTCCGCCGCCCAGCGGATGGCCCGATGTTCGCTGCGCTCTGCCAGTTCATAAGGGCTGTCCACTTTATGCAGCGCGCCGGTGGCCACATGACCCAGCTCGTGATAGCAGACACCCCGCAGCAACCGGGTGGACTGGATTTTGGTGAAATCCAAAAAGACCGCATAATAACCCTGATCCCGAATCGTTGCGCCGGGCTTAGGACAGCCGTCATAGGGGATCACATCCACCTGGTGAGCCTTACAATAGTGATAAAAATCAGAAATTTCAAACACGATTATTTCCCCTGTTTGTCTGCCCGCCGCTGGCGCATAATGCGAACCATGTCGCGGACAGTTTCCTTTTCTTCTTCAGATAGTTCCTTGAAATCGCCGTAGAAAGCCACGTCGACCTGCTCAAGGTTGACTGTGTTTTCGTTCACAGCATCACTCCCTTCAATACCCAGGAGATGGCCAACAGAAACGCCGAAAAAAGAGGCGATTTTTTGAGCGGTTTCCGCATTGACACCCTTTTTGCGGCCCATTTTCAGGTCCGTCATCAGTCCTCTGCTGATACCCAATTCATCGCAAAGACGGCCGGGGCGGATGCCGTCGCGCTCACACAGGGACAGAATGCTTTCATACAAATTAGCCATAGGATTACCTCCGGTGTCACCGGTTGGGAGTACATAACCGGGTACAAAATATAGGGATCTACCAATATTTTAGTACTTGATTGCGTACTTGTCAATGATTATTTTGGCCGAACTGGGAAAATGGCAGAATATCGGATTTCTGCAGTGTGATCATAATAAAAATTAAGACCAATAAAACGGATAGATGAACGACACCGTTTGACACGCTTAGCCAGCAGATACCAGCAAAAGACAAAAAATAAGGGTTGACAAACGGCAGTCTGCATGATAATATATATAAGCACTTAAGAGTGTCAACCAAATATCGCGGAGTAGAGCAGTTGGTAGCTCGTCGGGCTCATAACCCGGAGGTCGTAGGTTCGAGTCCTGCCTCCGCAACCATAAAAAATCACCGGATTTCGAAAGAAATCCGGTGATTTTCTAACTTTTTGACCTAAAATGGAAGACCCGAAACCTTCGATTGGGGTTAGTTTGGGGTTATGTGCAACCTGCACAAAGGAAAAAACCGAACTTTTTTGATGTTTTTACCGGATAGAGATGTGAATTCACTTTAACGCGAAAAGTTTGGAAATTAAAGATTTTTGAAACCGTGGGGTTAATTTGGGGTTAGTGCCCTCTGAAAATAACTGAATTTGGATGTTATTTCCTGTTGGCAAACACACCTGCGCGGACTTCGGAGGCAGTTGCCCGGGCGACTGCGATCTGGTGAGCATAGATCAGTGCAGTAGTATTGGCATTTGCGTGTCCCATTTCTGCAGCGGTCGTAACCAGGTCTACACCATTGGCAATCATGGTAGAAGCTGCTGTATGCCGGAAGGCATGGGGATGGATGTGGGGAAGATCATGCTTCCTGCTGAAGTTACGGAGCCAATCTGTGATGCTGTCAGGATGCATGGCAGAACCATCATCCCGCACAAATACATACGGGGAATCCGCCCACCGGTCACCGTTATCCTCTTTCAGCTGCTCATAGGCTTCCTTCCACTGCTGTAAAACAGCGAGCGTCTGGGGTGCAATCTTGATGGCCCGGACTTCGTTGGTTTTTGTGGTATCTTCATAGATGCCGCAGTTTGCAGAATAAAGCAGGTTAGAGTCAATGGTGATGACACTGGTATCAAAATTCACCCGGCTCCATTTTAATCCCATGATCTCACCCCGGCGGCAGCCGGTGTCAATGAGCAAGTAGGAGATGGCTTTCCATTTGATGGGCGCATTTTCCAGGGCGTTCAGAATCTCGTCCATTTCCTCCGGCTGATAATAGTCCGGAGAAGATCGTTTCGCTTTGGGAGGAGTTGCCTTCTCAGCAGGGTTGTAGGGAATGAGCAATTCCTTCTCAGCCTGTGCCAGAATGCTGGAAATCAGGCGATGGTGCTCGATAATGGTTTTGGTGGCCAGAGGTGTTGTGTTATCCTGGAAGGTAAATAGATCTTTTGCAGAAGAATTCAAGGCTGCTGCAATGGCTTCCGCGGTGGCAATTCGGAGAGGATCGCCTCGCATGGCAGCTGTAATGGTGCTTGCGGCAACTCCGGCACGCCGCCCCAGCTCAGCTTTGGAGATTTTCTCTCTTTTGAATCTGGTAGTTAGTGTGCGCTTGGCAATAGCTCTGGCGCTGTCGCTTCTGACGGCATTTTCGGTCATGTACTTATAGAAGTCATTCAGATGCTGAGGACGGATATTGCAGATTTTCAGATGACCGATGGCCTCATTGATCCGGGGCAGCATATCCAGGTATCGGTCCATGGTGCTGGTTTTAACTCCGGTGCGTTCCTTTAATTCCAGAACATACTGAGCATATTCAGCAAAGGTTTGGTTGTTGTCAAAGTTGTAGCCTTTTTTGATTTGATCTTCAAATTTATAAGCTGCGGCAGTGGCCTCGCGTTCCATCTGTGCCTCGGACATGCCTCTGGTAGGCGGAGTCCAAAGGGATCGGCGGCGGATCTGCTTGCCATTCTGGTCAAGTCCGGCAGATACTACCAGACGATAGCTTGTAATTTCGCCGTTTTGATTTCGGCGGGGTTCAACATAGGGCATAAATCAATTTCTCCTTTCATTCAGCGGTTACGGATAAGATAATCCGTAACCGCTTTTTCTACAATTATGTGAT
>JAFOBK010000131.1 GCA_017381835.1 Oscillospiraceae bacterium | reverse complement strand
GCAGGGTGCCCCGCTCGCCCACATAAGTCTGGAAGCCATTGGGCATAGCCAGGATATCCTCATAGATCTCCGCCTTCTTGGCTGCCTCGATCACCTCTTCCATGGTGGCATCGGGCTTGCCGTAGCGGATGTTCTCGAAAATGGTATCGGCAAAGAGGAAGACCTCCTGCTGGACGATGCCGATGTTCTCATGGATGGAGGACTGGGTCACATCCCGGATGTCCTTGCCGTCGATGGCAATGGTGCCGCCGGACACATCATAGAATCGGGGGATCAGCTGGCAGAGGGTGGTCTTACCGCCGCCGGAGGGGCCTACGATGGCGATGGTCTCGCCGGGCTGTACATCCAGGGACACATCATGGAGCACATCCAGGTCGCCTTCATAGGCAAAGGACACATTCTCCACATGGATGGCACCCTTTACATCTGCAAGGGGTGCTGCATTAGGCTTGTCCTGGACAGTAGGCTCAGTGCGCATGATCTCCACAAAGCGGCTCAGACCCGCAAAGCCGTTGGCAAACATCTCAGAGAAACCGGAGAGCTTGCGCATGGGGCCGACAAAGCTGGAAATGTAAAGGCAGAAGGTCAGAAGATCCACATAGTCCATCTGCTCTTTCATGACGAAATAGCCGCCCACACCGATGACTACCACATTCAGGGAGCACAGGAAGAATTCCACGGAGCTGTGGAACATGCCCATAGCCTTGTAAAAATCCCGCTTAGCGCCGCGGAACAGCTCATTAGCATTAAAAAAGCGCTTATTTTCTGCCCTTTCATTGGCAAAGGCCTTGGCGGTACGGAAGCCGGAAAGGCTGCTTTCAATCTCCTGGTTGATATGGCCGGTCTTTTCCTTGGCGGCCCGGGAGGCTCTGCCCATACGGCGGCGCATGGTCATGACCACTGCCAGGAAAACAGGGATCATCAGCGCCACGATCACTGCCAGCTGCCACTGAATGGAACCCATGACGATCAAAGCGCCGATGATGGTGACCACAGAGGTCAGCAGATCTTCGGGGCCGTGGTGGGCAAGCTCTGTCAGTTCAAAAAGGTCGGTGGTCAGACGGCTCATCAGCTGGCCGGTACGGTTACGGTCATAAAAATCGAAGCTGAGAGTCTGCATGTGGGAGAACAGATCCTTACGGATATCTGCTTCCACGCCCACACCGAACATGTGGCCAAAGTAGGACACGATGTAATTGAGGAACGAACGCAGCACATAGCACAGCACCACCGCCGCCATGACGATGAAGAAGGTGCGGTACAGCTTGCCGGGGAGCATATCATACAGGGCGCTTCTGGTGATCAGGGGGAATACCAGGTCAATGGACGCGATCAGGCAGGCGCACAGAATGTCCACAGCAAAAAGTTTCTTATGGTTCTTAAAATAGCTTAAAAAGATCACGATCGGTGACCGGTTCTTAAAATCTTTGGTTTTCATACACTACCTCCCGAAAAGTCTTTTTATTATACATAAAACCCTCAAATTTTGCAATAACCCCTTATCGTTTTTCCGTCATTGCGAGGAGGGCTTTGCCCGACGTAGCACTCCGCAGCCAACACCTCCAAAGAACGGATTGCCACGTCGCCCGTTGGGCTCCTCGCAATGACGTGTGGAATGATTGACATTCTTTGAAGCTATGCTACAATAGTAAAAAATTATGATTTTGCGAGGAAAGTATGGAAATTCTGTATTCCGATAAGGATATTGCGGTGTGCATCAAGCCGGTGGGCTTGGATTCTGAAATGGAAGTCCCCCAGGCGCTGAAAGAACGCTTGGGTGGCGAGATCTTCCCCCTGCACCGGCTGGATAAAAATGTGGGCGGTGTGATGGTATATGCCCGCACCAAGGCCGCTGCCGCCGGTCTTTCCAAGGCCATTCAAAACGGCGGGATGGTCAAAGAATATGTGGCAAAAGTCCATGGCGAACCTCCGGAAAACGGTGTGCTGACAGATCTTCTCTTTAAGGACAGCCGGAAAAACAAGGTGTTTGTGGTGAAAAAAGCCAGAGCCGGTGTGAAAGAGGCAAAACTGCAGTACCGCCACCTGGGCGCTGGACTTGTCCATGTCAGGCTCTTCACCGGCAGAAGCCATCAGATCCGGGTGCAGTTTTCCAGCCGGGGTTTTCCCTTAATTGGCGACCATAAATACGGCAGCCGGGCAGAAGAAACCGCCCCCATGCTCTTCTCCTGCCGGGTCACCTTCCCCTTTAAGGGAAAAACACATCAGTATGCCGCATTGCCTCACTGGGCAGCGGATGCAGTTTTGGAGGACTGGGCATGAACGGCAAACTGAAAATTCTGACTTCCATGGCCATTTTCGGCACAGTGGGCATCTTCGTCCGCTTCATCCCCATGGCTTCGGCTGCCATTGCCTGGTGCAGAGGCGTGATGGGCTGCGTTTTCCTGCTGCTCCTCATGGCCATCACCGGCAAGAAGCCGAACTTAGACGATATGAAGCGCAACGGCTGGATTTTGGCTATCTCCGGCGCTGCCATCGGCATCAACTGGATTCTCCTGTTTGAAGCCTACCGCTATACCACCGTGGCCATCGCCACCATCTGCTATTACCTGGCGCCAGCTTTCGTGACTCTGGGTTCACCTCTGGTGGGGGAAAAGCTCAGCGGCAAGAAGCTGGGCTGCATCGGTGTGGCCCTTGTGGGTATGGTGTTTGTGTCCGGTGTGCTCCAGGGCAATCAGCGGGGCAGCTTCCTGGGTGTGGCTTTGGGTGTGGGCGCGGCGGTGTTCTATGCCTCCGTCATTTTGATGAACAAGAAGCTCTCCCCCATCGGTGCTTATGATAAAACCTTGTGCCAGCTGGGTGCCGCTTCTCTGGTGGTATCTCCCTATCTGCTGCTGACCGGCGGCATTGATTTCGGCGGCATGACTGCCCTCAGCTGGCTGATGCTGAGCATCCTGGGCATCGTCCATACGGGCATTGCTTACGCGCTGTATTTCGGCGGTATCCGGGACGTGAATGCCCAGACCGCAGCCATTTTGAGCTACCTGGATCCGGTGCTGTCCATTCTGCTGTCTGCCCTGATCCTGCGGGAGCGTTTGGATGTATTTTCTGTCATCGGCGCGGTGCTGATTTTAGGCAGCGCCCTATACAGTGAACTTCCCGGCCGCAAAAAGTAAGGTTTTCACCCAAAAGCAGGTGGTTTTTCCCACCTGCTTTGTTTTTATAAAATTTTTAAGTTTTTTCGCAAAAAAGTGTTGACAAAACGCAGATACCGAGCTATAATAACCTAGCTGTCAGGGAACAGCACAAAACAAAAAACTTGCTGCTATAGCTCAGCCGGTAGAGCGCATCCTTGGTAAGGATGAGGTCGCCAGTTCAAATCTGGCTAGCAGCTCCAAAACCCTTGATTCTCTTAGAGATTCAAGGGTTTTTTCTTTTTTCCATAGGCAAGTCAGACCGCATCCTTTTTCGCCATTTTTCGTGAAAGGATGCGGTCTAATTATGCGTTCAAAAATCTACTTTCCTGAACAGGTCAGCGAAACGATTGAAGAAGCCTTTTCCTCTTTCATCATCTCCCAAACATCTAAAGGCGTGGCGGCTATAACAATTCGCAACTACCATCTACACCTGCGGAGCATCTCGAAGCATCTCGACATCAAAATGCCTCTTTCCGCACTCACCAAAAGGCACTTGGAACAGATGGTAGTATCAATGCGGGAAGCGGGATTGGCTCACAACTCGGTAGCTACTTACCTGCGTGTTCTCAATACCTTTTTGAACTGGGCAAACCGTGAGGGGCTAACATCTGTCAGCATCCCCAACATCAAAGAGAAAGACACGGTTAAGGAAACCTACACCGATGCGGAACTGCTGATCTTGCTGAAAAAGCCGGAGAAGAAGTGCGATTTCTGTGAATACCGGAACTGGGTTATCATCAACTATCTGCTCAACGCAGGCTGCCGTGCGGCTACCGTCCGCAACATTCAAAACAAGGATGTGGATTTGGAAAACCATCAGGTAGTCTTTCGCCATACCAAAAGTGGCAAAATTCAGGTCAGCCCCCTCTGCTCGCAGATGGTATCCATTCTCGCCGATTATATGGCTGTCCGTAGGGGCAAACCAGAGGATTACTTATTCTGTAATCAATACGGGGAAATGCTCACAGAGAACGCCCTGCGGCTCGCCGTGGCACACTACAACAAGTCAAGAGGCGTCCAAAAGACAAGTCTACATCTGTTCCGTCATACATTCGCAAAGAAGTATCTCGTTGATTGCGGCGGCAACGCCTTTACACTTCAGCGCCTTTTGGGACATTCCACGCTCACAATGTCAAAGCGGTATTGTAATATCTACGATACCGACATTGCACGGGATTATGATACCTTTTCGCCGCTCGCCAAAATGACGCAGCCAAAAGCCAAAATTCAACGCCGCTGAACATCTTCCATCATCTCAGCATCATCTACCATCATCTCAGCATCATCTTTCATCATCTCAATAGCAAATGGGGAGAAGTTCTTACTTCTCCCCATCGTCTTTATACATATCACTAACTTTTTCAATGAACTTCCGCATTTCCGTGATTGCGGCCTCCGGTGCGAGGATCTTCGCTCCTCGTCCAAAGGTTGCCACCCACGCACAAAACGGCGGTGACAGTTCCACGGGCAGCAGAGCATAGAAATGATCTTTGTCTATTGGAACCATTACGGTTTCCTTGCCAAACTGATCTATTACGGCATCCGCCAAACGGTTGATGAAGCGGATACGCACTTTTACCTTTTCGCCGTGATACTGCTGAAATACCTTATACTCTTGGCTTGTAAGCGTTTCCGCCTTAAATGCCTTTTCTCCGTCCCGTTTGTCGGGGAGCGGTTTTGTAATTGCTTCCATACGATCAACACGGAATGTGCGGAACTCGTCTTTTTCGGTGATGTATGCGTATAGGTAATAGTTGCCGTTGTCCCACAGCAGAGCGTAGGGGCTGACAACATACTTTTCTCCGTTCTTGGAATACTGCTTGGGATTTACTCTGTCGGGGGTGTAATGGAAATAGCGGAAGCCGATCTTCCGGTTCTCTGCGATTGCCTGATGAATGCGACCCGCTTCCCGCACCACATCTTCATTCTTACTCCGCACACGCTGGGCAACAACTGCGTGGCGGTCTGTCAGTTTGGGGCGGGTATAAACATCTGCCAACTTTGTAATCTTTTGGCTGATCGTGGTAGCTTCTCTTTGGGTGATAAACTTGGATGCCTGGATGCTATCCACCATCAGCCGCAGTTCGTGGGGTTCAAACTCAGGTTTCGTAATGTAGTAGCCCCATCTGCTTGCGTCATACACCACAGGAACAGCAAAGTCGTCCCGCAACCGCACAATATCGTTGTAGATCGTTTTGACAGATGCTTCAATATCGTGTTGCGCGAGGAACTCTTGGATGCGGTTTGCGTTCTGCGGATGCTCCTTTGTAGCGTGATGGTAAAGGTAGTCCCGAATGTATAGCAGTTTCACACCCTGACCGGACGAACGCCCTCCACGGGTTGCTCCTTTCTTCCGCCATTCTTCGTTGCTTTTCCGTATCCGTTCTTCTATTTCTTCTCGGCTCAAATCCCATTTCTCTTTATCTTTTTCTTCCATACCGTTCCCTCCCGTGGCGGGTTTTCTATGATTGTAGCATACCAAAAGACAAAAGAAAAGGAGCAGTTGCCACAAAGGACAACTGCTCTAATCAGTTAGACAAATTGGTATTTGTTGCTGTCTTACATAACTGTTTTTTATGAATTCTTATTCCGTAGGAAAAGGATTTCCCGTCCTCAGTTCCAAATCCAGTTTATCAAATACCGATTTGAGTAGTAGGTTTTTTGCTTTATAGTATGTCCCGTCAGCATCCATAAAAATAGAAGTCAAACCAGGCTTTGAAAGATTGCTATATTGGTGTATTCTGCCGTCCATCAAATAAAAGGCGCAGATATAACTATAGTCCCCTTCCCTAAGCTGATAGTTTTCAAAATCAAACACACCGCATAGACGTGCACTGTTCATTTCTTCCATAATCAAAGAAATATCTGCAGGGTCTGTTGCCTCTTTATATCCCCAAAAGCTCCAAAGGATTACAGAAGATACTTCGTCTGCCGCAAAGGGCAGAGTAAAAGACTTGCCGACGGGAAAAATCAGCAATGCAAGAATTGCCAGCATAAGTACACTTATAACGAACCATTTGGCTTTTCTTTTCATACAATCACACTCCTTTGTCAAATTCAAGTTTGTTTAATTGATTATAGCATAATCCCATACCCATTTGAAGTGGGTATGGGATTATTTTATGCCTCCAAAAGGGCTTTGTATTTGTAAGCGGTGGTGCGGCTGATGTCGCACACCCTCGCCAATTCGCTGATGTTAAGCTGCCCGTTCTTATGGGCGGGATAGTGGCGGAGGAATGTGGCGGGGATGTCTTCTTTGCTCACCTGCGGCCGCCCGATCTGCTTCCCTTTTGCCCTGGCATTTTCCATTCCTGACCGCACACGGGAGCGTATCATAGCCAGTTCCAACTGGCTGAATACACCCGCCATCTGTAAGAATGCCTCACTCATAGGGTCAGCCTGCCCGTTGCGGCAATCCAAAGTGATTGACCCAACGATCACGAGCCGCAAATGCTTCTCCCGCACACGCTCGATGATCTCGCAAAGCTGCTGCGTGCTTCTTGCCAATCGGGACACTTCTAAAACGATGATGGTATCACCGGCTGCCGCCTGATCGAACATTGCCGCTTGCTGGCTCTTGATCTTGCTATCGCCGTGTTCGTATTCAACAACGATTTCCTCGGCTCCTGCGGCTTTCAGTTCCCGCACCTGACGGTTGATGTCCTGTTTTGTTTCATTGGTCGAACATCGAGCGTATCCGTAATTCATAACATTCTCTCCTTTTGGGTGGCGGGGTTGATACCCCGCCTTTTATACGCTGATCGTGAAGCGGCGGCTGGCGGTCTGCTTGGTGTATTCCTTGTAGAGGTCAGCATAAGCACGCTTGAAGCCGGTAGTATCAAAGCGGTTGGAAAGGATAGAAGTCTAACGAACGATGAACTGACCTACGCTCAATTCCTCAACATTCCTTGCCATCATTTCACCCTTGATTTCATCCCGCAGGGTTTCGGCTTCCGCCTTGGCTTCTTCGATCAGTTC
>JAFOBK010000130.1 GCA_017381835.1 Oscillospiraceae bacterium | reverse complement strand
TAACGGTACTTCAGGCGCACATTCTCGTCAGCAGCCTTGGACTTGTTGATTTCAAAGGGCAGGGAGTTGTGAATGCACTTGCCCAGCACCTTGATAGCGGTGGGAACCACTTCGATCTCACCGGTAGCCATCTTGCTGTTCTTGCTCTCACGCTCACGGACAGTGCCCACAACCTGAATAGTGGTCTCCTTATTCAGGCCCTTGATAGCAGCCATCATCTCTTCGTTCTCAATGACCACCTGGGTGGTGCCGTAGAAGTCACGGAGCACGACAAAAGCAAAGTTTGCGCCCACTTCACGGACATTCTCCATGAAGCCGACTAAGGTAACGTTCTTTCCTGCATCGGCAAGGCGCAGCTCACCGCAGGTATGTGTTCTGGATTGCATCATAGCGATAATCCCCTTATTCTCAAAATTTATCGATTTATTTTCTCACAAAATGCGAAAAATGTCAATGATTCCATGTGCTATAAACGCAGATTCCTGCCATGGTTTTTTCGCATATTTTCACCAATCTCCCACCATTCTACCACCCTTCCCCGGCTCTCTACTGACGGTAGAGTGCCGCAAAGCAAGCAGAGATTGTGAAATACGCCCTTTTCGTGCTATACTGGAATGTAGAAACGAAAAAGGAATGGTAACTATGGCACCAAACGCAAAGCACACCCGGGCCCGCCTTGCCCGTATCAAGCCCCTGCTGACCCAGCGCTCTCTGGGTGCCACCCGATGGGGGCAGGATCTTCTGGGCGATATCATGGAAGTTACCCGTCGGGATTCTGTGATCGTGAAAGGGCATTCTTTCCCCAATTTCCAGGGCGCCTGGATTCTGCCGAAAGATCAGCGCCGCCAGGGTGTGATTCTGTATCTGCACGGAGGCGGTTATACCTGCGGCGGTCTTGACTACGCCACCGGCTTCGGCTCTGTGCTCTCCGATGAATGCGGCACCTCCGTCTTCTGCTGCGCCTACCGGTTGGCACCGGAGCACCCCTTCCCTGCCGCGGTAGAAGATGCCCTGGCAGCCTATGAATATCTGCTGCAAAAAGGCTACCGGAACATCACCCTCTGCGGTGAAAGCGCCGGCGGCGGACTTTGCTATGCCCTCTGCCTGCAGCTGAAAGAGAAGCAGCTGCCTATGCCCTGCGGCATCATTGCCATCTCCCCCTGGGTAGACCTGACCAACAGCGGTGATTCCTATGAGGCCAACAAAAACACCGACCCCACCCTCACCAGGGAACTTCTGGATCGCTATGCCCAGTGCTATACCGATGAACCCCAAAATCCTCTGGCCTCCCCGCTGTTTGCGGATCTGTCGGAATTGCCTCCCTCTCTGATTTTCGCCGGCTCCGACGAACTGCTTTTGAGCGATGCCCAAAAGCTTCAGGAAAAGCTGGGTGCTTCCGCTCAGCTGGTGGTCACCCCCGAACGCTGGCACGGCTACCTGCTGTACCTGCTGGAAGAAGACCGGGAGGATTGGATCCGCATCAATACCTTCCTGGATACCCACATGGCCCGGGCCGACAAGCTGCGCTGGGTAAGGCTGGACAACGCGGCCAAGATCTATCCCGCCGCCCGCAGCCGCCATTGGAGTAATGTTTTCCGTCTGTCCGTCACTTTAACCCAGCCGGTGGACAAGGAGATCCTTCAATCCGCCCTGGATGTGACGGTGCGCCGTTTTCCCACCATCGCCGCAAGACTGCGCCGGGGTGTATTCTGGTACTATCTGCAGCAATTGAAGGAAGCACCCAAAATCCAGCAGGAATACAGCTATCCTTTGGCCCACATGCACTCGGAGGAAGCCAGAAAATGCGCCTTCCGAGTCATTGCCTATGAAAACCGCATTGCTGTGGAGTTCTTCCACTCCCTCACCGACGGCACCGGCGGTTCTATCTTTTTGAAAACTCTCCTCGCCGAATATCTGCAGCAGAAGTATCAGATCCCCATCCACGCCGGCAAGGGTGTCCTGCCCCGGCTGGAAGTACCTGCCCCGGCAGAGCTGCAGGATGATTTTCCCAGGTACGCAGGCCCGGTTCCTGCCAGCCGCCGGGAAAACGATGCCTGGCATTATCAGGGCACCCAGGAGCCGCTCGGCCGGCTGAATCTAATCTGTTTCCGGCTCAATTCCCCGCAGGTGAGAGCCGCTGCCCACCAATACAACACCACCATCACCGGTTTTCTGTGCGCCGTGCTGATGCAGGCCATTGTCCGTCTGCAGGAGGAAACCGTTCTCAACCCCCAGCGCCGAAAGGCCATTAAAGTCCAGGTGCCGGTCAATTTAAGAAGGCTCTTCCCCAGCACTACTTTGCGAAATTTCTCCATGTACTGCACCCCGGAGCTGGATCCCCGGCTGGGCAGCTACGATTTCCGTGAGATCTGCAAAATCGTCCGGCTGGAAATGGACCGGATGATCAATCCCAAGCAAATGGCCAGCATGATCGCCACCAACGTCCGCAGCGAACAGTCCCTGGCCGTCCGGCTCATGCCCCTGCCTATTAAAAATCTGGTGATGAAGGCAGTTTTCCTGGCTGTGGGCGAACGCAAATCCTTCATGAGTCTGTCCAACCTGGGTGCCGTGGAACTACCGGAAGAAATGGCGCCCTATATCACCCGCATGGACTTTATTCTCAGCGCCCAGGCCAGCAATCCCCACAACTGCGGTGTGATCTCCTTTGGCGACACCCTGTACTGGAACTTTATCCGGGACATCAAAGAACCGGATTTGGAGCGCCATGTTTTCCGCGTGCTGCAGGAGCTGGGGATTTCCGTCATCGCCGAAAGTAATCAGGAGGAATCATAATGTATTGTATCAAATGCGGCGTACAGCTTGCCGACACCGAGAAAAGCTGCCCCCTCTGCGGAACAATCTGCTTCCATCCGGAGCTTCCCCGCCCGAAGGCCCAGCCGCTGTATCCCAAAGATCAGCAGCCCCAGCCTCAGTTCAGCCCCACCGGTGTGATGAGCGCCCTGACCATTCTCTTCCTGATCCCCATTCTCATCACCCTATTGTGCGACCTGCGGGTGAATCGCAGCATCACCTGGTCCGGCTATGTGGCCGGTGCCATCCTGCTGGTCTATGAGATCGTCCTGCTGCCCGGCTGGTTCCGGAAACCCAACCCGGTGATTTTTGTGCCCTGCGGTTTTGCCGCCATTACCCTTTACCTGCTGTATATTGACCTGCACAATGCAGGACAATGGTTTTTACCCTTTGCCCTGCCGCTGATGGCCGGACTGTGCATCATTTTCACCACCCTCATCACCCTGCTCCATTACCTGAAGAAAGGCAGGCTCTTCATCTTCGGCGGCTGTGCCATGGCGCTGGGTCTTTTCATGCCGGTGGTGGAATTTTTAGCAATCCGCACCCTGGACAGAACCCCGGCAGGCTGGTCTGTCTACCCCTTTGTGGCCCTGGTTCTTTTGGGCGGATATCTGATTTTTTTGGGTATTTGCCGCCCCGCTAGAGAGAGTATGGAGCGAAAATTCTTCATTTAAGCAAAGATTGCCGTGATTTTTCACGGCAATCTTTCTTTTTGAGGGCCTCAAATTTAACAAAATTGCACAAGAACAAAAATTTTTTATGTGAATACTATGAAAAGTTGATTTTTTTGCAATTTTTGCATTGATTTTACAGTTCTTTTGGGGTACAATTGTTGAGCGACCCGCCCGGACGTCCGGGAAGTGCGCCCAAAGCAAACCCAGAGGTGAAAAAGAATGCTCAACATTGTACTGGTGGAACCGGAGATTCCGCAGAACTGCGGCAACATTGCCCGCACCTGTGCCGCCACCGGCTGCAGGCTGCACCTGATTCGCCCTTTGGGCTTTGATATTTCCGAAAAGGCGGTAAAGCGAGCCGGCCTGGACTACTGGAATTTAGTGGAAGTGATCGACTATGAAAATTTGGAAGATTTCTTTCATAGAAATGAAGTAAGCCAGATGTGGTGCCTTTCCACAAAGGCCCCCCGTGCCTACACCGAAGCCGCCTATGCAGACGGATGCTATCTTTTCTTCGGAAAAGAGACCAAAGGTCTTCCGGAGGATTTCCTGGAAGCCCATCGGGACGCCTGCGTCCGCATCCCCATGCGCGCCGAGGCACGGAGCCTCAACCTAAGCAATGCCGTGGCCATCACGGTGTTTGAAGCCCTGCGGCAGCTGGATTTCCCCCACCTGCAGGACTATGGAAAGATGAAGAAATAAATCCAATATAAAATGGAGGAAACACAATGAACTACAACAAGAAGTCTATTGAAGACATTGAAGTAGCTGGCAAGCGCGTTCTGTGCCGCTGCGACTTCAACGTTCCCACCAAGGAAGGCAAGATCACTTCCGACAAGCGTATCGTTGCTGCTCTGCCCACCATCCAGGACCTGGTTGACAAGGGCGCAAAGGTCATCCTGTGCTCTCACATGGGCAAGCCCAAGGGCGAGTGGAAGCCCGAGCTGAGCCTGAAGATCGTGGCTGACCGTCTGTCTGAGCTGCTGGGCAAGGAAGTTAT
>JAFOBK010000129.1 GCA_017381835.1 Oscillospiraceae bacterium | reverse complement strand
TCTCTGTTCCTGACTATGCATATACCTGCGAAAAGCTGGATAAGGAAGAGCAGGTTGGCTGGCTGGAAGTCAATGTCAGCTGCCCCAATGTACATGGCGGCGGTATGAGCTTTGGTACGGATCCTAAGGCAGCAGCAGAAGTAACCGCGGCTGTCAAGAAGGTTACCACCAAGCCCGTAATCGTAAAACTCTCTCCCAATGTGACCGACATTGTGGCGATTGCCAAGGCTTGTGAGGATGCCGGTGCTGACGGCATCAGCCTGATTAACACCATGCTGGGTATGCGTATTGATCTGCGTACCCGCAAGCCTGTGATTGCCAATAAAATGGGTGGTTTCTCCGGCAGTGCCATCTTCCCTGTGGCAGTTCGCATGGTTTATCAGGTTGCCAATGCTGTTAAAATTCCCGTTGTGGGTATGGGTGGTGTATCCTGCGCTGAGGATGTGATTGAAATGATGCTGGCCGGTGCAACCGCAGTTGAGGTTGGCGCGGCAAATCTGGTCAATCCCTACGTATGCCGGGATATTATCGAGAAACTGCCTGAAGTTATGGATAAATATAGAATCAACACTTTAAGTGAAATTATAGGAGGCGCAAAATAATGGGTAAAGACGTAATTGTAGCATGTGACTTTGCTTCTGCTGAAGCAACTTTCGCATTCCTGGACAAATTCGCAAACTGTGCTCGTAAGCCTTTTGTGAAGATTGGCATGGAACTGTACTACGCTGAAGGCCCCGCAATCGTCAAGGAAATCAAGGCTCGCGGCCACAAGATCTTCCTGGATCTGAAGCTGCACGATATTCCTAACACTGTTAAGAAGGCTATGGCTGTTCTTCGCAACCTGGATGTAGATATTACCAACCTGCATGCTGCCGGCACTAAGAATATGATGAAGGCTGCACTGGAAGGTCTGACCCGTGAAGACGGCACCCGTCCTCTGCTGATCGCAGTTACTCAGCTGACCTCTACCGACCAGGAGAGCATGGAGAATGATCTGATGATCCACGCTCCCATTGATCAGGTTGTTATGCACTACGCAAAGTGTGCTGAAGAAGCAGGCCTGGACGGTATTGTTTGCTCTCCCCTGGAAGCAGGCAAGGTCCACGATACTTGTGGCAAGAGCTTCCTGACCGTTACCCCCGGTGTCCGTTTTGCTGACGGCGATGTGGGCGATCAGAAGCGTGTTATGACCCCCGCTGCGGCTAAGGAAATCGGCTCTGACTATATTGTTGTTGGCCGTCCTATTACTGCTGCTGCCGATCCCGTAGCTGCTTACGAGCGCTGCGTAGCTGAATTCTGCGATTAAGGAGAACGATCATGGAAGCTTATAAGAGAGAATTTATTGAATTCCTGCAGGGTGCAGGTGTGCTGAAGTTTGGTGATTTTACTGCTAAGTCCGGCCGTAAGATTCCCTACTTTGTCAATGCCGGTATGATCAAGACCGGTGATCAGATCACCAAGATGGGTGAGTTCTATGCTAAGGCATACGCCGACAAGCTGGGCGACAAGAAGTCTGTTCTGTACGGTCCTGCCTACAAGGGTATCTCTCTGTCCATTTCCGCTGCTGTTGCGCTGAGCAAGAACGGCCTGGATCTGCCTTTCTTCTTCAACCGTAAGGAAGTTAAGGATCACGGCGAAGGCGGTACTTTTGTCGGTTATGTTCCTCAGGCTGGTGAGGAAATCGTCATCATCGAGGATGTTATTACCGCCGGTACTGCTATCCGTGAGAGCATGGAGATTCTGAAGCACCTGGAGGGTACCAAGGTTATTGCAACCTTTATCATGGTTGACCGCAAGGAAAAGGGTCAGGGTGAGAAGGGTGCTATGCAGGAGATCGAGGAGCAGTTCGGTTTCCCTGTATACTCCGTTGTGGATGTCTATGACATCATTGAGTATCTGGAAGAGGATCCTGCAAACGAAGAGAATGTTACCCGTATTAAGAACTACCTGGCCGTGAACGGAGCAAAGTAATGAGAAGTTTAATCGATATTATTGACTTTTCTGTTGAAGAGCTGAATGATCTGCTGGAAACAGCGTGTGATATCAGCGAACATCCCGAGAAATATTGGGATTCCTGCAAGCACAAGAAGCTGGCAACCTTGTTCTTTGAGCCCTCTACCCGTACCCGTCTGAGCTTTGAGGCTGCTATGCTGGAGCTGGGTGGTACTGTGCTGGGCTTTAGCGAAGCCGGTTCTTCCTCTGCTGCAAAGGGTGAGAGTGTAGCGGATACTGCTAAGACCGTCAGCTGCTATGCCGATATTATTGCAATGCGCCATCCCAAGGAAGGTGCACCCTATGTAGCAGCCAGAGCCGCTACTGTTCCCGTTATCAATGCCGGTGACGGTTCCCACTGCCATCCCACTCAGACCCTGGCAGACCTGCTGACGATCTACCGTGAGAACGGCAGACTGAACGATCTGACCATCGGCTGCTGCGGCGACCTTAAGTACGGCAGAACTGTTCACTCTTTGATTTCCGCTATGGGCCGTTATAAGAACATCAAGGTTGTGCTGATCTCTCCTGAAGAACTGCGTCTGCCCAAGCATGTTAAGTACGAGGTGCTTGATAAATACGGCATGGAATATGTGGAAACCACTTCTTTGGAAGAAGCTCTGCCCGAACTGGATGTGCTGTATATGACCCGTATTCAGCGTGAGCGTTTTGATAGCTTTGACGAATATGAGCGTCTGAAGGACAGCTATATTCTCACTGAAGAGAAGATGAAGCTGGCTAAGGACACTATGCGTGTGCTGCATCCGCTGCCTCGTGTCAATGAGATCAGCGTCAAGATTGACGATGATCCCAGAGCTGCTTATTTCCGTCAGGCTCTGAATGGTAAGTATATGCGTATGGCTTTGATCCTGAAACTGCTGGACGAAGCTAAGAAGGGTGTACAGATGCCTCAGGAAGTTTACGATGATGAGGTATCCTTCACCTGTGACAATCCCCGCTGTATTTCTTCTGTTGAGCAGGAGCTGGAACACAAGTTTAAACTGGTTGACGCAGAGCATGGAATCTACCGCTGCATCTACTGCGAGTCCAAGAAAAAATTGGTAAAATAATATACAAAACAGTTGGCGGTTTCGGTATGTTTCGTATCAAAAACAGAGAATCCAACATAATTGCCGGAACCTTTCTTGACACGTTTTTTTTACCGTGATAAAATATCTTGGTATTTATAATACCGTTCTTTGCGACTGACGGAAAATAGTGGAGAACCACTGGGAAACAAAGAATGTATTTGCCGACCGTCTGGGCGCAAGAACTCTTGAGGGGTTTTTGCGCCCTTTTGCGTTTGATTACATGTTTGGAGGTTGAACATGAAAAAAGTTGGTATTATCATGGGCAGCGACAGCGATCTGCCGATCGTGCAGAAGGCTGTGGACATGCTCAAGAGCATGGAAATTCCCTATGAAGTTCATATCTATTCTGCCCACAGAACACCCGTCGAAGCTCGTGATTTTGCTGTAAATGCAAGAGAGAATGGCTTTGGTGCCCTGATCTGCGCAGCCGGTATGGCAGCACATCTTGCCGGTGCCATTGCTGCAAATACTACTCTGCCTGTTGTAGGTATTCCTTGTAAGGGCGGTATGATGGACGGACTGGATGCACTGCTGGCTACCGTTCAGATGCCTACCGGCATTCCCGTCGCTACTGTGGCAATCAACGGTGCTGCCAATGCAGCCTTGTTGTGCGCTCAGATTATTGCTGTAGAAGATAAGGAACTGGCAGCAAAGCTGGATGCCAAGCGGAAAGCGGACGCTGCAAAGGTTCTGGAAAAAGACCGCACCATCGCTGCAAACCTGTAAGTAAGAGAAACTACTCATCACATAAAGGAGAATATAATTATGGAAAACCTGGAACTGCTTTACACCGGTAAGACCAAGAATGTTTACGCACTGCCCAATGGCAACTGCCTGCTGAAGTTTAAGGATGACTGCACCGGTAAGGATGGCGTCTTCGATCCCGGCGAAAACTCTGTTGGCCTGACCATCGAAGGTGTCGGCGATGTCAATCTGCGCATGTCCATTTACTTCTTCGAGAAGATCAATGCTGCAGGCATCAAGACCCACTATGTTTCCGCTGACCTCAACAACACTACCATGGAAGTCCTGCCTGCTAAGGTTTTCGGCAAGGGCCTGGAAGTTATCTGCCGTATGAAGGCTGTTGGCTCTTTCATCCGCCGTTATGGCGATCTGATCGAGACCGGTGCAGACCTGCCTGCTTATGTTGAGGCTACCCTGAAGGATGACGCTAAGGGCGATCCCCTGATCACCAAGGATGCTCTGGTTGCTATCGGTGTTATGACTGAAGAGCAGTACGAGGATCTGAAGGACATGACCCAGAAGATCACCAAGATCGTTGCTGACGATCTGGCAGAGAAGGGCATGGAGCTGTATGACATCAAGTTCGAGTTCGGCTATGCACCCGACGGCAAGGTTATGCTGATTGACGAGGTTGCTTCCGGCAACATGCGTGTTTACAAGAACGGCGAGTACGTTGATCCTCTGACCCTGAACAAGCTGTTTTTCGCATAAATTTTTCCCTAAAAGGAGTTAATCATGGGAGGATTTTTTGGAATCGCATCCAAATGCGATTGCATGATGGATGTGTTTTTCGGCGTGGACTACCACTCCCACTTGGGAACACGCCGGGGCGGTATGGCGGCATACGATGAAAAGATCGGTCTGCAGAGAAAGATCCATAACATCGAGAATTCCCCCTTCCGAACCAAATTTGAGCATATTTTCAATGAAATGTACGGTACTTCTGCCATTGGCTGTATCAGTGACTCTGATCCTCAGCCGATGCTGATCCGTTCCCGTATTGGTACATATGCACTCTGCACGGTTGGCATTATCAACAATGCTGATGCACTGATTGACAATTATTTGTCTTTCAGCGGCGGCCATTTTGATGCAATGACCGGTGGTAAGGTCAATTCTACTGAGCTGGTTGCAGCGCTGATCAATCAGAAGAGCAATTTTGCTGAAGGTATTCAGTTTGCGCAATCTGTTATTGAGGGTACTGCCAATATTCTGATTTTGACCGAAAAAGGACATTTGATTGCTGCACGTGATAAGCTTGGCAGAATTCCCGTTCAAATCGGTATGGATGACAACGGTTACGCTGTTTCTTTGGAACAGTTTGCCTATACCAAGCTTGGTTATGAGCATGTAAAGGAGCTGGGTCCCGGCGAAATCGTGGAGCTGACTCCGGATGCTATCATCCAGCTGGCAAAGCCCGGCACGGAAATGCGCATGTGTGCGTTCCTTTGGAGCTATTACGGCTATCCTACATCCACATTTGAGGGTATCAATGTGGAAGCTATGCGTTACCGCAATGGTGCAGCCATTGCTGAGCGTGATATGGAGCAGGGAAGAAGCATGGAGATCGATTATGTCGGCGGTGTTCCGGACTCCGGTACGCCCCATGCAATCGGATATGCAAACCGCACCAAGTTGCCCTTTGCCCGTGCATTTATTAAGTATACCCCTACCTGGAGCCGTAGTTTTACTCCCGCAAAGCAGTCTGACCGGAAAAAGGTTGCTAAAATGAAGCAGATTCCTGTTCAGGAACTGATTGCCGGTAAGAATCTGCTGTTTGTGGACGATTCTATTGTACGCGGCACTCAGCTTCAGGAGACTGTTGAATTCCTCTATAATAATGGCGCAAAATCTGTGCATATGCGCTCTGCTTGCCCTCCGATTATGTTCGGCTGCAAGTATCTGAATTTCTCCCGTTCTACAAGTGATATGGATTTGATCTCCCGTCGTGTAATTGTGGAACTGGAGGGTGAGGAAGGCCTGAAGCATATTGATGAATATGCAGATGGCAATTCCGAGCGCGGCAAGAAAATGCGTAAGACAATTTGCGAAAAGTTTGGCTTTGCCTCTCTTGGTTTCCAGACCATCGAAGGTGTTGTGAACGCCATTGGTTTGGATCGTTGCAAACTGTGTACCTACTGCTGGGACGGTAAAGAATAATCATTTTAAGGAGAATCATGATGGTTGAAAAGAGCTATTCTGAAAGCTATGCCGCAGCCGGTGTTGATATTACTGCCGGTTACCGTGCGGTTGAACTGATGAAGAAGCATGTTGCCCGTACCCGTAACGAGGGCTGCCTGGACGATGTGGGCGGCTTCGGCGGCTGCTTTGGTCTGCCCATTGCCGGTATGGAGGAGCCTGTTCTGGTCTCCGGTACCGATGGCTGTGGTACCAAGGTAAAGCTGGCTATTCTGATGGATAAGCATGATACCATTGGTATCGATGCTGTTGCTATGTGCGTCAACGATATCATCTGCGTTGGTGCAAAGCCTTTGTTCTTCCTGGATTACATTGCCTGCGGCAAGAATATTCCTGAGAAGATTGCTGAAATCGTTGGCGGTGTTGCAGAGGGCTGCGTACAGTCCGGTGCTGCGCTGATCGGCGGTGAAACTGCCGAACATCCCGGCATGATGCCTGTGGAAGAGTATGACCTGGCAGGTTTTGCTGTGGGCATTGTAGACAAGAAGAAAATCATTGATAATACCAAGATGGAAGCAGGCGATATTGTGATTGCACTGCCTTCTACTGGTATTCATTCCAATGGCTTCAGCCTGTGCCGTAAGGTGTTCAATATTGATAACAATGATCCCGCTCTGTACGTTCCCTGCGAGGAGCTGGGTGGCAAGACCACTGCTGAAGCACTGTTGGTGCCCACCAAGATCTATGTAAAGCCTGTTCTGGCACTGCTGGAGAAGGTTAACGTGAAGGGTATCAGCCATATTACCGGCGGCGGTTTCTATGAGAATATTCCCCGTTCCATTCCCGATGGCCTGGGTGCAAAGATCAATAGAAGCGCTGTCAAGGTTCTGCCTATCTTCGATCGTATTGCAAAGGTTGGTAACATTCCTGAGCGTGATATGTTCAATACCTATAACATGGGTGTTGGCATGAGCATTGTAGTTCCTGCCGCCGAGGTGGAAACCGCAATCGAGATTCTGAAGGCAAATGGTGAGGATGCTTACGTGATCGGCGAGATCATCGCCTCCGATGAGAAGATCATCATCGAATAATAGGGGAGTGGAAATGAAGAAAGCAAGAATTGCCGTTCTCGTTTCCGGCGGCGGTACCAATCTGCAGGCTCTGATCGATGCGCAGCTGCGTGGCGAACTGGGCGGCGGTGAGATCGTAGCTGTTATCTCTTCCAAAGAGGGTGCCTACGCTTTGGAGCGTGGTGCCAAGGTTGGCATTCCCGGTTATGTGATTCCCAGAAAGCAGTTTGATTCCAACCGTGCAATGACTGTTGCGCTGGTTGAAAAGCTGAAAGAGCTGGAAATTGACCTGGTTGTCCTGGCCGGATGTATGGTCATTTTTACAAATGAATTGGTGGAAGCATACCCCAATGCCGTTATGAACGTACATCCTGCACTTATCCCTTCTTTCTGTGGCGAAGGCTTCTACGGCCTGCATGTTCATGAAGCTGCACTTGCATATGGTGTTAAGCTCTCCGGAGCAACTGTGCATTTTGTCAGCGAAGAGTGTGATGGTGGTCCGATTATTGCCCAGAAAGCTGTTCCTGTTATGGAAAACGACACGCCCGAAACTCTCCAGCGCCGTATTATGGAGCAGGCAGAGTGGAAATTGCTGCCGGAAGCTGTTTCTCTGTTCTGTCAGGGTAGACTCAGCGTTAACGGCCGTACCGTAATCATTAAGGAGAAAGATTAAAACATGAATGTTTATGAAGTTGGTTCTATGAGCGAAAAGCTCTCCACCAATGCATATCCCGGCCGTGGCATCGTGCTGGGTATCACCCCTGACGGTAAGAAGAGTGTTGCTGCTTATTTCATCATGGGCCGCAGTGTCAACTCCCGCAACCGTATCTTTGCTTTGGAGCCCGATGGCATCCGTACCGAGGCTCACGATCCCAGCCTGATGAAGGATCCCCATCTGATCATTTATCATCCTGTTCGCCAGGCAGGTTGCGGCCTGATCGTTACCAATGGCGATCAGACTGATACCATTTGGGAATACCTGGCTCGTGGTGAGAGCTGGGAAGCTGCACTGCGCACCAGAATGTTTGAAGACGATGGCCCCAACTGGACTCCCAGAATTTCCGGTCTGCTGGCAGGCGATGGCAGCTATAAGATGTCTATCCTGAAGGCTGCTGATGCTGAGGGTTCTGCATGCGCCCGCTTCTTCTACGAGTACCCTGCCATTGCCGGCTTGGGTCACTTTATCCACACCTATGTTTGCGACGGCAATCCTGTGATCCCTACCTTCCAGGGTGAGCCTGAGCGTGTTGCTATCGAAGGTGACATTGATTTCTTCACTAACATGCTGTGGAATAATCTGAATGAGGCCAACAAGATCTCTCTGTTTGTCCGCTATACCGATCTGGCTACCGGCGAATTTGAACAGCGCATCATCAACAAGCACCAGTAAGAGGAGATAGAAATGAAGGAATTTGAACTGAAATATGGTTGTAACCCCAACCAGAAGCCTGCAAAGCTGTATATGCATGACGGCACCGAGCTGCCTATCACTATCCTGAATGGCCGCCCCGGTTACATTAACTTCATGGATGCGCTGAACTCCTGGCAGCTGGTCAAGGAGTTGAAGGAAGCCACCGGTATGGCTTGCGCTACTTCCTTTAAGCATGTTTCTCCCACTTCTGCAGCTGTTGGTAAGGTTCTTCCCCTGGAACTGAAGAAGGCTTGCTTTGTGGAAGACCTGGAGGGTCTGGATGAGAATCCTCTGGCTTGTGCTTATGTCCGCGCCCGTGGCACCGACCGTCTGTGCTCTTTCGGTGACTGGGTCGCACTGTCTGATGTTTGCGATGAGATGACTGCAAAGCTGATTGCGCCTGAGGTTTCTGATGGTGTGATTGCTCCCGGTTATACCGAGGAGGCTCTGGCTGTTCTGAAGGCAAAGCGTAAGGGAAGCTATAACGTGGTTGCTATCGATCCTGACTATGTTCCTGCAGTCCAGGAGCATAAGCAGATCTTTGGCATTACCTTCGAGCAGGGCAGAAACAACTTTAAGATTGGCGAGCATCTGCTGGAAAATGTTGTGACTGCCAATAAGGAACTGCCCGAGAGCGCAAAGATCGACCTGATTGTTTCCCTGATCACCCTGAAATATACCCAGTCTAACTCTGTTTGCTTTGCTTACGATGGTCAGGCAATCGGTGTCGGTGCCGGCCAGCAGAGCCGTGTTCACTGTGTCAGACTGGCCGGTAGCAAGGCAGATACCTGGTTCCTGCGTCAGCATCCCAAGACTCTGAACCTGCCTTTCCGTCCCGACCTGGGCCGCCCCGGCCGTGACAATGTTATTGATGGTTACATCAATGGCAATGAGGAAGATGTCTGCGCTGATGGCATTTGGCAGAACTATTTCACCGTTCAGCCTGAACCTCTGACCGCAGAGGAGAAGCGTGCATGGCTGGATTCCCGCGATGCAGTTTCCCTGGGTTCTGATGCATTTTTCCCGTTCCCTGACTCTGTCAAGCGCGGCGGCGCTTCCGGTGTTAAGTACATTGCACAGCCCGGTGGCTCCATCCGTGATGACCTGGTTATTGAAGAGTGCAATAAGCGGGGCATGGTCATGGCATTTACCGGCATGCGCCTGTTCCATCACTAAGAGCATTTTTAGGCCGATGTTTTCATCGGCCTATTGCCCGTTATATAAGTCTACTTGTTTTTGGCGTTTTTGACGCCTGTTGGAGGTAATAATGAAACTACTCGTTGTTGGCGGCGGTGGCCGTGAGCATGCCATTATTAAGAAATTGAAAGAGAATTCTGCTGTTACTGAGATTTTTGCAACTCCCGGTAACGGTGGTATTGCAAAGGATGCAACCTGCGTGAATATCGGTGCAAAGGATATTGATGCAATTGTTAAGTTTGCTGTGGAAACCGGTATTGACTATGCAGTTGTTGCGCCTGATGATCCTCTGGTCCTGGGCTGCGTAGATGCGCTGGAAGAGAAGGGGATTCCTTGCTTTGGTCCTAAGGCCAATGCTGCGATCATTGAAGGCAGCAAGGTATTCTCCAAGAATCTGATGAAGAAGTACGGCATTCCTACCGCTGCGTATGAAGTCTTTACTGATATGGAAGCAGCTCTGAAGTACCTGGAAAATGCTCCCATTCCTACTGTTATCAAGGCGGATGGCCTGGCTTTGGGTAAGGGTGTCATCATCGCTATGACCCGTGAAGAGGCTGTGGATGCTGTCAAGTCCATGATGTCTGACAAGGTCTTCGGTAAGAGCGGTGATCAGATCGTTGTGGAAGAGTTCCTGACCGGTCCTGAGGTTTCCGTTCTGTCCTTTACTGACGGTAATGTTGTGATCCCCATGATTTCTTCCATGGACCACAAGCGTGCAGGTGACAATGATACCGGTCTGAATACCGGCGGTATGGGTACTGTTGCACCCAACCCCTACTACACCGATGCCATTGCCCAGGAGTGCATGGACACCATCTTCCTGCCCACAATTAAGGCAATGAATGCAGAAGGCCGCACCTTTAAGGGCTGCCTGTACTTTGGCCTGATGCTGACCCCTAATGGCCCCAAGGTTATTGAGTACAACTGCCGTTTCGGTGACCCTGAGACACAGGTTGTTCTGCCTCTGCTGGAAAGTGACCTGCTGACCGTTATGCAGGCTACTACCAACGGCACCCTGGCTGAAACCGAAGTAAAGTTTGCTGATAAGCATGCTTGCTGCGTCATTACCGCATCTGCTGGTTATCCCGCATCCTATGGTAAGGGTTTCCCCATCACTATGACTGAGGAAGCAGATATCCATACTTATGTTGCAGGTGCTGCTTTGAAGGACGGTGTTCTGGTCACTTCCGGTGGCCGTGTTACCGGCACTACTGCTGTTGCGGATACTCTGGCAGATGCCATTAAGGAAGCCTATCGTCTGGCAGATGGCGTTCAGTTCGAGAATGCCTATCGCAGAAGTGATATCGGTCAGCGCGCACTGGCCGCAAATAAGTAAGGAGGACATACCCATGGTTTATCGTGTATATGTCGAAAAGAAGGCCGGTCAGACCCATGAGGCTGACAGCCTGCTGCGTGAGATTAAAGATTTCCTGCAGATCGATGCATTGGAATCTGTTCGTGTTCTGAACCGCTACGATGCTGAGAATATTGAAGAGGGCCTCTTTAACTATGCAGTGAATACTGTATTCTCCGAGCCTCAGGTTGATGATGTCAGCTTCGAAGTCCCCGCCGGCGAAATCGTTTTTGCTGTGGAGCCTCTGCCCGGTCAGTATGACCAGCGCGCCGACTCCGCTGCACAGTGCATTCAGATCATCTCCCAGGGCAATCGTCCCATTATCCGTACCGCAAAGGTCTATGTTCTGTCCGGTAGCCTGACCGAGGAGAACATTGCTGCGATCAAGAAGCATGTTATCAATGCTGTTGAAAGCCGCGAAGCATCTCTTGAGATGCCTGAGACCCTGACTGTCGAGTATGCAGCTCCTCAGACTGTTGCAACTGTTGATGGCTTCATTGGCCTGGATGACGCAGGTCTGTCTGCACTGCTGGAGAAGCTGGGTCTGGCTATGGACCTGGATGATCTGAAGTTCCTGCAGGCTTACTTCCGTGATGAGGAACACCGTGATCCTACCATCACCGAAATCCGTGTTGTTGATACTTACTGGTCTGACCACTGCCGTCACACCACTTTCTCTACCCACCTGGAGAATATCCAGATCCATGATGCAGCTGTTGCGGAGGCTTACAAGCGTTATCTGGATGCCCGTATTGAAGTTTACGGCGAAGAGAAGGCATCCAAGCGTCCTCAGACTCTGATGGATATTGCTACCATTGGTGCAAAGACCCTGAAGAAGCGTGGCCTGCTGCCTGAGCTGGATGAGAGCGAAGAGATCAATGCTTGCTCCATCCATGTCACTGCAACTGTCAACGGTGAGGATCAGGATTGGCTGCTGATGTTCAAGAACGAAACTCACAACCATCCCACTGAGATCGAGCCCTTTGGTGGCGCTGCTACCTGTATCGGCGGTTGTATCCGTGACCCCCTGTCCGGTCGTGCTTATGTCCATCAGGCAATGCGTGTTACCGGTGCCGGTGACCCCAGAAAGTCCCTGAAGGATACCCTGGCGGGCAAGCTGCCCCAGCGTAAGCTGTGTCAAACTGCTGCTGCCGGTTATTCCTCTTATGGTAATCAGATTGGCCTGGCTACCGGTCATGTTGCTGAACTGTACCATGACGGTTATGTAGCTAAGCGTTTGGAGTGTGGTGCTGTTGTTGCTGCTGCTCCTGCATACAATGTCCGCCGTGAGCGTCCCGCACCCGGTGATGTGATCGTTCTGCTGGGCGGCCGTACCGGCCGTGATGGTATCGGCGGTGCTACCGGTTCTTCAAAGAGCCATAATATGAAGTCTTTGACCACCATGGCATCCGAGGTTCAGAAGGGTAATGCTCCTGAGGAGCGTAAGATCCAGCGTCTGTTCCGTGATGCTGAGGTCACCCGTCTGATCAAGCGTTGCAATGACTTCGGTGCAGGCGGCGTATCTGTTGCCATCGGTGAGCTGGCTGACGGCCTGCGCATCGACCTGGATGCAGTTCGTAAGAAGTACGAGGGTCTGGACGGTACTGAAATCGCTATTTCCGAGTCCCAGGAGCGTATGGCAGTTGTTGTTGCTCCCGAAGATGTGGACGCATTCATTGCTGCTGCGGAGAAGGAAAACCTGGAAGCTTACCGTGTGGCTGTTGTCACCGAAGAAGCTCGTATGGTCATGTCCTGGAAGGGTAATGAGATTGCCAACCTGAGCCGTGAATTCCTGAACACCAACGGTGCTGTGAAGCAGATGGCTGTTGAGGTTGCTGACCGTGCAGCTGCTGCTTCTGCGGCAAAGTCCGACCTGCGTTCCATCGCTTCCAACCTGAAGTTTGCTTCCCAGAGAGGTCTGGTTGAGCGTTTTGACTCCACCATCGGTGCCGGTTCCGTTCTGATGCCTTTCGGCGGTAAGAACCAGGCTACCCCCACCCAGGCAATGGCAGCAAAGCTGCCCGTTCTGCCCGGTCAGTATACCGATCAGGCAAGCGTTTTTGCATGGGGCTGTGATCCTGACCTGCTGTCTGCTGATCCCTATGTCGGTGCGCAGGCAAGCATTATCTCCTCTATGGCAAAGGCAGTTGCTGCAGGCGCTGACTATAAGAAGATCTATCTGACTCTGCAGGAGTTCTTTGAAAGACTGCGTAATGAGCCTCTGCGCTGGGGCAAGCCTTTCCAGGCTCTGCTGGGCGCTCTGGATGCACAGCTGAATCTGGGTGCTGCCGCTATCGGCGGTAAGGACTCCATGTCCGGTACCTTTATGGATAAGGATGTACCTCCCACTGTGATCTCCTTTGCGATTGCTCCTTTGAAGGCTGAAGAGGTTATCTCCAACGAATTCAAGGAGGCAGGTCACCCCGTCTATCTGTTTGGCACTGAGAATATTACTGATTACGATGGCCTGAAGAAGGCTTGGGAGCAGTACTACGCACTGTGCCAGGCTGGTAAGGTAAAGGCTTCCTGGGCTGTGGATGCCGGCGGTATTGCTGAGGCTGTTATGAAGATGTCCTTCGGTAATGATATCGGCTTCGTGGCAGCACCTGAAGTTTCTGTTCAGTACGGTCCTGCTTACGGCATGATCATCGCAGAACTCACCGAAGATTGCGATTGCGGCACTCTGATTGGTCATACCACCGCAGAACCCACCATTACCTACGGTGGCGAAACCGTTGCAATTTCCGAACTGTATGCGCTGAATACCGCTGTTCTGGAGAAGGTTTATCCCACTAAGACCAAGGAAACCGATCGCAAGATCGAGGCATTCTCTGCCGCAGGTATCTGCAATGCAGCTCCTGCAGTAAAGGTCGCTAAGCCCAAGGTGCTGATCCCCGTATTCCCCGGCACCAACTGCGAGTACGATTCTGCTAAGGCAGTGATGGCTGCCGGCGGTGAGGCTGAGATCGTTGTTATCCGCAACCTGACCGCAGAAGATGTTGCAAGAAGCGTAGAGACCGTAGCAGGCAAGATCGCTGATTCCCAGATGATCTTCATTCCCGGCGGTTTCTCCGGCGGTGACGAGCCTGACGGCTCTGCAAAGTTCATCACTGCATTCTTCCGTAACCCCGCTATCAAGGAGCAGGTTACCAAGCTGCTGGATGAGCGTGACGGCCTGATGTGCGGTATCTGTAACGGCTTCCAGGCGCTGATCAAGCTGGGTCTGGTACCTTACGGTAAGATCATCGATACCGATGCAAATTGCCCTACTCTGACCTTCAACACCATTGCACGCCACCAGTCCAGAATTGTCCGTACCCGCATTGCTTCTAACAAGTCTCCCTGGCTGAGCCTGATGAATGTTGGCGACATTGTCAATGTTCCTATCTCCCACGGTGAGGGTCGTTTCTTCGCAAGCGAGGAGCTGGCACTGAAGCTGGCAGCCAACGGTCAGATCGCAACCCAGTATGTGGATTTGAACGGTGAGCCCACTATGGACGCTGCATTCAACCCCAACGGTTCTCTGTTCGCAATCGAGGGCATCACTTCTCCCGATGGCAGAGTCTTCGGTAAGATGGGTCACAGCGAGCGTGTTGGCGCAGGTCTGTATAAGAATGTTCCCGGTAATTACGATATCCGCATGTTCGAAGCTGCGGTCAAGTACTTCAAGGGTTAATAAAGTATGAAAAAGACCGGAAGGCAGATGCCTTCCGGTTTTTTTCGTATTATATTACTGTTGAAGCAGAGCCTTTGCTTTTCTTGCAACGATGATTTCTTCGTTGGTATCTACCACATAGATGCGAACCTTGCTGTCAGCTGCAGAAATATCGTCACCGCCGTTGGGATTGCGGTTTTTGTCTGCATCCAGCTTTACACCAAAGCATTCCAGACCCTCCAGCGCCATAGCGCGGATTCGGTCACTCTTTCTGCCAATGCCGCCGCCAAATACGATGGCATCAACACCACCCAGAGCGGCAGTATATGCGCCGATGTATTTCTTAATGCCATAAGCATAGGCCTTCAGAGCGTTCTGGCAGTCCTCATTGCCGTTGTCAGCAGCTTCCTGGATATCGCGCAGGTCATTGGAAACACCGCCGCTGAGGCCAAGCAAGCCGCTCTTGGACTGAAGCATGGTTTTGATCTCGCTCAGCTGCATACCGCATTCTTCCAAAAGATAGAAGATGATATAAGGATCCATATCACCGATTCGGTTATTCTGCAGGACACCGCACTGCAGTCCGAGACCCATGGTAGTGTCAATGCTGATGCCGTCCTTAACAGCGCACAGACTGCCGCTGCCGCCCAAGTGACAGCAAACCAGCTTCAGGTCTTCACGACCCATTTTCTTAGCGGTCCAGGTGGAAAGGTATTCCAGGGAGGCGCCATGGAAGCCGTAACGACGGATTGCGTGCTTTTTGCTCAGCTCCACAGGGATGGGATATAAGTAAGCCTCTGCAGGCATATTTGCATGGAATGCAGTTTCAAAGGAGCCGATAAGAGGCGTGTCGGGCATCAGTGCAGCAAACTGGCGGATAGCTGCGATATAGGGAGGATTGTGAGCAGGGGCCACGGAATTGAAGTCAGCCATTGCCTTCAGAACATCTTCCGTAAGATACTGTACACCGGTAATTCCCTTTGCATATACGACCTTAAAACCAACACAGGAGATGTCGTCAAGAGATTCGATGCAGCCATCCAGCAAATTGGAGATCATCGCCTCGATAGCTTCACGATGAGTGGGGAAGACGGCATCCATACGAATGGAGGTACCGCTTTGATTATCCGTATGATAGTAAAGACTCTTTGCAGCGCCAACTCGCTCAGCACCGCCGCTGCACAAAACTTTTTCGCCCCGATCCATATCAAACAGCTGATATTTCAGGGATGTGCTGCCAACATTACAGATCAAAATATTCATGTGATTTCTCCTTTAAATTCCGGCATACGGGATGCGATATTGTGTGATCGTACGCGTTTCTTGTAAATGATGATAAATGCGGTTGTCTGGAAAATGAAAGTGCCCAGCCAGGACATCAGGTAAGAGATGTACAGCCACTCAGGGGTGTGGAATTTGGGAATCTGAAATACCGTGTAGATCCACATAATTCGGATGCCGCATACACCGAGAATAGACAACAGCATCGGTGTGAAAGATGCACCCAAACCACGCAGAGAGCCGGTGGAAACATCCATAAGTCCACAGACAAAGTAGGGAAGGGCAATATAGTTGAAGCGGATTAAACCATATTGGATTGCTTCCGGAGAGTCAGTAATGTAGATGCTCAGCAGTTTCTCACCAAAAGTCCAAACGCTGAATCCCGCGGCGAAACCTGCGATTGTTACATAGATCAGACAAAGACAGAATATCTTTTTGATGCGCTTATATTGATGTGCGCCCATGTTCTGTCCAATGTAGTTGACAGCTGTTTGATGGAAGCTGTTCATCAGCACATAGACAAAGCCTTCAATATTAGCTGCTGCGCCGTTACCGGACATCAATGCTTCACTATTGAAGGAATTGATGGAGGACTGAACAATGACATTGGAGATTGCAAACATGGAACTCTGTATACCGGCCGGTAAGCCAATCCGAATGATCTTAAAGAAAGGTTGTTTATAGAAACGCATTTGCTTCAAAGAGAGTTTGCAGGCATCAGTGCGGCGCATTAGCGCAATGACAACCAAAACTGCGGAAATAGCTTGAGAGGCAATTGTAGCCAGTGCGACACCGTCAACAGTCATGCCGAAAACGACAACAAAGAATATATTCAGCAGTACGTTGATCACACCGGAAATCATTAGAAAAATCAAGGGACTCTTCGTATCACCGGCAGCCCTTAAGATAGAAGCGCAGAAGTTATATACCATGGTGAAAGTCATACCGCAGAAATAGATCCGCATGTACTTTGCAGACAGAGGCAGAACGTTTTCCGGGGTTTTCATCAAGGTAAGAAAAGTTTTGGAAAACACTACACCCACAATGGACAAAATTAAGCCGCCAATGATCGCAGTGGGAAGTGCAGTGTGAACAATGCGATGAACCTCTTTTTCGTGATTTCCACCAAGAGCATGGGCAACAGAAACACCTGCACCAATGGACAGACCGATGAACAAATTAACAATTAGATTGGTAATTGCGCCGGTAGCACTGACTGCAGCCACATTGATGCTGCCGCTGAAGCGACCAACAATCACCAGGTCTGCTGCATTGAACAGCAACTGAAGAATGCTGGTAAGCATAATGGGAACTGTGTAGGTAATCAGACTGGACCAAAGAGGTCCGCTCAGCATGTTTGTACTTCGTCTCATAACTTTCACCTGCTTATTGACATTTTATAACATCACAAACGGTAAGCACTTTTTCTTCTACTGTAAAACGAATGTCGAAACCTGCAAAGCCGAGACCGTAAACGCGATCCGGTTTGCGCTGATAGGAAGGCCGGGGGTCGTGAGAGAGCACACCGATGGCCGCCTGGCGTTTGTTTTCCGGTAATACTTTCAGTAAGTTCTCAGGAAATACAACTTCCAGGATGAAATCTTCTGCGGAATCTGTGAAACCACCGAGAGCATCCGGAAAACTGTCTGAGTAGGGGATATAGGGTTTAATATCTACGATGGGGGTTCCGTCCATGAGATCCGCACCAGCAACATGAATCACAGTACCTTCTGATTCGGTATGCTCAACTCCGAGGAGCCTGACGCAGGATAAACCCAAGTGGTTGGGACGGAAGGGGGAGCGGGTGGCAAAAACACCCATGCGGGTGTTTCCGCCTAAGCGGGGAGGTCTGACAGTAGGAGACCAATCCTGACGGACAGCCTGGGAAAACTGCCAGATAAGCCAAAGGTGAGAATATCCTTCAATGCCCCGCAAAGCATCGGGATTACGGAATTCCGGTTCAAAGACAATGGTGGATTCCAGTTCCTCCACTAAGCCGCTTTGCCGGGGAATGCCGAATTTTGTGGGGAAATCGCTTCGCATTTTCGCAATAATCTGGATGTTCAAGTTCTCCATTTAGGCACCAACCTTTCGGAAGCAAAAGCTGATTGCAAAGCACAGTGCCAGGATCAGGGAGATGGCGGCACCGGCAGAGGTTCCCCAATAATAGGAAACACATAGTCCACCAATACCTGCAATCAAAGCGAGTAATACGGAAAACAGATGATATTGCCTTAAGTTTTTAGAGATATTTCTTGCGGATGCACCGGGTAGTACCAGTAGAGAATTAAGGATCAATAGACCGACCCAGGAAATTGCCAAAGTGACAACAACTGCAATGGCAACAGTAAACATTGCCTGCATGAGCCAGGGTTTGATGCCTCGGGAGGAGGCCAGTTGGGGATGGATGGAGATCAGCGTCAGATGATTACTGAAAAGCACCCAAAATGCCACAACAGCTAATAAGACAAGTGCTAAAAGACCGATTTGCGCAGGTGTTACAGATAAAATATCACCAATCAGATATTTGTTGTATTTGGTAAAGCTGGAACCTCCCAGTGTGGCAATAAAGATACCCAAAGCAACTGCTGTACTGGAGAATACACCAATTAAGGTGTCAGCCGCGTGATTACTGCGACTTCTTACAAAGGAAAAGAGCAGCGCAAAAACAACGGAGAAAAGAACAGCGACCCATGTGGGTGCAGCAACACCACAAATACAGCCGATGGCGATGCCGGTAAAGGCGGAATGTCCAAGGGCATCAGAGAAAAAACTCATTCTGCCGGTAACAATCATTGTGGACATGAGACCGAATAGGGGAGAGAGCAGTAAAACAGCCAGCAGAGCATTCTTCATAAAGTCCCAATGAAGCAGGTCAAAGGGAAGAAAATCACATAGTGCATACCAAAGAGAAATCATTGGGATGCCCCCTTTCTGCGGAATACCCGGTTGAAACCATCGCTTGTGAGAACATCCACAGCAGATCCCTGGGTAACTATCGCGTGATCAATCAGAACCACATGATCCGCATACCTGGGGAGCATTCCAAAGTCATGGGTGGTCATCAGTATGGAAAGGTCATAATCCTGACGTAATTCATCCAACATGCCCATCAGCGTTTCCATTCCCTCAATATCCACACCGGAGAGCGGTTCATCCAAAATAAGAATATTGGGAATAGGATCTAGTGCCAGGGCCAAAAGTACACGCTGAAGTTCACCACCGGAGAGGGTTCCAACCCGTTTGTCAATTAAATCTTCGCCGTGAACCCGCTCTAAACAAGTGATGATATGGTTGCGGAATCCTTTCTTTAAGCCTAAGAAAGCAGGTCTGCGGCTCATACAGCATGCAAAGAGATCCGCAACAGTAACGGGATCACCCGGGTCAAAAGCAGGACTTTGGGGTACATATCCTATGATAGGCTTTCGATTTCTTTGGCCGGGAACGGAGAAAGAAATGACACCGTCATATTCCCGCTGACCCAGAACAGCTTTCAAAAGGGTGCTTTTGCCGGCACCGTTAGGGCCGATCAGAGCAACAATCTGGCCACAATGCAGATGCAGATTTACATCCCGAAGAATAGAATCCTTGCCGATTCTAACAGAAAGATTTTGAATTCTGAGGCAGCAGGAATGTCCGCAGAAACCGCCATGTGTACCGATATTCATCCCAGTGCCTCCTTTACTGTATCAATATTATAGTACATGGAATCAAAATAACTATCGCCGGTCATGGCCATATCCAGAGCATATATTTGCGTACCGGTTTCTGCGCTGATGATTCCGGCACAGGCATCGCTGCCGCTTACCTCAGTAAATACGGCAGGCAGATTGTGATCGTTTACAAGGTCAATCAAGGAGATAATTTCTTTAGCAGAAGGTTCGCTTCCGGATTCCTCCTCTATGGCCTTCAAAATTGTGAGATCAAAGCTCTCAGCAAAGTATGCAAAACCGTCATGGAATGTAATCATTTCCCTGCAAGACAGCTGGGAAAGCTTGCCATCTGCATAAGCTTGTAAATCATCCAGTTTGGCTGTAAGCGCAGTGAGATTTTTCTGAAAGGTGTCTGTATATTCTGGATAAGCATCCGATAGACCACTGCTGATGTTCTGTGCCATAGTTGCTGCATTGTGCGGAGAGAGCCAAAGGTGGGGATCTTGTTCGTGATGATGACCATGTTCCTCGGAGAGTTCTTCATTATGCGCATGTTCGTGGCTATGAATGTGTGCACCCAGGGACGAGTCAATGACACAAGGTGTGGAATGTAGTACATCCTGAAGGAAGTCCTCGAGGCCTGCACCGGAAAGGACAACAACATCTGCGTGCTCAATCATCTGCATCTGGCCAACCTGGAGGGTGTAGTCGTGCAGACAAGATACATTTTCCGTGACAAGACGGCCCACAGTCAAAGGTGTTCCTTCACAAAGAAACTCAGTGAAGTTGAAAACCGGAAGCGTTGTGGCAACAATATCAAAAGTTTGTGTGTCAGCAGTACAGCCACTACAAAGAAGCAGCAAAATCAACACGAATACAGTTAATTTTTTCATAACATCGTCCATTTAAAAATCATAGTTATCTACTATATATCATAACATATTTGTCAAGAAAAAAGGAGACTGCTTTTGCAGTCTCCTTTTCGATGTACTTGGTTATATTAGTGATTCTCCATCCAGTCGTTGACCTTAGTCTTAGCCAGACGCAGGATATCCTCAGTGGGATAGGGAGAAGTCTCGCCGCCCATTACATGCAGGAAATACAGGCCACCGGGGGTCTGGTACAGGGTTTCCTCATAACCAGCGGGATCACCAAAGAAACCACAGGTGTACTTCTTGACCAGGGTAGCGGTCTCGGTATCGTACTCCTTCTTGCAGATGATCTTCTTCATGAAAGCAACTCCTTTCTTTTGTAGATGAGAACGGAGTAATTATACACCAGAATTTAGAAATTTCAAGCAAATTAAGTGCTTTAGCTAACTTTTGGACTAATTTTTGGCTTTTGAGTTAATATTGCACAAAACAACGGCGCTTTAGATGTACAAAATGCACAATGAAATTGGCTGGACTATACTTATTGCATATGGTATTATAAAGGAAAGGTGGTGAAATGATGCGAGATTTTCCTATGTTTACGACTGAAAATGGAGTTGGAAGCCTTGTTTTGAGGGAAATTCCTTATCGTGGTGTTGCATATGTAACAATCCGGGATGCGTCGGCTCCAATCGCTTTTTTAGATGAGTGTGTAGAGTTTTGCAAAGTTGTCGGTGCGTCTACTATCTATGCCTCCGGTCATGAAGCGTTGAGCATGTATCCGTTCCACACAAGCGTATTGCAAATGTCGGGATCAATGGATATGATTCCTGAAACAGATGCATCCTTGTTTCCGGTTACAGAAATAACGATTGCTCGCTGGAGAGAGATCTATAATGAGAAGATGAAAAATGTGGATAATGCATCCTATATGTCAGAGAAAGATGGTGACAAGCTTCTAAAGGAAGGGAATGGCTATTTTGTTCACCGCGACGGCGACTTGCTGGGTATTGGTATTGCAGCAGGGGATAAGATCGCGTGCATTGCATCTTGCAAGAAAGGAATGGGTAAAGATGTTTTTGCAGCACTTACCCATGCACTTATGAATGATCGCATTGTTCTTGAAGTGGCTTCAACAAACCGCAGGGCGATTTCCCTATACGAATCCTTAGGATTTATCCAAACAGCAGAGCTTTCAAGATGGTATAAAATTTTTTAAAGGTGTCAAGGAAAAATACTTGACAAACCCTTACCTTTGCTGTATGATACATCAGGTGTCAAGGAAAAGTCCTTGACAGGGGAGGACAAACATGGACGCATTACAGATGACGCTGCTCTACGATTACTACGGAGAACTTCTGACTGATCGCCAGCGTATGTTTTTTGACCTGCGTCACAATCAGGATTTGTCCCTTGCTGAGATTGCTCAGGAGCTGAATGTGAGTCGTCAAGGCGTGCACGACAATTTGAGCAGAGCGGAAGCGCTGCTTATGAATATGGAAGAAAAGACCGGCTGTGTTCGCCGGGATCTGCAGTGCCGTAAGGCAGCCCACGAGATTATGTCTATGGCTGAGGCACTGGCAAAACATGATGATGAAGATGTTTCCCTCCTGGCACGCAAAATTCTTGCTGCTGCCGAGGAATTAGAGGAGTAAATAATGGCATTTGAAGGACTTACCGAAAAAATCTCTTCTGCCTTCAAAAAGCTTAGAGGCAAAGGTCGCCTGAAGGAATCCGATGTCAAAGAAGCGATGCGTGAAATCCGCATGGCTTTGCTGGAAGCGGATGTAAGCTATAAGGTTGTTAAGGACTTTGTTAAGTCTGTCACAGAACGCTGCGTCGGTGCAGATGTACTGGAGGCATTGAGCCCTGCTCAGATGATCGTAAAGATCGTCAATGAAGAGCTTGTGAAGCTCATGGGCAGTGAGGCAAAACATATTACTATCAATCCCAACGGTCCTACCGTTGTGATGCTTGTTGGCCTGCAGGGTGCAGGTAAGACCACCAACGGCAGTAAGCTGGCAGGTCTTATGAAGCGCCAGGGTAAGAACCCGCTGCTGGTTGCCTGCGATATTTACAGACCTGCTGCAATCCAGCAGTTAAAGGTCTGCGGCGAAAAGTTGGGTATTCCTGTCTTTGAAAAGGGACAGATTGATCCCGTTCAGATCGCCAAGGAAGCGGTTCTTTACGCCCGCCAGCGCGGCTACGATATGGTATTTTTGGATACCGCCGGCCGTTTGCATGTGGACGAAGCGCTGATGGAAGAACTGAAGAATATCAAAGCTGCGGTAAAGCCCAATGAAATCATGCTGGTTGTGGATGCCATGACCGGTCAGGATGCTGTGAATGCAGCGCAGAGCTTTAATGAGTGGCTGGATATCGATGCTGTCATGCTCAGTAAGCTCGATGGCGATGCCAGAGGCGGTGCTGCGCTGTCTGTTCGTGCGGTTACCGGAAAGCCTATTAAGTTTGCCGGTATTGGCGAAAAGCTGGAGGATATCGAAACCTTCCATCCCGACAGAATGGCATCCCGTATTCTGGGTATGGGCGATATGCTGAGCCTCATCGAGAAGGCTGAAAAGGCATTTGATGCAGAGAAAGCCGCAAAGCTGGAAGAGAACTTAAAGTCCAATAAGTTCACACTTCAGGATTTCTACGATCAGATGGTCCAGTTGAAGTCCATGGGCTCTATGCAGGATCTGCTGGCTCAGATGCCCGGCGGTGGTGCGCTGAAAAATGTTCAGGTGGACGAGAAGGCTATGAGTCGCACAGAAGCGATTATCCTCTCCATGACGCCCAAGGAGCGCGAAAATCCCAATATCATCGGGGCAAGCCGCAAGAAGCGTATTGCCAACGGTGCCGGTGTTAAGGTTGAGGATGTAAACCGTCTGCTGAAATCTTTTGATCAGATGAAGTCCATGATCAAAAAGTTCTCCGGCCCCGGTGCCGGTAAGAAAATGAAGCGCATGCGTGGCATGGGCGGTATGGGTGGCTTCGGCTTCCCCGGATTCTAAGGAATCCACATGAGTAAGTTCGCTGAAAGCAATTCGCTTTGCGATATAGATTATTATTTTTAAATTTATTTGGAGGTGAAATCCCATGGTTAAGATCAGACTGAGAAGAATGGGTGCAAAGAAGGCTCCTTTCTACCGTGTTGTTGTTGCTGACTCCCGTTCCCCCCGTGACGGCCGTTGCATCGAAGAGATCGGCACTTACAACCCCCTGACCGAGCCCGCAACCGTCAACATCGATGTTGAGAAGGCACAGGCTTGGATCAAGAACGGCGCACAGCCCACCGACACCGTTCGTGGCCTGCTGAAGAATGCCGGCGTACTGTAATTGCGCAAAGGAGTTAACGCAATGAAGGAACTTTTGCTGTATATGGCAAAGAACCTGGTGGATGACCCCGATGCAGTTACTGTGACTGAGACTTCCGACGAGGAAGGTAAGATTCTGGAACTTCATGTAGCCCCCGGCGACATGGGCAAGGTTATTGGCCGCCAGGGAAGAATTGCGAAGGAAATTCGCACTATCGTGAAAACCGTTGCACAGCGCACCGGCGAAAAAGTCACGGTGGAAATCGTGGATTAAACGGCTTATGCGTGACGCTATGCGCCACGCATTTTCCGTTTTAGGGAGGTTTATTTATGAAACTTCAGTTTTTGGAAGCAGGACAGATCGTTACAACCCATGGTGTTCGCGGCGAGATGAAGGTCCTGCCTTGGGCAGACGGCCCGGATTTTTTGTTGGACTTTGACCGTGTCCGCATTGATGGCAAGGATTACAAAGTGGAATCCTGCCGGGTTCAGAAGAGCTGCAATCTTCTGAAGCTGCAGGGGATTGATACCATGGAAGCTGCGCAGGCCATGCATGGCAAGACTTTGGAAATCTATCGTGAAGATGCTGACCCGGATATTATTTTCGCAGCAGAGCTGATTGGTATTGATGTCTATCAGGATGATCAGATGATCGGCAAACTGACTGATGTTTTGGATTACCCCGGCAACAAGGTTTATGTGGTTAAGGGTGAGCAGGAATATATGATTCCCGCAGTAAAGGCCTTTATCCTTGATACAGATATGGATAATAACCGTATGCAGGTACGCCTGATTGAGGGGATGGCATCCAATGAGAATTGATATTCTTACGCTTTTTCCTGAAACACTGGGTGATGTACTGTCGGAAAGTATTCTTGGCCGTGCGCAGGAGCGTGGGTTCATCAGAATCGAAACGCACCAGATTCGGGATTATACTGCCAACAAGCAGAATCAGGTAGATGACTATCCCTATGGCGGCGGCAGGGGAGCGGTCATGACTGCAGATCCGCTGTATCGCTGCTGGGAGGCTGTCTGTGATCAGGCAGCAGGACCTGTCCATACCATCTATCTGTCCCCTTGTGGTAAGACATTTAAGCAGGAAGATGCGATCCGCCTGAGTAAATTGGATAATCTGATTTTTGTTTGCGGCCATTATGAGGGTATCGATCAGCGGTTCATTGATGAGTGTGTGGATGAAGAGTTGTCCTTGGGCGATTTCGTTCTCACCGGCGGTGAAATTGCGGCCATGGCTATGACCGATGCGGTATGCCGTATGGTACCCGGTGTGTTGGCTGATCCTGAGTGCTTCGAAGACGAGAGCCATTATAACGGTCTTTTGGAGTACCCCCAGTATACCCGTCCTGCTGTTTGGCACGGCCGTGAGATTCCTTCCATTCTGACATCTGGCAACCATGAAAAGGTTCGGCAGTGGAGAAGAAAGCAGGCTCTGCGCAGAACAAGAGAGCGCCGTCCGGATATGTATGAAAAGCTGGATCTTTCCGGTAAGCAGGATAAGAAACTGCTGAAAGAAATGGAGGCGGAAGATCTTGAAAAACTTGGAAACTCTGAAAAGATGGATTGATGAGAGCCGGCGCATTGTTTTCTTCGGTGGCGCCGGTGTCAGCACGGAATCGGGCATTCCCGACTTTCGAAGTGTGGATGG
>JAFOBK010000128.1 GCA_017381835.1 Oscillospiraceae bacterium | reverse complement strand
TGGAGCGGGTGACGAGGCTCGAACTCGCTACCTCCACCTTGGCAAGGTGGCGCTCTACCGGATGAGCTACACCCGCATTTTGGTGCCTCCGGTCGGAATCGAACCAACGACACGCGGATTTTCAGTCCGCTGCTCTACCTACTGAGCTACAGAGGCATATGAGGAAGCGAGCTTCCTCAATACGCAAAATGCGTTATTTAAATGGCGACCCCGAACGGACTCGAACCGTCGACCTCCAGCGTGACAGGCTGGCGTGCTAACCGACTGCACCACAGGGCCAAATGTGGTGGGAACAATAGGGCTCGAACCTATGACCTCCTGCTTGTAAGGCAGATGCTCTCCCAGCTGAGCTATGCTCCCGTCTGCGCTTCATCAGTGCTGCGCACCTCAGCGACGTGGTTCATTATACACATATAGAGGCGATTTGTCAAGCATTTTTTTTCGATTTTTTTACAAGTATTTTATCAGTCGAAAACTCGCCCTTTTCCCGTTAAAGAAGAAGATAAATCCAACTTATTCCGCTGCTGTGATTTTTACCATCACAGCAGCGGACAAGCAATGAATTACAGATTCTTCAAAAGTCCGCGGACATCCTCGGGGGTAAATTCATAAACTGTATCACAGAACTGGCAGGAAATGGGGAAGGTTTTACCTTCAGCCGCGATCTCTTCCAGCTCCTTCTTTCCCAGGCTGATAAGGGCAGAGGTGACACGGTCACGGTCGCAGTAGCACTTGTAGGAAACCTCGGTAGTTTCCATGAAGACAACACCCAAATTGCCCAGAACCTGACCCAGGATATCCTCGGGAGTCAGACCTGCTTCCAGCATGGAAGTGACAGAGCCTGCACGCTGAATACCGGCTTCCACAGCGTCGATTACCTCGTCGGGAGCGCCGGGCAGCAGCTGGATCAGATAGCCGCCTGCCACCTTCACGCTCAGATCTGTATCCACCAGCACACCCAGTGCGCAGGCAGTGGGAGTCTGCTCAGAATGGGCAAAGTATGCAGTCACATCGTCACCGATCTCGCCGGACACCAGGGGCACAGAGCCCACATAGGGTTCCTTCATCTGCAGGTCACGGATGATAGTCAGCGTGCCGTCGGTACCCACGGTTGCGCCCACATCCAGCTTGCCGGGGTACTTTTCCATAAGAGGTACATTGGGCTCATACACATAACCGCGGACATTGCCCACAGAGTCGGACACGCAGACAATAGAGCCGATGGGGCCGCCGCCCTTGATCTGCATGGTCATGGAGCCGTTTTCCACCTTCTGCATATTACCCATCATGGAAGCTGCCGTCAGAGCCCGTCCAAAGGCTGCTGTGGCGTTGGGAGTGGTATTATGGATCTGGGCGCCGCGGCGCACCATCTCGGTAGAGCGGATAGCCACGACCTTCACAAAGCTGTCCATGGTCATACCGCGTACTAAATAGTCTTTCATTTGATTCTACCCTTTCTCGCTTTTATATAAATTCTCTGCTCGCCGGGTCGGGGAGCGGTAAAGGTACGGTCCGCATAGACCTGAATGGATGTAAAGCCTGCGCTGCGAAGGTAATCTACCAGTTCTTCAGAGCTGTAAGCATATTCCTGATGTTCCTCGAAACTGCGGTGCCACACACTCCCCTGCCGCTGGAAAAGATCCATACCGTAGGAGCAGATATTGGTTTCTTCGTCAAATTCACCCCGCCAGACGCAGTAGACATCCTCGTCCTCATCCAGAAACACCTGGCCGTCCATGGCCCGGAGTTTTTCGGGGGTATTCACATCAAAGATAAAGCAGCCGCCGGGATTCAGCGCCTTATAGACCCGCCGGATGGCCTCTTTGCAATCGGCAGGATCCAGGATGTAGTCGATGCTGTCCAGGGCGCAAACGGCCAGGTCAACGCCTCTGGGCAGCTGCAGCTGCTGGAGCTTTTGGCAGGCAAACTGGGGATAGACCCCTTCTTCCGCTGCCTTCTGCTGGGCTACCATCAGCATCTCCCAGGACATATCCACAGCGGTCACCCGGAGGCCCCTCTTTGCAAGGCGCAGGGCCACAGAGCCGGTGCCGCAGGCAAGATCCACCGCCGTACGGGGATTCAGACCCTCCCGCGCCAGTATTTCATAATAAAAATCCACGGTGGCATCATAGTCCACATCGTTGGTCAGCCGGTCATAACTTTGCGCCAGCTCATGGTATGCATCCATGGGTTTTCCTCCTATCGGCATACACCGCAAAAAAGCATCCCGGACCGTTGGCCCGGGATGCCGCATTTTGTAAATCAGCGGTTGAAGATGCTGAAGATCTCGTCGATCTCGCTGATGTCGCCCTTGGGAGCAGCGACAGCGCTGGCTGCAGGAGCAGCCTCAACGGACTCGGGCTTCTGCTCAAAACCGGTAGCGATAACGGTAACACGCATCTCATCCTGGAAGTCGGGAGAAGAGGTTGCACCGAAGATAATGTTAGCGTTGGGGTTAGCAGCTTCCTGAACAATGCCGGCTGCGGTTTCCACATCTTCCAGAGTCAGCTCCTAGGAACCGGTATCGTTCACCAGAACGCCGGTAGCACCGTTGATGGAGGTCTCCAGCAGGGGGCTTGCAACAGCTGCCAGAGCTGCCTGCTCAGCCTTCTCACGGCCGGAAGCGGTACCGACACCCATGTGAGCGCGGCCAGCGTCCTTCATAACAGCGGAAACGTCAGCGAAGTCCAGGTTGATGATCACGTTCTCGGAGTAACCAACCAGCTCGGAGATGGAGGTAACTGCCTGCTTCAGAACATCGTCAGCGATGCCGAATGCGTTTGCG
>JAFOBK010000127.1 GCA_017381835.1 Oscillospiraceae bacterium | reverse complement strand
GACTTTAACCCCGTCGGTACGCTGACCGCCATTGTCAACGACGGCTTCATCGCCTCCACCGCCGATTCCTGGAACTCGGGTATTCTGATCTTCCTGGTTCTGCTGGGTATCATGGTTGCCCTGGTCAATGCTGCCGGCGGCTCTGCTGCCTTTGGCCGCTGGGCAAAGGATCATGTGAAGACCCGTGCAGGCGCACAGCTGGCAACCTTCGCCCTGGGCGTTCTGATTTTCATCGACGACTACTTCAACTGCCTGACTGTTGGCAGCGTTATGCGCCCCGTCACCGATGGCCACAAGATCTCCCGCGCTAAGTTTGCTTACATCATCGATGCTACCGCTGCTCCCATCTGCATGATCGCTCCCATCTCCTCCTGGGCAGCTGCAGTTACCAGCGTTGTGGGCGAAGAAAACGGCCTGACTTACTTTGTCCGTGCCATTCCCTATAACTTCTACAGCCTGCTCACCATCGTGATGATCATCACCATCACCCTGATGAAGTTCGACTACGGCCCCATGGCCATCCACGAGCGCAATGCTATGAACGGCGACCTGTTCTCCGGCGAATACATGGGTGAAAACCTGGATGAGGAAGTTTCCGCCAAGGGCAAGGTCATTGACCTGATCGCTCCCGTTCTGATTCTGATCGGCTTCTGCATCGTTGGCATGATCTACACTGGCGGCTTCTTTGATGCCGAGAGCGGCGCTTATATGAATCTGGCTACCGCATTTGCCGGCTCCGATGCTTCCGCAGGCCTGGCCTGGGGCGCGCTGATCGCTGTGATCATTACCGTCCTCTACCTGGTTGCCCGCAAGGTCATCACCTTCAAGACCGCTATGGACGCGATCCCCAAGGGCTTCTGCGCCATGGTTCCCGCTGTTATCATTCTGGTCTTCGCCTGGACTCTGGGCGGCATCACCCGCGGCATGCTGGGTGCTGACATCTTCGTTAAGACTGCTATTGGCGGCAGCGCAGAGGCACTGTCCTCCTTCCTGCCTGCTGTTATCTTCCTGATCGCTTATGGCCTGGCATTTGCTACCGGTACCTCCTGGGGCACCTTCGGCATCCTGCTGCCCATCGTGATTACTGTCTTCACCGGTGCCGGTGAGATCATGGTTATCGCAATGTCCGCCTGCCTGGCAGGTGCCGTCTGCGGCGACCACTGCTCTCCCATTTCCGATACCACTATCATGGCTTCTGCCGGTGCCCAGTGCAACCATGTGAACCACGTGTCCACTCAGCTGCCCTACGCACTGACTGTAGCCGGTGTTTCCACCGTTGCTTACATCCTGGCCGGCTTCATCCGTAACTGGATGATCGTCCTGCCCATCGCCATCGTCCTGATGGTTGCAACCCTGTTTGTGATCAAGACCGTTGTGAACGGCAAGGCTGCAAAGGCATAAGTTAAGAAATAAAACCCTCATTTGCCAAGTGCGGCAAATGAGGGTTTTTCTTTTATTGACAATGATTGACAGAAGTACGGATTTATCCTATTGTATTAGTAGAAAAGGAAATTGCCCACACCAGATTCACATGCTGATTAAGGAGGAAACTATGGAAACCATTCATCTTGTTTTTCCTGAAAAACTGGGTACGATTTCACCCCGACTTTACGGTGCTTTTATTGAGCATCTGGGCAGCGTTGTCTATGACGGCATCTATTGCGGTGAGGACAGCGGCGCGGAGCATATTCGGGGTTTCCGCAAGGATATTGTGGATGCCTTGAAAAAGGCCAAAGTACCTCTGCTGCGCTGGCCCGGCGGCTGCTTTGCGGAGAGTTATGATTGGCGCGACGGTATCGGCCCCAAGGAAGACCGGCCTGTACGGGTGAACTGGTGGACCAAATTTGATGGCCGCTATGAACCCAATACGGTGGGCACCGATGAATTTTTGGACTTCACCGAGATGTGTGAAGCAGAAGCCTATATTGCTGCCAATATTACCAGCACCACCCCTCTGAACATCCGTGACTGGGTGGACTATTGCAATTCTCCCGCAGGCACTACCACCATGGCCAAAATGCGGGAGGCTAACGGCCGCAAGGAGCCTTACAATGTAAAGCTGTGGGGTGTGGGCAACGAGAATTTCGGCGGCGGCGGTAATATGACACCCCAGTATTATGCCTGGGAATTCCGCCGGTTTTCGGAACTGATTTGCAATGTGACGCCGGATGTGGAGATGATCGCCTGCGGCTGCGGTGCTAAGCGGGATGACTACCCCTGGCATCGGGAAGTACTGGACAATTTTAAAACCACCCGCTCTCCCCGAAAGACCGTTGCGGCTATGGCGCTGCATTACTACACCAATGACACCAGTGATCCTGCCTGTCTGAACCCTGCCGACTTTACGGAGCGGGAATGGAATCACTTTATTGACATTGCCTCCGGTATGGAGGAGGCAATCGTCCGCCTTTGGGGCATGGCTTTGGGCAATCAGCAGGAGCATATCGGCAAGCTGGCCATCGACGAATGGGGCTGCTGGTATAACCCCGGTGATATGAATAAAGATCACCTTTGGCAGCAGCAGAGCTATCAGCTGGATGCGGCAGTTGCGGGTCTTACCTTCAATATTTTCAATAACCATTGCGATAAGATTCTGCTGGCTACCATTGCCCAGCTTTGTAACTGCGACCAGTCTTTATTCCTGGCAGAGGGAGACAAGTGTATTTGTACCCCCACTTACCATGTCTTTGACATGTATCAGGGTCATCAGAACGGTGAGGCTATCCGGTCTTTGTTTGACAGTAAGAAGGTTTCTGTGTCTGCCTCTGTAAAGGACGGTGTCCTTACCGCAACCATCGTCAATCTCTCCCCCAGCGAAACGGTGGAAATCTGCCTGGATCCTTTGGGCGGCAGCTTCAGCGGCAGCGCTAAGCTGCGGATGCTGGGTAACGGCGATCTGAAGGCCCACAATACCTTTGAAAATCCCCATTGCCTGGAGCCGGTGGACAGCACCATCGAAAACTTTAACGGCAAGCTGACCCTTCCTCAGGGCGCTGTGGCAGCGGTTACGGTTTGTGTTGTGTGAGGAAAGGAAGCGTCCGGCAAACAGTTCGCAAAACTTGAATTTGTCTAACAGTTACGCACCGCACCAAAGGCCCCCTCTGACGAGGGGGCTGTCGCCGAAGGTGACTGGGGGAGAGAAAATGAAAGAGTACAATAAAGAGAATATCCCTTTGGCCAAAGCTTTGCGGAAGAATATGACACCATGGGAACGAAAACTATGGTATGAATTTCTAAGAAGTTACCCAATAAGGTTTCAACGGCAAAAAGCAATTGGGAATTATATCGTGGATTTCTACTGTGCAAAAGCTGGATTGGTTATTGAGCTTGATGGCGGTGGACACTACACCCCTGAGCAAGCAGAAAAAGATAATCTTCGTACAAAAGATTTGGAGAACATGAAACTGACAGTGATCAGAATCTGTAATTTAGATATAGACCGCAATTTTCGCGGTGTATGCGAATACATAGATTTGACTGTTAAGAATCTCTCCCTCAGTCAGCTTCGCTGACAGCTCCCTCGGCAGAGGGAGCCTTGGGCGCTCCCGCGCCAGTTAATCAAACTTGAATTTGTCGAAGAGATTCATGAATGTAAGAAAGTGTGATGACAATATGGATTCAAAACCCACACATCAAAATAAAGCATTGATTAAACGCACAAAAAAGTGCTGTTTACTTCTTCTCGGATTCCTTATTCTTTTTGCATATTTTGGTATTCGCCTTGCCACAACCGAATCTCCTGAGAAATGGAAAAAAGCCGATATTACGGTAGCTGATATCCAGCATATTTCACTAAAGCCAAATCACTGGCAGATTACAGATACCAACGGAAATATATACTCTGCTTACGAGTCAGATACCGTAATGGAACAAATCATTCTTCAAGACACATACCACATTGTTTATTCTCCTAATCATAATAACGGTATTCGCGCAATAACTCACGGCAATACAATCATAGTAGATTATGCACATAGTATATCTATCCATAGTGAACGGAATGTGTGTGATTGGGTGTTGATGTCTCTTGGTCTGGTAGGCTCTTTGGCGACTATTGCATGTATGGTTATTGATATCCGCAAGCAGATTATGCACGGGTAATCTGCCACAACAAGCAAGTTACTCGCCGCCAAATTCCAATTTGTCTAAGTAAGTTATACAGAAAAAACCTGCACAGTTCCCGTGGGGATCTGTGCAGGTTTCTTGTTTTAATCTAAGTATTCCGGCAGCAGATCCGCTGCACCAGTGTAGTCTGCGATCATCTGCATCTCCGCATAGGTCTTTTCGTTGACCAGGATGCCTTCTGCCAGCACCTTTTGTCGGTTTTCAAATTCCTTTTCGCCGTGGGTGTAGATCCGTTCCGCACCGTCAGCCTTGGGGGACTGCCGCAGCTCTTCCAGATACTTGGAAAGG
>JAFOBK010000126.1 GCA_017381835.1 Oscillospiraceae bacterium | reverse complement strand
GGAAAGCTGAAAGTCAAACTGCAATTTGAGGAAAGCAGGAAAAAGCCACCCTCCAAGCTGACCCACCCTGTCCAGACTGCCCCTGGAGAAACTGTCCGGGGGCAGCTTCATAAAGAAGTCCATGAAACTGAGGATGACAATGTGGGTGTAGAGGCTGCCCACGCTCTGGAACAGTCAGCAGAACGTACCTCCCAAGTCCTTCATACTGGCTATCGGAGCCATAAGCTAAAACCTTACCGAGAAGCAGCAAAGGCGGAACAGAAGCTGGACAAAGCCAATCTGGATGCCCTGCAAAAGAAAATGGAACTGGATCACCCCACCAGCAACCCCTTTTCCAAATTCCAGCAACGGCAGGCCATCAAACGTCAGTATGCCGCCGCCAAAGCAAGCGCTTCCACTGGCACCACTCAAACTGCTGCCAGCATAACGGAGAAGGCTGCACAGAAAGCTGCGCAAACCAGCAAAAAGACTGCTTCCTTTGTAAAGAAGCACAGCAAAGCTTTTCTGGTTATCCTTGGTTTTCTCATGCTGCTGGGCTTTTTCCTCAGCGGTCTTTCTTCCTGCAGCGTGGTCATGGAGGGTGTCATTTCCGGCATCGCCAGCAGCACTTATGCTTCTACCGATGATGCCATCCAGGATGCGGAAGCTGCCTACTGCGCCATGGAAACGGCTTTACAGAGCAAACTGGACAACTATGAATCCACCCACAGCTACGATGACTATATCTACGATCTGGATGAAATCGGCCATGACCCTTATGTGCTGATCTCCATTCTGTCAGCCATCCATCCCGGTGAGTGGACGCTGCCTCAAGTCATTGGAACCTTAGATATGCTGTTTGAAAAACAATATATTCTCACCGAAGAAGTGGAAACGGAAACCCGCTACCGGACGGAAACGCTGATCGGAGAACGCCATGCGCAGGACCCCATTACAGGAGAATACCTGTATGACTACTGGGGCGATCCCATTATGGAGGAATACGAATATGAGGATGAAGTGCCCTATACCCACTATACCTGCACCGTCACGCTGGAAAACTTCGACTTAAGCCATGTGCCGGTCTATGTGATGACCGAGGAAGAACTGGGAATGTATGCGGTGTACATGTCCACGCTTGGAAATCGTCCGGATCTGTTCCCCGGATCTGAGTACATTGACCGCTATGATGGTACCTATCCGGTATATGACATTCCTCCAGAAGCTCTGGAGGATGCGGAGTTTGCCGCCATGATTACCGAAGCGGAAAAGTATCTGGGCTATCCTTACGTCTGGGGCGGCAGCAGTCCCTCCACTTCCTTCGATTGTTCCGGTTTCGTCTGTTGGGTAGCCAATCATTCTGGGTGGAGTGTGGGCCGCCTCAGTGCCCAGGGGCTGTGCAACATCTGCACCCCCGTATCCTCGTCCAATGTAAAACCGGGAGATCTGGTGTTTTTCAAGGGTACCTATGACACTCCCGGCGTTTCCCATGTGGGCATCTATGTTGGCAACAACCGGATGATCCACTGCGGAGATCCCATTTCCTATACCAATCTCAATTCAAGTTACTGGCAGTCCCATTTCTATACCTATGGCAGACTGCCATAACTAAAATATCCTCCGGAAAAACCGGAGGATATCGTAAATATTGGAAATATTTAGAAGATGTTCAAATCCAATTGTTCGCTGAGTTGTGCTAAGACTTGGACACCAGCCTTACTGTTACCATGCTTATCCAGGGCAGGTGCATAAACGCCAATACCCATACGGCGAGGTATTACACCCATAATTCCTCCGCCGACACCGCTCTTTGCAGGAAATCCAACATTCAATGCAAATTCGCCCGAACCATCGTACATACCACAAGTTGCGAGGGTAGCATTGACATATCTGGCAAATTCCTTTGGAAACATTTGCTTCCCTGTAATCGGATTTAAGCCATGATGAGCAAATACATTGGCAATTCGTGCCAAGTCACGGCAATCAACAAGAATGGAACATGCCTTAAAATAACAATCCAGAATTTCTTCCACTGGATCATGTATCATACCATATGCCTTCAGCATATAGGCAAGGGCACGGTTTTTATTACCTGTTTCCTTTTCAGACATGTAAACCGACTCATCAACTTCCAAATCCTGGTTGTCAGCAAGTAGCCGTGTAAGCTCCAGCAAACGCTCAAACTTCACATCGTAAGAATCACCATGAATCAGTGTGCATAAAGCGATCGCGCCAGTGTTAATCATCGGATTGATGTGCGCTCCTGTTAATGCCTGATCGCTGTAATTAAAGGCATCAAACGGCTTACCCGTAGCTTCCACACCAACCAGCGCACGCACTTTTTCAATTCCGCTATCCATTAACGCCAAGAGAAGAATCATCGGTTTAACAACGCTCTGCATTGTAAATCGCACAAAGCAATCTCCAGCATGGTAATTCTTCTCACCTTCTGAAACAATGTATATTCCAACTCTGTCAGGTTCAACAATGGCAAGCTGCGGTATGTAAGTCGCAACATGTCCCTGTGAGGTATATGATTTACATTCAGATACAATTTGCTCCAACATTGTATTCATATCAGGCACTCCATTCTTTCTCTATCTATAAAAATATACCACACTTCCAAATGTTTCGCAATATAGGCTCCGACTTTCCATCAAACGCAATCATTCATATCAACCTCATTATGTAACTATAAAAGGAGTGAAAAAGCATGAATCCCAAAATTAACAAGCTCCGCGCGGAGCTTGAAAAAAACAACGGCAAGATTGCAGTCTTGCAGGCAAAGAACAAGGACCTGGAAAAGCAGATCCGGGAACTGGAGAACACCGACATCATCGGCATGGTCCGGGAACAAGGCATGACCATGGAGGAATTTGCCACCCTGTTCCAGAAAATGAAGGGCACTGTATCTGCTGAATCTGTAAAGGAGTCCGGGCATGAAACCTAAGATGCGGTTTTTGTCCTGTCTGCTTTCACTGGTTCTGTGCCTGTCTATCCTCGCTCTCCCCGCCTATGCCAAGGGAGATGACCCAAACCAGAACGATTACGATGTGATCGTGCAGACCCCGGAGGAAACCCGGCCCAAGGACACGACCACTTCCAATCAGTCTTCTCGTCCTTCCACCAGCACAAAACCCACAGAAGGAACAGAACCTCCAACTCCTACCATTGCCGCTGACGGTATGCCCTTTACCGAGGACAGCATCGTTGCCACCCGGGACCTTTTGTACGATGCTGCCACTAACAAGCAGTACATCACCGTGGAAACCCGGAACGGCAACACCTTCTATATCGTCATTGACTACGATAAGCCTGTGGACGAGGATGGCGAACAGTATTACACCTATTTTCTCAATCAGGTGGATGAAGCTGACCTCATGGCCCTGCTGGAAGACAACTCCGCCCCCGCTGCGTGTATCTGCGCCGATAAGTGTGCCGTGGGCCTTATCAATACCCAATGCGAGATCTGCGCCGTGAACATGGTGGAGTGCATGGGCATAGAACCCACCGAACCGGAAACCGAGCCGCCCACGGAACCTGTGGAGGAACCGGAACCCAGTGTGGGTACCGGACCTGTTCTCCTTGTGGTAATCCTCATTTCAGCTCTGGCAGGCGGCGGTGCCTACTACTTCCTCAAGATCAAGGGCAAGAACAAGCCCCAGACCAAAGGCAGCTCCGATCTGGATGACTACGACTTCGGTGACGAGGACGATGGTGAATACGCTGAGTTCGAGCAGTACGATTCCTCGTCCGAACAGGAGGGCGTATGAGCGAATATAAACTGATCGTTGCAGAAAAGCCCTCCGTGGCAAAATCCATTGCCGCAGTCATGGCTCCTGGTTTTAAGCAGCATAAGGGCTATTTGGAAGGCAACGGATTTCTCATTTCCTGGTGTTTCGGTCATCTGGCAAAGTTGGCAGATGCGTCCTACTATGATTCCGGCTTTGCTAAATGGAATATGAACGACCTGCCCATTCTGCCCCGCAGCTTCCGTTTCCGCATCCAGGAGGATAAGCAGGCGCAGTTCGATGTGCTGTCCATGCTCATGCGTCAAGGCAATGTTACGGAGGTTATCAATGCCTGTGACGCAGGCCGTGAAGGAGAGTTGATCTTCCGCACCGTATATTATCTGGCAGGATGCAGCAAGCCCATGAAGAGGCTGTGGATCTCCTCCATGGAGGATGATGCCATCCGGGAAGGATTTGATAATTTGCAGCCTGGTCTGGACTACGATGGTCTGCATAAAAGCGCCCTGTGCCGCATGAAGGCAGACTGGCTAGTAGGCATCAATGCCACCCGGTTCTTTTCCCTTACCTACGACCGTACATTGACCATTGGCAGAG
>JAFOBK010000125.1 GCA_017381835.1 Oscillospiraceae bacterium | reverse complement strand
TCGATGATGTGAATACCGTTACGCTCGGTGTAAATGTAGGTGGCCATCTTGGGGTTCCAGCGGCGGGTCTGGTGACCGAAGTGCACGCCGGCTTCCAGCAGTTGCTTCATAGAAATGACAGACATAGTTTTTTCTCCTTTTGTTTTGTCCTCCACCCCGATCATCTCGCTGCTTCCCGCCCTTTTCGGGGCACGAGGGAGTGCGATCACCGGGTGTGTGGTGTGTAAATTACTACGGGAAATTCCCGTGCCGAATTATTATAGCGGAATGTGTTTTATTTTGCAAGTATTTTTTGAAAAAATTTTCCTGAAAATCGCAACTTTTTTCGCCCTTTTTCCCTAAAAACCCTAAAACAGCAGCCCGGGTTTCCCTCTTTGGCAGCGACATTCCTCGGGCTTTACATCCACCAGCACGATATCCGGCCCCATGCGGCAGATCCGGCTCCAGGGAATCACATAATCATCCCGCCGGCCCAGAATACCGAAGAACCGGCAGGGCCCCGGCACAATAATGGACTGGATGTTCCCCGTGGGAAGTTCCACGCAGGCATCGCTGATGAACCCCAGCCGTCTGCCGTCGGAAACGCAGATCACTTCCTTGCAGTGCAGCTCCGTAAATTTTGTGGACATACGCTACCCCTCCCATGTGTATTTGGTACAATATATTCCTGTCATACAGGAATATGAATGAAAAATTGAAAGTGAAAAGTGGAAAGTTTTGGTGTCGCCTCCGGCGAGAATATGAATCATTCGGCATAGCCGACACAATATCTTTCCACTTTCAACTTTTCATTTTCAACTAGGACACTGTAAAGGACTTGCGCATAGCGCTGATGGCATTCTTCTCCAGCCTAGACACCTGCGCCTGGGAGATCCCCAGCTTACCGGCCACCTCCATCTGGGTCTTTCCGTCAAAAAATCGCAGATTCAGGATTTCCTTCTCCCGCTCCCCCAGGGCCCGATAGGCATTGCGCAGCATGGTTTTCTCCATCCAGGCACCTTCGGTATTCCGGGTGTCCCGTACCTGATCCATCACAGTCAGAGGATCGCCGCCGTCTGTATACACCGGCTCATAGAGGCTTACCGGTGCGCAAACCGCATCCAGCGCCTGGGCAACCTCGGCTTCCGGAATATCCAGTTCTTTTGCCAGTTCCTCCAGGGTGGGTTCTCTGCCCATCCGCAGGATGAGACCCTCCTTGCACTGCAGCACCTTATAGGCCACATCCCGGATGGATCGGGACACCCGGATGGGGGCATTGTCCCGTAAATACCGCCGGATCTCTCCGGCGATCATAGGCACCCCGTAAGTGGAGAATTTCACCTGTTTTGTAGGGTCAAAGTTTTGGATGGCCTTCATCAGGCCGATGCAGCCCACCTGAAACAAATCGTCCGGATTCTCCCCCCGTTTATCAAACCGCTGGATCACCGACAGCACCAACCTCAAGTTCCCTTCAATGAGCATTTGGCGGGCTTTTTCATCTCCGCCTTTGGCAAGCAGCAGCAAGTTTTCCATTTGCGATTGTGGAATTACCGGAAGCTGGGAGGTATTCACACCGCATAGTTCTACTTTTCCCTGCATATAATCCTCCTTTGGGTTTTCCTTCAGTATTTCCAGAGGGCGGAAAATCATACCGTTTGCATTTTTGTGTAAGTTCCACAAAAATTTTCGCTCCCGGTGCGTATATGCCCGTATTTATCGGTTGCCTTTTGGCAATTTGCCAACTTTTCCCCCTATCTTTTACAAATAATCCTTTGGTTTCAGCGGCGACATAATTTCATGTTTTAACCCCCGGCTATGGAGCGGAGCTGTTCATAACTCGTTCATTTCTTTCTGTGCAGAGTTGGAATTCTCCGGAATAGTTGTTGAAAACTCATACTTTTCCACAATCTCCACAGGTTTTTCCACAAGCCTTTTCCACAGCCATTTTCCTGTTGATAAACGATTTTAGTTTACATAATGTTTATGTTATTCTTTCGACAAAATCCGCTCTTTTTCACTGGGCAAAATAATGACGGGAGGTGTTTTTTCAGGGCGTAAAATAGGACTTGACAGGATTCCTGATTTGCTGCCGGTCCGGCTGCAGCATTTTTCTGTATGGATGCATACCGCAAAAGTCCTGCCGGCAACGTCTTTGCGGATCTCATTGTGCTCCTATATATTGTGGTTTACACGGGCCTCAGCCACAAGAATGGAAAAATTAGTGAAAAATTGTTTCATTTTTTTAAAAAAAGGTATTGATTTTATTGAAAATATCGCTATAATTGGATAGTGCATGAGCAAAAAAATAAACAGGAGGTGTGACCATGGCAAACATCAAGTCCTCTAAGAAGGATGTTATCTCTTCCAAGATTGCTTACGAGAAGAATAAGGCTAACAAGACTGCTCTGAAGACCATTCTGAAGAAGTTCGACGCTTCCCTGGAGTCCGGCGACCGCGCTGCTGCTGAGTGCGCATACAAGGTTGCTGTTAAGGCAGTTGACAAGGCTGTTGTCAAGGGTCTGCTGCACAAGAACAATGCTGCACGCAAGAAGAGCAGCATGACTCTGCAGCTGAACAAGCTGGGCTAATATCTCTCTGAAAATATCTCCCTCCCGAGTTTCTCGGCAGGGAGTTTTTTCATGCCCGCAGTGCGGGCTGACAGTTCGTGCACAGTCTGGGCTGTAATCGTTACTTCCCATACCCGCTCGGTATCGGTACATGGTTGATTTCTTTGATACATTTGATATATATTTGTAGGGGCGAGCATCGCTCGTACGTTAACACAGAATCGTACTGCAGAAACGGACGAGCGATGCTCGCCCCTACACCCATAGTATTGCCGTGGTCGGACTTTCGTGCTATACTATATATAATAAGGAGGTGAGACCATGGCAAAGCTTTCTGACCCCATTACGATATTAAAAG
>JAFOBK010000124.1 GCA_017381835.1 Oscillospiraceae bacterium | reverse complement strand
TGGTTTGATACCATGGAGAGTCTGCTCTCGCATATGCTCTTCTCTATTCCCGCTATCAAGGGTATTGAATTTGGAACAGGTTTTGCCATCGCCGATCTGAAAGGCAGCGCAGCCAATGACCAGCTCCGAATGGTAGATGGGAAAGTGGTATCTACCACCAACCACAGCGGCGGCATCAACGGAGGCATCACCAGCGGCATGCCAATTATTTTCCGCACAGCAATCAAACCCACACCCACTATTTTCAAGCCCCAGGATACCGTGGATTTCCGGTCCATGACTGACACGGTACTGGAACCAAAAGGAAGACATGACCCCGCTATTGTCCACCGGGCAAGTGTCGTTCAGGACGCATCTACAGCCATCGTACTGTGTGATGCCCTGGCCATGCGCTACGGAACGGACTGGCTGAGATAAATAAGTATCAGAAAGGAGTAAACAACCATGAAACAATATGGATGCATCGGCAAGAAACTGACCCACAGTTTTTCAAAGGAAATCCACGCGAAGCTTGCCGATTATGACTACGAACTCATTGAACTGACCGAGGAAGAAATCGCTCCTTTCTTTGAAAAAAGAGCTTTTGCAGCCATCAATGTGACCATCCCCTACAAGCAGACAGTGATCCCCGATCTGGATTCTATCAGCCCGGTTGCCCAGCGGATCGGTGCTGTAAACACCATCGTCAACAAAGACGGTAAACTCTACGGTTACAATACCGATTACTACGGCATGAAAGCCCTGGTGGAACGGGTCGGAATAGACTTGAATGGCAGAAAGGTTCTGATTCTTGGAACCGGCGGCACCAGTAAGACTGCCCAGGTGTTGGCTGCCGATCTGGGTGCAGGAGAGGTCCTGACTGTCAGCAGAAAAAAGACGGAAGCGTATATTACCTATGAAGAAGCTGTCTGTGACCACTCCGACGCCCAGGTAATCATCAACACTACACCCTCCGGCATGTATCCAAACTGCGAAGATAAACCCATTGATATTGCCAATTTCCCCAAATTGGAAGGTGTCATCGACGCAGTCTACAATCCCCTTCGAACCAATCTGGTGCTGGATGCCCAGGAAAGAGGCATCAAGGCAGAAGGCGGTCTCTATATGCTGGTGATGCAGGCAGTGGTGGCTGTAGAGCATTTTCTGGATACTGCTATCCCGAAAGAAACAGCAGACCGGGTATTTGCTTCCATCTATGCTTCCAAAGAAAACATTGTACTGACAGGTATGCCCGGAAGCGGCAAAAGTACCGTAGGCAAGCTTCTGGAACTGGATGGATTCTCTTTCCTTGACACCGATGAAGTGATTGAACAGCGATGTGGCTGCTCTATCTGTGATCTTATCAAAGAAAAAGGAGAACCTTACTTCCGGGATCTGGAAACGGAAGTGATCCGGGAGGTGTCTTCTAACAGCTGCCGCATTATTTCAACCGGCGGCGGTGCCATTCTCCGGGAGGAAAATGTTCGTTGTCTGAAACGAAACGGCAGGGTGTATTTTCTGAACGCAGAGCTGTCCCGGCTCCAGGCCACCGGCAGCCGCCCTTTGTCGGATACTGAGGAAAAGCTGAAACGTCTGTATGCGGAAAGAATGCCCATCTATCAGAACTCAGCGGACGTGGTCGTGCCGGATCTGGCAGAGCCACAGGAAGAAGCCGATTATATTACTAAGAAACGTAAGGATCTGATTTTATGAAAATCCTGGTGGTAAACGGACCGAATCTCAATATGCTGGGTATCCGGGAACCTGCCCATTACGGACGGGAAACCTATACCGATCTCCTGGAAAAGATTCAGACGCACTGTGACAGCAAAGGGATCGATGTTGCATTCTATCAGTCCAACCACGAAGGCTGCCTGGTGGACGAAATCCAGAAGGCCTATGGCGTGATGGACGGAATCGTTATCAATCCTGGTGCCTATACCCACACCAGTATTGCCCTTCTGGACGCGTTGAAGGCAGTGGGTATTCCAACTGTGGAAGTCCATATCTCCAAAGTGGAGGAGCGGGAAGATTTCCGACAGATAAGCTATATCCGTCTGGCCTGCGTAAAAACCATCACCGGACACGGAACTAACGGATATCTGGAAGCCATCGATTTCTTGGTTGAGGGAAAGTAATATGATCGCAACATTCAAGCCCTGTCGACTTGTCGGAACCATGGAGGCACCTCCCTCCAAAAGCATGGCACACCGGTATCTGATCGGCGCAGCCCTTTCCGGAAATGTTTGTACGCTGTCCGGTATTGACTACAGTGAGGATATTCTGGCGACCATCGACTGTCTGAAAGCGTTGGGAGCCAGTGTCACCATAGCAGCAGATCAAGTGATCGTTGACCCTAGAAAGTTCCTGCAAACAGAATGTCCTGTATTGGAGTGTCGGGAAAGCGGCAGTACGCTGCGGTTCTTTCTGCCCCTTGCTCTATGCTTGGGAAAGCCTGTCACGCTCCGGGGCAGTCAGAGACTTCTGGAACGGCCCATGGATGTCTACGAAAATCTCTGCCGGGAGCAAGGATTCCTGTTCCAAAGAGGCAGCGGTTCCATTACCGTCTGCGGAAACCTGAAAAGTGGAGATTATGTCCTCAGAGGTGACATCAGCAGCCAGTTTATCACCGGAATGATTTTTGCACTGTTGTGTCTGGGGGAACCATCTTCCATCCGGATCCTCCCTCCTTTTGAAAGCAGATCCTATATTGATCTGACTCTTTCCGCATTGCATTCCTTCGGTGCCGATTTAGCATTCACAAATGCATATACCATTGTCATCG
>JAFOBK010000123.1 GCA_017381835.1 Oscillospiraceae bacterium | reverse complement strand
GTATTCTCAATATCCAGTCTGTTTCCGTGAACGGCTTGCTGCTGCCGGTGGACGGGTATATCGATATCGGCCTGATTGACACGATGCTTGATATGCTGCTGGAAACGGTGGGCGCAATTGCTGCTTGCATGATTATTTTGCTTGATAAAGACAGGCATCCCATCATTCAGAATCATAAAACACTCTGACAGATAAAAAACAGGAGATAAAAATGAAATTACTCAGATGCGCCATCCACTGTGCACTTGCGGGAACCGTTGGGTTCTTTTTTGCAGGCTGATTTCCCAATGGCCACTAAAGCCGGATAAAGGCTGGTTTCGAAGCTTCGCCATTGGGAGGATCGGCAGGATCTATGAAAAACTGAATATCCATAAATGGCAGGCAAAGGTTCCGGATATGAGCCGTGTTTTTCCGAAACCAAAATACTGCCCAGCAGATCTATGATGTGATGAAGGAGGATGCTCCGTGATTTTGCTATACATACTTGGCGCAATCCTGGCACTTCTGCTGCTATATGTGTTGTTCCTTGGCATATGCTGCCTGTTTATTAACCCGGAAAAAGAGTACGACAGGAACAGTCCGTTTTACCGCTTTCTTTTGAACAGTGCGACGGCTGCGACGATAAAGCTGCTGCGAATCCATGTGCATACCAATGGAATAGAGAAAATTCCCAAGGACGCGAAAGTGCTGTTTGTTTGCAACCACCGTTCCAACTTTGATCCCATCCTTACCTGGTATGCACTGAAAAAATGGAAGATCGCCTTTATTTCCAAACCCAGTAACTTCAAGATTCCGTTCTTTGGCAGGATCATCCGAAAGTGCTGCTTTATGCCCATCGACCGGGAGAATCCAAGAAAGGCAATTTCTACCATCAACCGGGCGGCGAAACTGTTACGGAAGCAGGAGGTATCCATCGGCGTTTATCCGGAGGGCACACGGAGCAAAACTTGTGAGCTTTTGCCGTTTCACAACGGTGTATTCAAGATTGCACAAAAGGCAGATGCTCCCATCGTCGTGCTCAGCATCACCGGAACAGAAAGAATTGCAAAACGAACGCCCTTTAAATCAACGGACGTATATTTGGATGTGCTGGAGGTGTTCTCCGGTGAAAACATCCAGAAAACGAAAACTGAGCTGATCGGTACGTCAGTCCGCCGTTTGATCGAAACGAATACAGAAAGAAGAGATGGCGCATGGCAAAAGGATATGTGATCTATAATCCTCTGGCCGGAAACGGCACCGCTGAGGAAGACGCAGAGCTGCTGCAGATGGTGTTTGATGAGAACCTGGAATGCTACGATATGACCCGGATCACCAATTACGCAGCATTTCTTTCCGGTTTGGAAAAGGATGATTATTTGATGATTGTAGGCGGTGACGGTACACTGAACCGCTTTGTTAACGATACATCGGGAATGGAGATCCCCCAGGAAATTTTCTATTACCCATCCGGAAGCGGCAACGATTTTGCCAGAGAGATGGATACCAGTGGAAATCCCTTCGAAATTACCCAGTATTTGAAAAACCTGCCCAGTGTGGAGGTAAAGGGAAAAACTTACCACTTTATCAATGGCGTCGGTTTTGGTATCGACGGTTATTGCTGTCAGGTGGGCGATGAACTGAAAAAGATTCCCGGTAAGAAGGTTAACTATGCCGGCATTGCCATTCAGGGACTATTGTTCCATTTTGCAGCAAGAAACGCAAAGGTAATTGTGGATGGTAAAGAATATATCTATAAAAAAGTCTGGATTGCGCCGACTATGCATGGAAAATACTACGGCGGCGGCATGATCCCCGCGCCGGAGCAGGACCGTTCTTCAGGCAAGATGTCCTTAATAGTGTTCCATGGCGCAGGCAGACTGCGCTCCCTTTGTGTGTTCCCAAGTATATTCAAGGGCGAGCATGTGCTGCATAGGAATATGGTTGCGGTACATACCGGCGACGAAATCACCGTAGAATTTGACCGGCCCACACCCCTGCAGATTGATGGGGAAACCATTCCGGATGTAACAAAATATACTGCACGGTCTGCGATGCTCAATATGGAGGAAAAGAAAGATCATGATTTTTTGATCTCCGTCACCGGCCAAGCATCAAATGCCGCAGTGCGGCAATAGGCATGCTGGCATAGAATAGGAGCAAAGCATGGCGAATTTTACAAAAAAAGCAATAAGAGACTCGTTTGTAAAGCTGTTAAACGAAAAGCCTCTCAGTCAGATCACAGTGAAAGATATTGTTGATGAATGCGGTGTCAACCGCAATACATTTTACTATTATTTTGAGGATATTCCGCAGTTGCTGGAAAGCGTTGTGAATGAGGATGCGGACAGAATTATCCGGGAGCATCCTACCGTTGATTCTCTGGATGACTGCATCAATGCCGCACTGGAATTTGCGTTAACGAACCGAAAGGCTGTACTGCATATCTACCATTCTGTTGACCGCGATATTTATGAGCAGTACCAGTGGCGTGTATGCAGCCATGTCGTAACTGCCTATGTGGACGGAGTTCTGGGCGACCGGAAGCTTACGGCGGAAGATCGTATCACGATTGTAGACTATCTGAAATGTGTTAGCTTTGGCATGATTATGGGTTGGCTGAAAACAGGTATGAGCCCGACTGCTCTGACACGTTTTCGCAGAATGCTGGACTTGAAAAACGGTGATCTCGAGCAATTGGTCATTCGCTGTATGAACAACTAATTTTTGTGACATCCACATCCTGCAAGGAAAGGAATCTATATGAGAATAGAGAAAATTACATCCGATTTTGATGGATTGATGCTGGAGGCTGCCATCACCGCGCCACCAGTACCAAAAGGAATTATTCAGTTTTCCCACGGTATGGCGGAACATAAAGAACGATATTTTGATTTCATGAATGATCTTTCCGGTCATGGATATGTCTGTGTGATTCATGACCACCGTGGTCATGGCGAAAGTGTGCAGAAGCAGGAAGATTACGGATTCTTTTACACGGAAAACGAACAGGCAATCATAGAGGATCTGCATACCGTAACGAAGTTCATTAAAAACCGCTATCCAGGCATTCCACTATCCCTGTTCAGCCATAGCATGGGCACTTTGGTAGCCCGTGGCTACCTGAAGAAATACGATTCTGAGATTGAAAAGATTGTCCTTTGCGGCCCGCCCACATACCATGCTGCCGCAGACCTTGGCTTGTTTTTAGCCAGGCTCTCAAAACCGTTCCACGGGGAAAAGGCCCCCAACAAGCTGCTGAACGCAATGGCATTTTCGGGCTTCAACACCGGAAATACAATTCCGAATGGTTGGCTTTCGGAAAACCGGCAAAATGTAATACAATACAATGAAGACCCGAAGTGCGGCTTCGTTTTTACAACAAACGGGTTTATCAACCTGTTCAAACTGCAAAAAGCAGCGTTCGATAAAAAGAATTGGAACGTGAGCAACCCTAATTTGTCCTTTTTTCTGATCGCAGGCGCGGATGATCCTGCCATCCGTTCCAGGGAAAAATTCGAAGCCCTCACCGTTTTCCTGACCGGCCTTGGCTATGGGAATGTCAGGGGTAAATTGTATGAACATATGCGCCATGAGATACTCAACGAAACTGGCAAACATGATGTGTATCGGGATGTTGTGCGTTTTTTCGATACATAAAGCCCCAATACATATATTGATAAAAGCAGGACTTTGGTCCTGCTTTTTCTTCGTTCAGAAAGTCAGACAAAGACACCCTCAGTGTCTGAAATTCAGGCATCAGGAGGGTTTTGTCCGTAGGAATCCGGTTGGGGGCAAACTATAATAAGGGCACAAACAAAGGGTACCTTAATACAAAGGTCTCTGAAATTACAAGGAGGAACATGTATGTATTATTCCAGTGGTAACTATGAAGCATTTGCCCGTCCTCAGAAGCCTGAGGGTGTGGATCACAAGTCCGCCTATATCATCGGCACCGGTCTGGCGGCATTGACCGCCGCCTGCTATCTGGTTCGTGATGGCCAGATGAAGGGCGACCATGTTCATATTTTCGAGAAAGAGCCGATCCCCGGCGGTGCCTGTGATGGCTGGCAGTATCCCGATGTGGGCTATGTCATGCGGGGCGGTCGTGAAATGGACAACCATTTTGAGGTCATGTGGGATCTGTTCCGCTCCATCCCCTCCATTGAGACGGAAGGCGTGAGTGTTCTGGATGAATACTATTGGCTGAACAAAAAAGATCCCAACTACTCCCTTTGCCGAGCAACGGTCAATCAGGGTCAGGATGCCCACACCGAGGGAAAGTTTGGTCTGTCCGATAAAGCCGCTTTGGAGGTCATGAAGCTATTCTTCACCCCCGACGAAGCGCTCTATGATAAGCGCATCACCGATTTCTTCGATGATGAGGTCCTGAACTCCAACTTCTGGCTGTACTGGCGCACCATGTTCGCCTTTGAGAACTGGCACAGCGCACTGGAGATGAAGCTGTATCTCAAGCGCTATATCCATCACGTAGGTGGACTACCGGACTTCAAAGCTCTGCGGTTTACCCGTTACAACCAGTACGAGTCTATGATCCTGCCCATGGTCAAGTATCTGGAAGGCTTCGGCGTCCAGTTCCACTTTAACACCAAGGTGGTCAATGTGGAGTTCGATATTAAGCCAGGCAGAAAGCAGGCGACCCGGATCGAACTGCTGGCTGAGGGAGAATCCCGTTTTGTTGACCTGACGGAGAACGATCTGGTGTTTATTACCAACGGCGGCTGCGTGGAAAACGCCACCATGGGTTCCCAGAACAAGCCCGCTGTGTTCAACCCGGATATCAAGCCCGGCGGTGGCTGGGATATGTGGCGCAGAATCGCTGCCCAGGATCCCTCTTTCGGCCATCCGGACAAGTTCTGTTCCGATCCCGAACAGACCAACTGGATGAGCGCCACGGTCACCACCCTGGATCAGAGGATCATCCCCTATATCAAGAATATCTGCAAGCGTGATCCCTTTACCGGCGGCGTTGTCACTGGCGGCATTGTTACCGTGAAGGATTCCGGCTGGCTCCTGAGCTGGACCATCAACCGTCAGCCTCAGTTTCGGAATCAGCCCAAGGATCAGTGC
>JAFOBK010000122.1 GCA_017381835.1 Oscillospiraceae bacterium | reverse complement strand
TCTGCCATGTTTGCTTGACCTCCTTACTTGGTCTCTTTGTGAGTGGTGTGCTTTCTGCAGAATCTGCAGTACTTCTTCATTTCGAGACGGTCGGGATCGTTCTTCTTGTTCTTCATGGTGTTGTAGTTTCTCTGCTTGCACTCGGAGCATCTCAAAGTGACTTTAACGCGCATAACGGCACCTCCTTAAATTTGCCTCCCTGTATCACTCCGTCTAGAAAAAATTTAGTAAGCGGCCACTACAATTGCCACTCCGGAGCTGAAAAAGGCGCACAAAAAAAGCCCTTTTCACAGGTAGAATCATTCTAACACAGGGGGTATGAGAAGTCAACAATTTTTTTCTTTATTTTTTGTGTTTTTTGCTATATAATGGGGACAAACATAAAACCAAAGGAGAGCGTAAAAATGAAGCGAATTATGGGCATCGATTATGGTGACGCACGGACGGGAATTGCGATTTCTGACCTGCTGTGCAGCATCGTCGGAAGCACTAAAGTCATCCACAGCCGCAATATGGATAAGACCATTGCGGCGGTTTGCGAGCTGCTGAAGGGCTCCGATGTGGGTGAGATTGTTGTTGGACTTCCCAAGAATATGGATGGCACCGAGGGTGCCAGAGCAGAGCTGTGTAAAGCCTTTGCGCAGAAGCTGAGAGAAGCAACCGGTCTTACGGTGAATATGTGGGATGAGCGCCGTACCACAGTGGAAGCCCATAACATTCTGTCCCAGCATAATTATCACGGTAAGAAGAGAAAAGATACGGTGGATGCAGTGGCTGCGTCCTTGATTTTGGAAGGTTATCTCGCCTTCCGTGGCCGATAAAAGATTTCTCTCAAACCCGTGGAAATGAGGAGCGCACCCAATAGTTTTTTCAGTAGCTCCACATTTAGATGGCGGCTTAGCACTGTGCTCAGCGCGGCAGCTATACAACCCGCGGCGATTCCCGGCAGTATCATTTTCCACGGAACCTGCCTGCGGCCCCGAAACAGAATACTTGCGGCGGCTGCGGGGAGATAAAACAGCAGATTGAGGATCCTGGCATCAGGATGTGTCATCCCGACCACCTGTGTCAGCCAAAGCAGCAGCAAACTCCCGCCGCCTACACCCATACCCGCAAGAAACCCCAGAAGCACGGCAATCAGTGCGGAAAGCAGAATATTTACCATAGATATCGGATACCTCCCCATAGAATCAGGATGCCCAATGTGCGGTGCAGCCAAAGCGTGGGGATGTATTTTCCCCATATTCCTGCGGCAATGCCGCCCAGGAAACCGCCAATCAGATAGGGGAGAGCTTGTAAGAGCGAAAATGAAGCCCAGCCATCAGCGAAAATTAGTGATACGATACACAAGGGAAAAAGAATGGTTACGGAGCAGCTAAAGAGTTGAGCTTCTTCCAAATCAGTCAGTTTTCCCATCAATGGAACCAGTACCATTCCACCGCCGGCTCCGAATATTCCGTTCAGTGTTCCGGCCCCTATTGCTGAAATAGCTGTCCCAATCCAATTTTTCATAAAAAAATACCTCCTGTGGAAATCATTCCACAGGAGGCTTTTGTTTATACGATTAAAATGCCTGAGAGATAATCTTGTCTCTGTTCAGTGCGGAGGTATCCTTTACGGTCAGAGAAGCGGAAGCCAGAACTTCTTCGTACCAGGTGTTCATGTACTCAGTACGGAGCTCTGCAGTGATCATGCTGTTGCGGTAGGTCATCTCGTCATCACCGACGTAGTACATAACATGGTAGCCGTAGGGGCTCTCAATGATACCGGTGTCGCCGGCCTCGCGGGCAGGATCGGTGGACCAGTTGGTGAAGGACTCAACGAAGACACCCTGCACAGGAGCGATATCCTCATACAGACCACCGTTTGCAGCGGAACCGGTGTCATCGGTGTTTGCGGTTGCCAGATCTGCAAAGTCCTGCTCGGTCATGGCAGACATCTCGTACAGTGCCAGCAGATTCTCAGCCTGCTCCTTGGCAGCTGCCTTTTCTGCATCGGAGTAGACGGTGTTACCGGTTTCGTCGGTGGTGCCGCCTTCGAAGCTAACCAGGATGTGACGGACATTTGCCAGAGGTACATTGTTGTCCTCGCGGCCCAGGTATACATATGCGGTATAGCTCATGACGGAAGTGGTTTCCTTGCCGTCGGCATCGACAGTAGTGGATTCGTTAGCAATAACGGTGAAATCACCGGCCTTGCGGCTGCTGTCTGCCATCCAATCGACTGCGTTGGTGTTGATGGAGCTGTAGCTGACCTTGTTGTAAAGATTGCTCTTGGCGGTCTCGTCGGAAGAAATTGCGGCGATGGCAGCGTCCAGTTCTTCCTGAGTGGTGCACTGGGGCAGGGATTCTGCAGCAGCCTTAGCAGCAGCCTGTGCAGCTTCCTTTTCTGCATCGGAATAAGTGGTGTTACCATTCTCGTCGGTGGTACCGCCGGTCAGGAAATTGCTGTAGCTGATCACATAGGAAGCAAAGGAGAAAGAGGAGTACTTATCAAAATTCTCGGCTTCGTGTGCGCGGATTGCAGCGTCATCAATGACCATATCGTTCTGATGAGCCATGTAGTAATCAGCGGCCAGTGCAGACTTTTCTGCATATGCACGATAGGACTCCAGATTGGCGCCGTTGCCGTAAATGCCACGCAGGTAAGCGTCTGCATTGCCGTAGCCGGCCAGAGTTGCGAATGCAGGCAGATTGTTAAAGGTCTGCTCCAGAGTTGCCTTGGTATCTTCGCTCATAGTGAAGCCTTCTTCGGCAGCTCTCTTGGACAGAACATAGTCGCTCTGAGCTCTGTTCATAGCAACATCGATGAAGTAGTCAGCCCAAGTGGTGCTGTCGCTGTAGGTCTGAGCGCCCAAAGGCTGTGTGATATCCAGGCCCATCATCAGGCTTACATACATAGCGGTGTTCTCACCGTAGGAAGAATACCATTCATTGTAGCTGCTCTCAATGGTGTCTACATAGTAGTAGCTCATTTCCACAGAGTTAAACTCGTAGTCATCGACAACGGCAGCAACGGTGTTCTTCTCCTTAATACCGGAGTTCTTGAAGAAGGTAGTACCGGTGATAATCAGACCGGCAACCAGAATCACGGCAATTGCCGCAACAAAAATGGTGGTATAGGTCTTCAGCTTTTTGGTTTCTTTCTGTGCCTTCAGCTGCTTCTCGGTCAGCTGAGCAGCTGTTTCTTCTTTACGAAGCTTCTTTTTTGCAGATGCGCTCATGTAATCATTTCCTCTCATAAATACGCTTGGTAAGGTCTTTTGCCAAATCGGGCAACAGACCAGGGTATTATAACCCATCATTTCGTGTCTTTCAAGTGCTTTTGTGTTACAGATTCACGAAAATACAAAAAGTTTACAGTTTCTTGTATCAAAAATAGAGAAAAAAGGCCTGGGAAAATTCCCCAGGCCTCGGGATATTCGGTTTTACTTCAGCAGAAACTGCTTAACTTTTTGCACATCAGTATTTATAATCAGATCCTGATCAAATCCAACTTCTTCCAGTACATTGATCGCCAGAGAAAAATCTCCTACGGCACCGGGATCATGGGCATCAGAATCCACAATTACAGGAACGCCGTATTCCATGCAAAGCGGAAGCATGCGGCGATAATTCTCCAGACAACCGGGCCGGAAACTGATGGGGGAGAGGGAACTGTTGTTCACTTCCAGCGCCACACCGTATTCTTTTGCACCCTGCACCAAAGCGGGATAGTCTATAGGATAACGGCTGTCATCGGGATGGGAGATAAAACGCACCTTGGATTCTGCCATACATTTAATAATACTGTCTGTGTTTTTGGCAACGCCCTCATTTTCGTAGCAGAAACCGTGAATGCCCGCAATGGCATAGTCCAGGGCGTCTAAATAGCGGCGGCCCAGGGAAAGGGTTCCACCGGTACAAATATTGACTTCGCAGCCATAGAGAATTTCTACATTATAAAGTTTTCTGGGGGCAGCTCTGAAATTAAGATAGTATATAGGGTCACAGGCACCGGGTAAACCGGGACCGTGCTCGGTGATGCCGATGAGCTGAAGATTTCTTTCTGCAGCGCCCATAGCCATTTCACGAATGGTACCGAAGGCATGTCCGCTCATCAGCGTATGCATGTGCAGGTCTGCAACAAGTGTTTTCATATATGTAAGCCTCCTTTGGTCATTCTCTTTTTAGGGAGGAAATAAAAACATGGGGAGCAAGCTCCCCATGCAATACCCGCTTTGGCCGTAACGCATCCGATTATGACCTGCACGAAATGGCAGGTGGGTTGCCGCTCCCAATCGTTACTGCTCCCAACATCCACCTATCGTCAAAGCGTAGGCGGGAGGTCTGCAAACAGATAGGGAAGTCTAACGTCCCAAATAAAAAATGTGGGTCCAAAAGGACACGCTACGCACCAAGCAGGCGTTGATTATTCTTCTTCCTCTTCGTAGATCTGATCCATGATCAGGTTATAGACGGTTTCCAGTTCGATTTCGTCTTCTACAGCGCACAAAATGGGTTCGCCGTCCTCTTCTTCCACGGACTTCAGAATGCTGACTTCCAGATCGGCATCTTCATTGCCGGCCAGGGTGACAGCCAGGTATGTTTCACCGTTATATTCGATGGAGCTGAGAACTTCCAGCTCAAATTCGGTACCATCTTCATCAACGATGGTAATAAAATCAGAACCGTATTCATCTGCCATAATGGATATCCTCCAATTCATTTCCTTTTGTGTCTATATTCTAACCCGATGCTGAGTGAAAATCAAGTGGAAATCAAAGGAGGAGATATGCCAAATCTGCATGTGCTATAGATTCCGGTAAAATTTATCTTGCAATTTCAGGTTATTATTCCCGGAAGGGGCAAAAATGAGAATACGAAAAGTTCCAAATATTTTGTTGGTTTTTTTTCTTAATGCGCTTTATCGTGTATTTTAACGGTTAATTCACAAATTAGGACTTTCGTTTTGTGGCTGTATATGCTATAATCTATGCACGATCGTATGCTTTGATGCAGATCTTACTGAAATTTTTCACCATGGCAGCTGTTTGCTGTCCATTCGGAGGTATATAGAATGTTCAACGGAAAGAAAAAAGATAAGAAGCAAAAACCGTTGCGGCAGGATTGGAAGCCGAACTTCTTTCTGCGTATTCTCTACGCAGTCTGGCGCGTGGCGTTTGGTGCTTTTAAGATTGCTGCTGGTGCGGCATGCACCGTGTTGATGGTAGTTGTCATCTGTGGCTTTGTGTTTGCCGGTGTTCTGGGTGATTATCTGCAGGAAGACATCCTACCCATGGCAAGTGTGGATATTGACGATTATGAGCTGGAGCAGAACTCCTATTTATATTATTTGGATTCCAACGGCAATATTCAAAAGTATCAGGATGTCTTTGCGGTCACCAGCAGTTCCTGGGTAGACTTTGAGGATATTCCGGAGGATATGATCCATGCGGCGGTTGCCATTGAAGACCACCGTTTCTTTGAACATCAGGGTGTTGACTGGATCACTACTGTGAAAGCCTGCGCAAGAATGTTCTTCGGCGATGACTCTGTGGGCGGCTCCAGTATTACCCAGCAGCTGATTAAAAATGTCCTGCTGACGGAAGACGAAGGCGCTGACGATGTTACCGTTCAGCGTAAGGTACTGGAAATCTTCCGTGCTGTCCAGCTGGAAAAGCAGTACGATAAGGATGAGATCCTGGAGCTGTATCTGAACTTTATTTATTTGGGTCAGGGCTGCCGAGGTATCCGCAGCGCCGCTGAAACCTACTACGGTAAAGAAGTGGAATCCCTGACTGCTGCCGAATGCGCAAGTATCATCGGCATTACCAACTCTCCCACCTGGTACGATCCTTATCAGAACCCGGAGAATAATAACGACAGAAAAGAAAACATTCTGTGGGCTATGAACAAGTACGGCTGGCTGACAGATGAAGAATATGAAGAGGCCCTTGCCCAGGAGCTGGTGCTGAAAAACGGCATCGACCTGCCTGACAGCATGGCTTACTGCAAGAATAAGTCCTGCAATTACAAGGGCATTGTCAGCACGCTGAAGGAAACGGAAGGCAAGTTCTACTGCCCTGACTGTGGCAATGAAGTGCCTGTTATTGAAGACGGTTCTCAGGATAACTACAGCTGGTTTGCCGATGCCGTTCTGATGGATGTGGCAAAGGCTCTGGCAGAAAAGAACCACATGGCCTGGAACAGCGCAACCCGTGATCTGATGATTCAGCAGATCAAGCGCAGCGGCTACCATATCTATACTACAATTGATGTTGATGTACAGAAGCAGGTAGACAAGATCTATACAGACCTGAATGAAATTCCTGAAACCAGAAGCGGCCAGCAGCTGCAGTCTGCCATTGTGGTGATTGATAACACCACCGGTGATATTGTGGCAATGGCTGGCGGTGTGGGTGAAAAGACCGGTTACCTGGAATGGAGCCGTGCAACCGACTCCAAGCTGCAGTCAGGCTCTTCCATCAAGCCTCTGTCTATCTATGCACCCGGCTTTGAACAAGGAACGCTGTCTCCTGCAACGGTTGTACCTGACCTGCCCCTGAACTATGATAACGGCGCATGGCCCAGAAACGATAACTATAAGTATGGTTATTCCAGCACCATCCACAGCGCGGTTACCCGTTCCGTCAACGCGGTGGCAGCCCATTCTCTGAATATGATCGGTGTCAACTATGGCTACGATTTTGCCAAGAACAAGTTCGGCCTCACTTCTTTGGTGGATGAGTATGTGGATGAAGGTGGCACTGTCCACTCCGATAACGGTTTTGCACCCCTTGCAATGGGCGCACAGACCTGGGGTGTCCATGTCCGTGATATGGCAGGCGCCTATGCCACCTTTGCCAATAACGGTATCCGCCGTCAGGAGCGCACCTTTACCAAGGTTTATGACAGCGAGGGTAATCTGGTCATTGATAATACCCAGTCTCAGGAGCAGATCCTCAGCGAAAAGTCTGTCAACTATATGAACTACTGTCTGATCAACGCAACTGCCAATGGTACCGGTACCCAGGCAGACTTCCAGGGTCAGACCATTGCAGGCAAGACCGGTTCTACTTCTGAATTTAAGGACCGCTGGTACTGCGGCTTCACCGGCTATTATACCGCAGCGGTTTGGACCGGCTATGACAGACCTGAGGTTATCCGTCCCACTTCTGTGAACCCTGCAGCGGTTCTGTTTAAGAAGGTTATGCAGCCTCTGCATGAGGGTCTGGAACGTAAGGCACTGTATGATGACAGCCAGATGGGCTGGGTCAGCATTTGCCTGGACTCCGGCAAGATCGCAACGGAAGCCTGCAAGAAGGATGCCCGTGAGATCGAGCGTGTTGCAACAGTTAGGGTTTATTCCGAGGACAGACCTTCCGGCAAGTGCGATAGACATGTTACTGTTGAGCTTTGTTCCGGCGGTGGTCTGGCTACCGAGTGGTGTGAAAAGTTTGCAGAGATTGATGATACTATCGAGATCGAAGAATCCAGCTATGTCCGCATGACCAAGAGCGAGTATAACGCGGCAGCCAAGGCTGTCGGAAGGGGTCTGGATAAGGATTTCCTGAACAAGGATTTTATCGTTGTTGGCAATGATGACGAGGAGAAAATCAAGGAGTGTGAGGATCACACCGAGGAAGCCTGGGAAAAATACCTGAAGGAAAAAGAAGAAGAGGAAAAGAAAAAGCAGGAAGAAGAGGAAAAGAAGAAAGAAAAAGAAGATAAGAAAAAGAAGCGCAAAGAAACCATCGAATCTATCTTCGGCCTCTAATAGGAATGCTTTTCACTAAAAATATAAGGAGTTTACCATGATTTGGATTTCCGATCAATGGAAGGATTATGAGGTTTTGGATACCTCCAATGGTGAGCGTCTGGAGCGTTGGGGCAAATATACCCTGGTGCGTCCCGACCCCCAGGTAATTTGGAATACCCCCCATGACCATCCCGCCTGGAAGCGTTATGATGCAAGATATGTGCGTTCCTCCACCGGCGGCGGTCACTGGTCTGATCACAAATTGCCTGAGCGCTGGCAGATCCGCTACAAGGATTATTTGACATTTAATGTCAAGCCCATGAACTTTAAGCACACCGGTGTGTTCCCCGAGCAGGCAGCAAACTGGGATTTTATCCGGTATAAGGTGGCAAATGCCGGCCGCCCGGTTCGTGTTTTGAACCTGTTTGCCTATTCCGGTGGCGCTACTTTGGCAGCTGCTGCCGGCGGTGCAGAGGTCTATCATGTGGATGCTTCCAAAGGCATGGTTGCCTGGGCAAAGGAAAATGCTGCTGCCTCCGGCCTTGCTGACCGTCCCATCCACTGGATCGTGGATGATTGCGGCAAGTTTATCCAGCGTGAGATCCGCCGCGGCCGCCGTTATGACGGTATTATCATGGATCCTCCCAGCTATGGCCGTGGCCCCAGCGGTGAGATTTGGAAGATGGAAACCAGTTTCTACCCCTTCCTCCAGGAAACCGCAAAACTGCTGACGGATAATCCGCTGTTCGTGATCATCAATTCCTATACCACCGGTCTGGCACCTTCTGCTGTTGGTTATGCAGCCGATGTGGTTTTTGGCAGTAAGCATGGCGGCCATACGGAAGTTGGTGAACTGTGCCTGCCGGTGAAGTCTTCCGGCTTGTTGCTGCCCTGCGGCGCAACAGGAAGATGGACTCCCTGATAGGATAGGAGGACATATTTTGCAGACTGCGATCAATGTAGAACATTTGGCATATACCTATCCGGGCGTGGATGACACGCCCGGCGTTGCCGTATTTAAGGACCTGAGCCTTACCGTCGAACAGGGCACTTTTGTGGCTATTTTGGGTGGTAACGGCTGTGGCAAATCCACTTTGGCTAAGCATTTTAATACAATTTTGCTTCCCTGCGGCGGCAGTGTTTCTGTATTCGGAATGAATACTGCCGATGAAGAAAAGCTGATCCAGATTCGCCGTACGGTGGGTATGGTATTCCAGAACCCTGACAATCAGATCGTCGCCAATGTGGTGGAAGAAGATGTTGCTTTCGGCCCGGAGAACCTTGGTGTAGCAAGCCCCGCCATCCGCCACCGTGTAGACAATGCGCTGAAGCAGGTTGGTATGTATGAATATCGTGAGCATGCGCCCCATCTTCTGTCCGGTGGACAGAAGCAGCGCGTCGCCATTGCAGGCGTTATCGCTATGGAGCCTAAGTGCATCGTTTTGGACGAGCCTACTGCCATGCTGGATCCCAAGGGTCGCCGTGAGGTCATGGAGACCATCAGTCGGCTGAATCAGGATAAGGACATTACCGTTGTCCTCATTACTCACCATATGGATGAGGCGGCCCAGGCCCAGCGTGTTGTGGTTCTTCACAAGGGCGAAGTGGCGCTGGATGGCACACCTCAGGAAGTATTCTCTCATGTAGAGGAGCTTCACGATATGCGTCTTGCTGCTCCTGAAACAGTGGAACTGTGCTGGGAGCTGAATAAAGAAGGATTTAACCTGCCGCTGGAGCGGCTGAATGCAGAAGAATGTGCGCAGACACTTTATGAGGTATTAAAGGTCTGACCCACAGGAGGTTAGAAAAGTGGCACCTATTTTAGAGATCAAAGATCTGAATCATATTTATAGTGCCGGAACACCCTTTGAGCATGTTGCGCTGAAGGACGTTTCCTTTACTGTTGAGCGCGGCGAGTTTATCGGTGTGATTGGCCATACCGGTTCCGGTAAGTCTACGCTGATGCAGCACCTGAACGGTCTGCTGAAGCCTACATCCGGCCAGATAATCCTGGACGGCAAGGACATTTGGTCCGATAAGAAGCTGACCCGGGAAAGCCGTTTTCGTGTAGGCCTGGTGTTCCAGTATCCGGAGTATCAGCTTTTTGAAGAAACGGTCTATAAGGACATTGCCTTTGGCCCCAAGAATATGGGCTTATCCAACGATGAGATCGATCGTCGTGTTCGCGAGGCTGCGAATTTTGTCGGTCTGACCGATGCGCAGCTGGAAGTATCTCCCTTTGATCTGTCCGGCGGTCAGAAGCGCCGCGTGGCCATTGCCGGTGTAATTGCAATGGAGCCGGAAATTCTGATCCTGGATGAACCCACCGCCGGCCTGGATCCGGAGGGCAGGGAAGAGGTTCTGGAGAACATTGACAATTATCGCAAAGCAAAGAATGCTACCATCATGATGGTCAGCCATTCCATGAATGATGTGGCCCGTATGGCAAGCCGCCTGCTGGTGATGTACGATGCCCATCTTGCTATGGACGGCACACCTATGGAAGTCTTTAACCGTGCTCAGGAAATGCTGGATATGGGTTTGGATATTCCGGAAATTACCCGTGTTTTCTTAAGACTGCAGCAGATGGGTCTGCCTGTTAATCAGGTTTATACTATGGAGCAGGCTGTTGCGGAACTGAAACGACTGAAAGGGGGCGCGGTCAATGCTTAAAGATATTACCCTCGGTCAGTATTTCCCCGGAAATTCCGTGGTACACCGTTTGGACCCCAGAACAAAGCTGATCATGCTGGTGGTCTATATTGTGGCGCTGTTCTGTGCTGTCAATTGGGTTTCCTACGCAGTCATGTTTATTTTCCTGGCAGCAACCATCTACATTTCCAAGATTCCCGTCAAGTCCATTGTCCGTGGCATGAAGCCCCTGGTATTGATTCTGGTATTTACCGGTGTGTTGAATCTGTTTTTCACCACCGGTGAGGGTGAACCTCTGATTGATTTCTGGTTCATCACTATTTATTCCGAGGGCGTGGTACGTGCGCTGTTTATGGTCATCCATATTCTGATGCTGATCTCCGGCACCTTCCTGCTGACCTATACCACATCGCCCATCAGCCTGACTGACGGTCTGGAGTCTCTTCTGAATCCTTTGAAGGTGATTCGGGTGCCTGTTCATGAGCTATCTATGATGATGTGCATCGCCCTGCGCTTTATTCCCACTCTTATTGAGGAAACCGATAAGATCATGTCCGCCCAGAAGGCAAGGGGCGCTGATTTTGAAACCGGCAGCCTGCTGCAGCGGGTAAAGGCGTTGGTGCCCATTCTGGTGCCCCTTTTCATCAGTGCGTTCCGCCGTGCCGATGAATTGGCAACTGCCATGGAATGCCGTTGCTACCAGGGTGGTGAAGGCCGTACGAAGATGAAGCTGCTGCGCTTCTCCTATTTTGACTTTGTAGCGCTGGGAATCGGTATTGGTTTGATTGTAGTGGTATCTGTGCTGGCGCATTTCGGTCTGTGAGGTAGGTATGCGCAATATTGCTTTGATCCTGACCTATGAAGGCACCGGTTATCATGGCTGGCAGATGCAGAAGAATCTGGCTACAGTACAGCAGACTCTCGAAAAAGCCATCTCCATGATCGTGGGCCATGACGTCCATGTGACCGGCTGCGGCCGTACCGATGCCGGTGTACACGCCAGAGTCTATGTGGCCAATTTCCGTACCACATCTACCATTCCGGTGGATCGGCTGCCCTATGCCCTCAATACCCACCTTCCCGTGGATATCGTGGTAACCAAGGCTTTTGAAGTGAATGAAAACTTTAATGCTATTGGCTCCTGCGTTCGGAAAGAATATACCTATACCATCTATAACTCCCGTGTAAGGGATCCGTTCTATGTAAACAGAGCCTGGTTCTATCCCCGCCATCTGGATGAATCCGTCATGCAGGCGGCTGCTGACCAGTTTGTGGGAACCCACGATTTTGCGGCTGTCCGCTCTGTAGGTACCGATGTTAAATCCACAGTCCGCACCGTATACTATTATAATGTGGAGCGCAAAGGCAATATTATCGAATTGAAGGTCTGTGCCAACGGTTTCCTCTACAACATGGCCCGTGCTATGGCAGGTACCGTTGTGTATGCCGCAGAAGGTAAGATTAAGCCTGAGGATATCGGCGCAATCCTGGAATCCGGTAACCGTACTGCGGCCGGTCCTACTGTACCTCCCGGGGGTTTGTACATGACCCACCTTTGGTATGATGACGGTATCGATAAATTTGAAGTTGCCGCCGAATAATTCATAATTTGTTTTCGCTTTTTTTGTCCGTTTGTGATATTGTTCAGGCTAGACAAACGGATTTTCCCAAGAAAGGTAGTGATGTGTATGCAGCCGAAACTGTGTACCAAGTGTAAGAAGAATATCGCCGTGGTTTTCATCACCAAGATGGAGAACGGCGTGACTATGAATGAGGGCTATTGCCTGCGCTGCGCCCGGAGTCTGGGTATTCCTCAAATCGAGGATGTAGTAAAGCAGATGGGATTTTCTGAAGAAGACCTGGATACCCTCAGCGATGAAATGAGCAGTATGTTCAGCATGCCCGGTGAATCTGAAACTGATGACGACGAACCGGATAGCCGTACTGCCACGTTCCCCATGATGAATCAGTTGTTTGGTGCCGGAAGCCTGCCTTCTAAAAAGAAGAAAGAACCGGAAGAAGAGCAGAAGGAAGATTCTAAGGGGAAGAAGCATAATAAGCATAAATTCCTTGATACCTACTGCATGGATTTGACCGGCCGTGCAAAGGCAGGTACTTTGGATAAGGTTATCGGCCGTGATGTGGAAACTGAGCGTGTGATTCAGATTCTGAACCGGCGTCAGAAGAACAATCCTTGTCTGATTGGTGAACCTGGCGTTGGTAAGACGGCAATTGCAGAAGGTCTTGCCCAGCGGATCGCAGCAGGTGATGTGCCTTATAAGCTCCGTGATAAGGAAGTATTCCTGCTGGATCTGACCGCACTTGTGGCTGGCACCCAGTTCCGCGGCCAGTTTGAAAGCCGTATGAAGGCGCTGATCTCTGAGATCAAAGCCTGTGGCAACATCATTTTGGTAATCGATGAGGTGCACAACCTGGTTGGTGCCGGTGATGCGGAAGGCTCTATGAATGCTGCCAATATTCTGAAACCTGCCCTGTCCCGGGGTGAGATTCAGGTGATCGGCGCCACTACTTTTAATGAGTACCGCAAGCATATTGAAAAGGATGCAGCGCTTGAGCGCCGTTTCCAGCCGGTGTCTGTTGCCGAGCCTTCTATTGAGGAAGCTTGCCAGATCATGCAGGGTATTGCCAAGGCTTATGCGGAGTTCCACGGTGTTACCATCTCTCCTGAGATTGCCCGCCAGTGTGTCATTCTCTCCGAGCGTTATATTTCCGACCGTTTCCTGCCCGATAAGGCCATCGACCTGCTGGATGAAGCATGTTCTGATTTGAACCTGCGCTGTAAGGAAATCTCCCGCCTGGCAGAGCTGAAGAAAGAGCGGGATGACTATGAACTGGAGCTGCGTATGCTCACCGAAGATACGGAGAATGAGCATTATGAGCGCCTTGCTATGATTCGCAGCCGTCTTTGCAATCTGGCCAATGAGATTGAGCAGCTGGAAAAAGTGCCCGCGCCTGCGGTCACCATGGAGAACCTGGCACGTATTATCGAACTGTGGACCAAGATTCCCGCCTCCAAGATCAAGGCTCAGGAGTATCAGCAGATTAAGGGTCTGGCAGACCGTCTGAAGGAGCATATTGTCGGTCAGGATCAGGCTGTGGAAGCTGTTGCAAAGGCAATCCGCCGCAACCGTGTAGGTATCAGCCCTAAGCGCAGACCTGTGTCCTTTATCTTTGTTGGTCCCACCGGTGTGGGTAAGACAGAGTTGGTGAAGTGCCTTGCCAATGATCTGTTTGATTCTGTAGACTCTCTGATCCGCCTGGATATGTCTGAGTTTATGGAGAAGCACACGGTTTCCAAGCTGATCGGTTCTCCTCCCGGTTATGTTGGTTATGATGAAGCCGGCCAGCTGACGGAAAAAATCCGCAGAAAGCCTTATTCTGTAGTACTTTTCGATGAAATTGAAAAGGCTCATCCTGATGTGCTGAATGTGCTTCTGCAGGTGCTGGATGACGGCCGTATTACCGATGCTCAGGGCAGAACGGTGAACTTTGAGAATGCTATCATTGTCATGACTTCCAATGCCGGTTCTGATGGCCGCGTTGGTGGTGTTGGCTTCGGCAGAAGCGACACGGATATGGTTCGGGAAAAGACCATGAAGGCCCTGAAGGACTTCCTGCGTCCTGAATTTATCAACCGTGTGGATGAGATCATCACCTTTAACCATCTGACAGAAGAAAACTTTGTTGGCATTGCAGATATCATGCTGAAGGAACTGCGTGAAAGCCTGGCGGCTCGCGAACTGGAGCTGACCATCGATCCTTCTGTCCGTGAATATTTGGTGAAGAAAGCATTTTCTGTCACTTATGGCGCTCGTAATCTGCGCCGTGAGATTCAGCGCAGCCTGGAAGATCCTATCAGCGAAAAGATCATTGATTCTTTCGAATATCCCATTTCCTCTATTTCCATTACTGTGGAGAATGAAGAAATTGTGGTCAATGCTCAATAAGTGTAATCCCCGATGCATAGGCATCGGGGATTTTTTTACATGTGATCAATCTCACTGGAAAGCTTATTGCCCAAATGCACCGCAGCACCTTCGACTTTTTCTGCTGCTTTGGATGCCAGCTTTCTGGTGGGGTTGGTTTTGGGCATCATCATAATTGCCACCGCGCCTGCGGCAGCACCCAAACCCATTGTAATTGCCAATCCTTTAAGTTGCATTGTAATCCCTCCTTTCGACATTAGTATGCCCGGCGCAGAAAAGTTTTTTATCGTAAAGTTTTCCCACCTTGCGCAAGTGGAAAAATCTGTTATAATAAAAGAAAATGCAAATTTTCCCGTTTCTTAGTGAGAATTTGTGTTGGAGGGATCGGACATGGCTATGGACAAACTGCAGGAAAAAATCCGGAAAATGAAGAACCCGTCAATGGTGGATTTTTCTGTGGAACCGAATAAAGTTCCACCCCATATCTTGTTTGAAGAAGAAAATGAGATCCGGGCATATGAGCGTTTTTGCAGGGAACTGCTGGATGGACTGAAAGATATTGTTCCCGCTGCGCGGTTTAACATGGGCAGATTCAGCCTTCTTGGGCCCGATGGCTTATTTCTGATGAGCAGATTGACTGCCTATGCCAAGTCCCTGGATTACTATGTTCTGCTGGATGCGCCGGAGTGTTTGTCCCGCCAGGCAGCAGAATATGCAGTAAATAGCCTGTTTGCAGATACTTGTCTTTGGCAGTTCGACGGCCTGGCAGTCAGTACCTATGCCGGCAGCGATGTGCTGAAGCCTTATGTGGAAGCGGTGAAAAACAGCGGTAAGGATTTGTTTGTGGTGCTTCGTACAGCCAATAAATCTGCGGCAGAACTGCAGGATCTGCTGACTGGATCCCGCCTTGTTCATATGGCAGCTGCGGATATTGTCTATCGGTTTTGCGAACCATTGACCGGCCGCAGCGGATATAGTCAGATCGCAGCGATTGGACCGGCAACTGTTGCGGATGTTCTGAAGAAACTGCGGGCACGCTATAAGAGCTTGTTCTTGTTGGTAGATGGTTATGATTATTCCAATGCCAATGCTAAGAACTGCAGTTATGCCTTTGATAAATTGGGTCACGGTGCCATTGCCTGCGCCGGTGCCGGTGTTACCTGCGCCTGGAGTACCGAACAGGCAAACGGAGCTGAGTATGTCGCCTGCGGGGTGGAGGCAGCAGAGCGGATGAAGAAGAACTTGACCCGCTATGTGACGATTTTGTGAGTCTATAAATAAGAAAATATTATGTACGAAAAACCGGGAACATCGTTCCCGGTTTTTTTATCGCATCCGCATCCGGCCTTCATTACCGGCCAGACTGCTTTCCTCGGTCTGATCTGTGGTATCTTCCGTCATATCAGGGACAGAGGTATCTACACTGGGATCAGGAATGTTGGTTTCCATGCTCGGGTCCATAGGAGGAACCGTTGTGGGGGCGGTAGTGGGGATGGTTGTAGGTGCTGTTGTGGCAGGAATAGTTGTGGGCACAGTGGTTGCGGGCACGGGATCCGTAGCCTGACAGCCGCAGGCAGCCAGCGTAAAGGTAAGGACAAGCGCCAGTGCAATTGAGAAAAGCTTTTTCATATTTAGCCTCCAAAATTTAGATTACGCAGATAGTATGTCCGTCAATATGAACTTTAAACAGCTGAAATATTTCAAATTGTTGGATTTGACAAAAATTACTTTTTTTATGATATTATGAAAATAACCATTGCTATTTTGGGAATGTCCTTGTATAATATAACCGAACTATAAGTAAAGGGGATTCTTTGAATGAAGAAGCTTACAGTTAAAAAGGGCGGACAGTGCATGGCATGTCTGCAGTGTGTTGACGCATGTTCCACCGCTTTCTATAAGCAGTTCCATCAGGACCTGTCCTGCATCCAGATCGTGGATAAGAAGGGCGAGGCTAAGCCTATGGTCTGCATTCAGTGCGGCAAGTGCGCTAAGGTCTGTGAGGCTGGTGCGATTACCCAGAACCCCAAGACCGGTGTCTACATGATCAACAAGAAGCTCTGCACCTCTTGCGGCAAGTGCGTTGAGATTTGCCCCATGAAGGTCATGGTAGCTCCCGAAAACGGTCCTACCACCAAGTGTATCGCCTGCGGCATCTGTGTCAAGGCTTGCCCCATGGAGATCCTGGAGATCGTCGAGAAGTAACACACTACATAAAAAAACAGCAACCGTTTGGTTGCTGTTTTTTTATTGTCTGTAACAAAAAACTCTATTTGTTACAATTGCATATCTTTTCTATTTGTGATATACTAAATAAGATTATACACCCGGAGGCGTTTGTTATGGAATTGACCGAATTTCAGAAGAAACTCGTTACTTTATTGCCCCAAATTGAATTTGCTATGGACGAGCCTATGGCAAAACATACCTCTTTCCGCATTGGCGGCCCTGTTGAGGCAATGGCATTTCCCAAAAATCCGGAGGAGCTGGCTAAGCTTTTGAAAACCTCCGCTTTATTACACATTACTCCTGCTATTTTAGGCGCAGGTACCAATATCCTGGCACCGGATGAAGGAATCCGCGGCCTGGTCATTTGTCTGAAAGATTGCATGGGCGGTATGGAGCAGCTGGATGATACCCACATTCGCGTGGCAGCCGGTGTGACCATGACCCGCGCGGCTGTATTTGCTGCCGGTTTAGGCCTCAGTGGTTTGGAATTTGCCCATGGCATTCCCGGTACTGTGGGCGGCGGTGTCTATATGAATGCTGGCGCGTATGGCGGTGAGATTTGCCAGGTTTGCCGCAGTGTTGAGGTTATGGACATGGATGGAAATATTTCCACAATGGGCTGCAGCTGCATGGAGTTTTCCTACCGGCACAGCATTTTGGAAGAAAAGGATGGAATTGTCCTGAGTGCTATTTTTGAGCTGGAGCCGAAGCCTCAGGAAGAGATCCGTGAAAAGATGGCAGACCTTATGAATCGCAGAAAGACCACTCAGCCGCTGGATTTGCCCTCTGCAGGTTCTGCTTTTAAGCGGCCCGTAGGCGGTTATGCAGCTGCCCTGATTGATCAGGCAGGTTTGAAAGGTTTTTGCGTAGGCGGTGCCGGAGTGTCCACTAAGCACGCGGGTTTTGTTGTGAATAACGGCGGAGCGACATCTGCCGATGTGAAAGAGGTTTTGCGCCGGGTTTCCGATAAAGTATTTGCGGATACCGGCATCCGGCTGGAGCCGGAAGTTCGTATTTGGTAAGATAGGTGAAATGGAGGTAACTATGGCATTGTCATTTTCCGCAGCAGCAAAGGCAGAGGTTTGCCGCAATATTCCCACCAAGCATTGCTGCGCCCTTGCCGAATGCTTCGGTATCCTCCTTTTCTGCAATAGTTTTACCGGTGAAAATATCCGGATTATTACGGAAAGTCGGGAATTTGCTCAGTTATTGCCAAAATTGTTTAAAAAAGCTTTTTACATGGATTTTGATGTAGAGCCATCTGAAGAAGCAAAGGGAAAACTGAATTTTCAGATCACCGATCCGGATAAGATCAGCGATATCATGGAGTGGTACGGTTTTGACCCTCAGGATACCCTTTCTATGCATATCAATTTGGCGGTTATTGAAGATGACTGCTGCAAGGCTGCTTTTTTGCGTGGTGCATTCCTGGCAGGCGGTTCTGTCACAGACCCTTCCAAAGGCTACCATATGGAGCTGAACACTACCCACCAAAGTGTTGCCCGCGAGGGTTTCAGCCTGATGCAGGAAGCCATGGGCTTTGCGCCGAAAACTGCAGCCAGGGGTGGGGGACAGGTGCTGTATTTTAAGCAGAGCGACCTGATTTCCGATTGCCTTACATATTTGGGTGCCCATGTTGCGGCTATGGGCATTATGGAAGCGAAGCTGGAGAAGGAACTGAACAATAATGTGAATCGCCGCTGTAATTGCGACGACGCCAACATTTCAAAAGTAGTGGAAGCTGCCCAGGAGCAGCTCAATGCCATCCGTGTGCTCCAGCAGCGGAGTATGTATGACCATTTGCCGGCTAAAATCAAGCAGGCGGCTGATGCCCGTGAAAAGAACCCGGAAGCATCTCTAAGTGAGCTTGCAGCAATGATGGTCCCGCCAATTTCGAAACCCGCCATGAATCATCGGCTGAAAAAACTGGTGCAATTGGCTCAGGAGGCAGAAAAATGAGTTTTGTGCATTTGCATGTTCATACTGAATACAGCCTCCTGGACGGTGCCTGCCGCATCAGCGGTATTATGGATCGTGTCAAGGAACTGGGGCAAACTGCTGTGGCAATTACCGACCACGGCGTCATGTATGGATGCATTGATTTTTATAAAGCGGCCAAGGCTGCCGGTGTGAAGCCGATTATCGGTTGCGAAGTCTACGTTACTCGGCGCACCATTGCTGACCGTATCCACGGTATTGATAATGATCCCTACCATCTGGTACTTCTGTGTAAAGACCGGAAGGGCTATGAGAATCTGTGCCTTCTGGTATCGGAAGCATTTATGCACGGTTTTTATGGCAAGCCCCGTGTGGATCTTTCCATGCTTCGTAAGTACCATGAGGGTCTGATCGCAACCTCTGCCTGCCTGGCCGGTTCTATTCCTCAGATGCTGATGGAAGAGAATTACGATGAAGCCAAGGCAAGAGCCCTGGAGCTTGCCGATATTTTCGGACCGGATAATTTTTATCTGGAACTGCAGGACCATGGCATTCCTGAGCAGCGTGCGGTTAATCAGGGAATCGGAAGAATTGCCCGTGAGACGGGTCTTCCTTTGATCATCAGCAATGATGCCCATTATCTTCGCAAAGAAGATGCGGCAATGCAGGATGTTCTGCTATGCATTCAGACCGGTAAGACAGTAGACGATCCCAACCGCATGAAATTCCAGGGAGAAGAATTCTACCTTAAGAGTGAGGAGGAGCTGCGCCAGCTGTTCCCCGGCCAGGATGAGGCATTTGAAAATACCTGCCGGATTGCGGATCGCTGCAATTTGGAATTCGTGTTCAATGAGTACCATCTGCCGTCTTTTCCCGTTCCCGAAGGTTACACTAATGAAGAATACTTCCGGGAGTTGTGCTTGAATGGTTTTCGGGAGCGTTATCCCGATGCGCCTGATGGCTATATGGACCGGCTGGAATATGAGATCGGTGTCATCAGTCGTATGGGCTATGTAAACTATTATCTCATTGTGTGGGATTTTATCCGTTATGCCAAGGAATCCGGCATTCCCGTTGGCCCGGGTCGTGGCTCCGGTGCAGCATCCATTGTGGCTTACTGCATGCACATCACGGAAGTGGATCCCATGAAATACGCGCTGATTTTTGAGCGATTTTTGAATCCTGAGCGTGTCAGTATGCCCGACTTTGATACGGACTTCTGCCAGGAACGCCGGGGTGAAGTGATTGACTATGTTATGCGCAAGTATGGCGCAGATCATGTGGCACAGATCGCTACTTTCGGCACCATGGCGGCACGGGGCGCTATTCGCGATGTTGGCCGTGCATTGAATTTCAGTTATGCACAGACCGATATTGTGGCCAAATTGGTGCCTACCATGCCTCTGCATATTACCCTGAAAGAGGCTCTGAATGTTTCTCCTAAGCTGAAGGAGATGTATGATGCAGATGCGCAGGTTAAGCAACTGATCGATACAGCAATGAGCTTGGAGGGCATGCCCAGAAATACCTCCACTCATGCAGCCGGCGTTGTGATCACCGCAGATCCTGTCTGCAGTTATGTGCCTCTTTCCCGCAATGATGATACCATTGTCACCCAGTACACTATGACCACCATCGAGGAACTGGGACTTCTGAAGATGGACTTCCTGGGTCTGCGAAACCTGACGGTTATCCGGGATGCAGAACTGCAGATTCAGAAATTCCGTCCTGATTTTTCCATGGATAACATTCCTGATAATGACCCAGAGACTTTCCAAATGCTGGCTGAGGGTAAGACACAGGGTGTGTTCCAGCTGGAATCTGCCGGTATGACAGGAGTCTGTGTGGGCATGAAGGCAGACAGTATCGAAGATATTACCGCAATTGTGGCACTCTATCGTCCCGGCCCCATGGACTCTATCCCCAAATTCATTGAGAACAAGCTCAATCATAAGAAAATCACCTATAAATGCCCGGAGCTGGAACCGATTCTGAAGGTTACATACGGATGTATCGTCTACCAGGAGCAGGTTATTGAGATTTTCCGCCGGCTTGGCGGCTATACCATGGGTCAGGCGGATAATATCCGTCGAGCTATTTCCAAGAAGAAAATGAAAATCATCGAGGCAGAGCGCAAAGTCTTTGTCTACGGTGATAAGGAGAAGAATATTGCTGGCTGTATCGCCAACGGTATTGCCGAGCATGTGGCACAATCTCTGTATGATGAGATCGTTGCCTTTGCCAACTACGCTTTTAATAAGGCCCATGCCGTCTGTTATGCGGTAGTTGCCTATCAGACAGCCTACCTGAAATGTCATTATCCCCGTCAGTACATGGCGGCGCTGATGACCTCTGTGCTAGACTCTGCTACCAAGATCTCCGGCTACATTGCTGAGTGTAAAGAACTTGGAATTGCCACACTGCCTCCGGATATCAATCATTCTGAGGATAACTTTACTGTTGAGGGGGCTTCCATCCGTTTTGGCTTGGGCGCTGTCAAAAATGTAGGCAGAGGCCTGATCCGCTCCATGGTACAAAAACGCAAGGAAGGTGGCCCCTTTAAATCCCTGGAGGATTTCATCCAGCGGATGGGGGAGGGTGAGCTGAATAAGCGTGCCGTGGAAAACTTCATCAAATGCGGTGCCATGGATTGCTTTGGCTATCACAGAAGTGAACTCCTGGCAGTTTACGATACCATGATGGATTCCATCGCCTCTTCCCGAAAGAAGAACCTGGAAGGTCAGATGGGTCTGTTCTCCATGTTGCAGGATGAGGATAAGGCAGCGGCCATTCCAATTCCCAAACTGGCAGAAATGAAAAAATCAGATCTGATGCTGCTGGAGAAGGAAACCACCGGCATTTACCTTTCCGGCCATCCTATGGACGATTATCGCCATGTGCTGAAGGGTACCCATGTAGTTCCCATCGGTGCACTTATGGATGAGGAAAGCACCTATCAGGATGATCAGATCGTCAGTATTGCCGGTATTGTCCAATCCATCAAGATGAAGACCACCCGCAATAACACCGCAATGTCCTATATTACTGTGGAAGATGATACTGCCGCCATTGAAATGCTGGCGTTCTCCAATGTGATTACGCAGTACGGCAATTACATGCGGGAGAATGAGCCGGTGGTGATTACCGGCAGACTGTCTCTGCGGGATGATAAGGATCCACAGATCGTGATCAACCGTGTCCGTCCTATGTCGGACTTTACGGAGCCAGCCTTTACAAAGCCTATTCAGGAGGAAAAGCCTGTAGGTACCTTGTACCTGCGGCTTCCCAGCGAAACAGATTCTGCCTACCGGAAGGTGAAGGCGATTATCAATATGTTCCCGGGCAACAGTAAGGTTGTTGTCTACTTTGCTGATACCAAGCTGCGCAGAGGCGCGCTGTGTGATCTGGATAACCGAATGCTGAAGGAACTGGAAAACTTACTGGGAAATGGCAATGTTATTGTGAAATAACTTCCTTTTTGGAAGAAAATATGCTATACTAACTGTTAAGAATTTTCGCGCATACAGTACGAACAGAAAGATACAAGAGGTATACGATGAAAAAAGTATTGATTTTAGAGGATGAAGTAAATATCCGCAGTTTCGTGGTGATCAACCTGAAGCGTGCCGGTTATGAGGCAATCGAGGCAGGTACCGGCCAGGAGGCTCTGGACAGACTTCGCGAGCATCCCGATATTGGCGTGGCCATTTTGGATGTTATGCTGCCTGATATTGACGGCTTTGAAGTTTGCCGCCGCATCCGCGCCACCAGCCGTCAGATCGGTATCATTATGCTGACTGCCCGTGCCCAGGAGATGGACAAGGTTACCGGCCTGATGACCGGTGCAGATGACTATGTGACCAAGCCTTTCTCTCCTGCGGAGCTGACAGCCCGTATTGACGCTCTGTATCGCCGTATTGGCGGTGAGAGCGGCATGGATATGGAACTGCTGTCCCAGGGCCCCTTTGTGATGAATACCCGCAATCATACCCTGGAGAAGTCCGGTAACCGTATCCGTCTGACCCAGGTGGAGTACTCTATCCTGAAGCTGTTCATGCAGAACCCCGGCAGAGCACTTTCCCGCGAGGACATTCTGTCTGCGGTTTGGGGCAGAGAGTATGAAGGTGAGCTGAAGATCGTGGACGTGAATATCCGCCGTCTGCGTATTAAGATCGAGGATGATACCGCAAATCCCACTTATATCACTACTGTGTGGGGATTCGGCTATAAGTGGGGCGCATGAGAACGCAAAGAAAAACAAACCTGAAAAGTAAAAGGGTCGGTATGCGCCAGCGCTGGCTGATGTATGCGACGGTTGTTGCCTGCGCAGTTGGCATCCTTTGTGTCCTGCTGGCAACTTCTGTATTTGCCGGTGTTGTATACAGCGCCAGAAAAGCAGAATTACTGAGCTATGCGGATACCACTACTGCCTATTTTGATGATCGGGTGAATAAGAGTGAGACCGACTTTTATGAAGCCTGCGTCCTCTATACACAGACCTGCGATACCGGCCTGAAACTGGATCTTCAGTTTGTGGATCCGGATGGTAAGGTGATCGCTTCTTCCAAAGGCACTTGCGATGGCAGTGTTGTGGCAACCAATGAGATCTATGAAGCGGTCAGCAGCCGGGGCGTCTGCACTTTTACCGGTAAGGATCCTGCATCCGGCATCCGGATTATGTCCGTTTCCACCCCCCTGATCGCTACCAGCGGCGAAGTGATTGGCGCTATGCGGTTTGTGACGATGACTTCGGATATAAACCGACAGATTTCTATCGTGTCTTTGTCCACTACGATTGTTGTGGTGATTATGGTGATGCTTCTGCTGTTCAGCATTAATCAGTATGCCCGCTCTGTACTGGAGCCGGTGCTGCAGATTTCTGAGAAGGCTAGAATGATCGCCGGCGGCAGTTATGGTATTCAGATTCCCAAGAAATATGACGATGAAATGGGTGAATTGGCAGATACCATCAACGAAATGTCCATGAAGATCAACCAGAATGAGAAAACTCAGACGGAGTTTATCTCCTCCTTGTCCCATGAACTGCGTACACCTCTGACCGCTATTACCGGCTGGAGTGAAACCATTCTGCAGTCCGATGACCTGGATGAAAGTACTCAGCGAGGCATGAAAATCATCCATCGAGAGGCCGGTCGCCTGACAGAGATGGTGGTGAGCCTGCTGGACTTTACCCGTATTCAGGACGGCCGTATGACTCTGAATATGGAAATGGCAGATCTTCGCAGCGAATTTGAAGATACTGTTTTCATGTACGGCAGCCGTCTGGAAGCGGATGGCATCCATCTTGAGTACATTGAAAATGAGGACGATATTCCCGAGATTTCCTGCGATCCCCAGCGTATGCGCCAGGTATTTTTGAATATTCTGGACAATGCCTCCAAGCACGGCGGCGAAGGTGCCCGGATCGAAGCGGAGATCCGGAACCTGGAAGGCAGCATTGCTGTCCGCATCCGGGATTTCGGTCCGGGAATTCCTGAGGATGAAATTCCTCTGGTGAAAAAGAAATTCTATAAAGGCAGCTCCAAGGCTCGTGGCTCCGGTATAGGCTTGGCTGTCTGTGATGAGATTGTGGAAATGCACGGCGGTCAGCTGATTCTGGAGAATGCTCCGGACGGCGGTACCCTGGTAACGGTTCAGCTTCCCATCTCCTCATAAAGAAAGGAACCCCTATGGCAAACGAAAAATTCAAAACAATGATCGGCGGTCAGGTACTGATTGAAGGCATTATGATGCGCGGTCCTGAGAAAGATGCTATTGTTGTGCGCACTCCGGAAGGCCTGGACACCGAGATCATGCCCAGAAAGACTCATCCGAAAAATTCTCCGCTCTCCTGGCCTTTTCTCCGTGGCCCCGTGAACTTCTTTGATGCCCAGCTTACCGGCATCAAAGCGCTTATGAAGTCTGCGGACTTAAATCCGGAAGCAGCCAGCGATGCGGATTCCAAGTTTGATAAATGGCTGGAAAAGAAGCTGAGCGAAAAGAAAAACCAGGAAACGGTTATGAAGATTCTTGTTTGCGTCAGCCTGCTCTTCACCGTTGCCTTGTTCTTTGTGTTGCCCATGCTGCTGGGCTCTCTGTTTGAGCGCTGGGTGTCCAACGTTTTGGCATTGAATCTGATCGAGGGTTTGATCCGTGTGATCATCCTGGTGACATACATGGTACTGGCATCTATCCCCAAGGATATGCAGCGTGTTTTTGCTTATCACGGCGCGGAGCATAAGACCATTTGCTGCTATGAGGAAGGACTGCCTCTGACTGTAGAAAATGTCCGCAAACAGTGCCGGTTCCATCCCCGCTGCGGTACCAGTTTTCTTCTGATCGTGGTGCTGCTGTCTGTTCTGCTGTTCTCTTTGGTATCCACAGGTCTGTATTCTATGATTCCTGCATTGGATGCCATTCGTGGAACCGTCGGCTGCAGACTGATTATGATTGTCGTAAAGCTGTTGCTGCTGCCTGTGATCGTGTCTATTGCTTATGAAATCAATCGCCTTGTGGGCAGATACGACAACTGGTTTACAAAGTTACTGACTGCACCCGGACTTTGGATGCAGCGGATCACCACCCGGGAACCCGATGATGATATGATCGAAGTAGGCATTACTGCCGTCCAGGCTGTTCTGCCCACGCAGGAGGGTGCGGACCGGTGGTAAAGACAATTTCCGATTTGTATTTGGATGCCCGCAGAGTGCTGCTGACCCAGGAAACCCCGCAGGACGCCAGCCTTATGGCAAGAAACCTGCTGTGTCATATTACCGGTATGACTCAGGAGCAGGTACTCTCCCAGCGGGATAAATATGTGAATGATAGTGTCTGCCAGCAGATGGAAGCTGCGGTGCAGCGACTGCTGAACGGTGAGCCTCTGCCTTATGTATTGGGCAAGTGGGAGTTTTACGGTCTGGATCTGATCGTAACCCCCGATGTGCTGATCCCTCGGGATGACACTTGTGCGGTTGCAGCACTTGCGATTCAACAGTCCCTTTTTTTGGACACTAAACCTCGTATACTTGACTTGTGCACCGGATCCGGATGTATTGGCCTGGCCATTGCATCCCGGGTGAAGGATGCCAAGGTTACCCTGGCAGATCTCTCCCAGGAGGCGCTGGCAGTGGCTAAGCAAAATATCGTACTTCATCATTTGACAAGCCGTGTATCCTGCGTAAGGGTAAACGCTTTGGAAGCACCTCCCGCATTTTTGGGTAAGTTCGACCTGATCGTGTCCAATCCCCCCTACATCACCACCCGTGATATGCTGGAACTTCCTCATAGTGTGGCAGGTTTTGAACCCCGTATGGCGCTCCATGGCGGTGATGACGGACTGAAATTCTACTGGTCCATTGCATCCCAATATTCTGCTGTCCTGAAACCCGGCGGATATCTATGCTTTGAATTTGGCGATGATCAGGGCGATGATGTTTGTGCGATCCTGGAAGAAAACGGGTACACCATTTTGGAGAGAGCAAAGGATTATCATGACAGAGAACGGGCTGTGATTGCCCGGTACGACAGGAAGGAAGATGAGTAATATGGCTACCAAAAAGACTGCTTATGAAGCCCCCACTCCCGCAGCGGACAAGAAGAAGGCACTGGCTACCGCGATTTCTCAGATTGAAAAGAATTTTGGTAAGGGCACTGTTATGCGTTTGGGCGATCGCCCCGAAATGAATGTAGAAGCAATTCCCACCGGCTCCTTGGCATTGGATGCAGCGCTGGGTATCGGTGGTGTTCCCAAAGGCCGTATCATTGAGATCTACGGACCTGAGTCCTCCGGTAAGACCACCCTGGCTCTGCACATTCTGGCGCAGGCTCAGAAGCAGGGCGGCGAAGTTGCTTTTGTGGATGCAGAGCATGCCCTGGATCCTGACTATGCAGCTGCCCTGGGCGTGGATACCGATAAT
>JAFOBK010000121.1 GCA_017381835.1 Oscillospiraceae bacterium | reverse complement strand
TTTCTTGCGTAGCCGTCGGAAACCTCCAGCATCTGGCCCTTCTTGCCCTTACCCTTAACATCCTGCAGTAAAATGACTTTCATATCCTTAACTCTCCTTAGTATAATTCGTAAAATTTGTCGATGGAATCCACCAGGCGATCCAGCACATCCTTGACGTTGCTGTCCGGCACCTGGGCACCGGCTGTGGCAGTGTTTCCGCCGCCGCCCAAAGGCTCCAGGATCATCTGCACATTGGCCTCGCCGATGGAGCGGGCAGAGATGATCACCCGGTCTTCATCGGGATAGAGCACAAAGGAAGCGGTGATGCCGGAAATATTCAGCAGTTCGTCCGCAGCCTGGGCAGCCAGGGTGCGGCTGGTGGTATTGTTCAAAGCGGCGATGGCGATCTCCTGACGGTAGAGCCGGGCTGCCTTGATGATCTGATATTTGCTGATGGTGTCCTGGAAATCATTCTGCAAAAGCTTTTTGACTTCCACGGTGTCTGCGCCCAGCTGGCGCAGGAATGCGGCAGCTTCAAAGGTGCGCTCACCGGTACGGACGTTGAAACTCTTGGTATCCAGGAAGATACCGGCCATCAGGCTCTTGGCCTCAATGGGCAGCACATCCTTCTTTTCCACCGCGTACTGCAGCAGCTCCGTCACCAGTTCGGAAGCGGAGGATGCATAGGGCTGATGGAAGTTTACCACCACCGGGGTGATATAATCGGCTGCTCTGCGGTGATGATCCACCACACAGACCTTTGTAACAGCCTCCAAAAGGGGTTTATACTCCACCTGGTCAGGACGGTTGGTATCTACAACCACCAGGGAGGAACTGCTGTCACACAGCACCATGGCCTCCTGGCCGGAGATAAACACATCCGCATACTGGGGCACTGCCCGGATCTCTTCGATCAGCTTGCCGGCCATGTTGTTCTGAAGATCCAGCACGATATGGGGCCGGATGCCCTTCTTGCGGCACAGGCAGGCAATACCCATGGCTGCGCCCACCGCATCCAGGTCTGCATTCTTATGACCCATGATGAACACTTCACCGGACTGGCCGATCAGCTCCATCAGGCTTCCCGCGGTCACACGGGAGCGGACTTTACTGCGGTTATCCGCTTCTTTGGTACGGCCGCCGTAGAAGTCGAAATTCCGGCGATCCTTCACAACCGCCTGGTCGCCGCCGCGGCTCAGCGCCATTTCAATGGCCAGGGCCGCAAATTCATAGCACTCTTCAAAGGTTTCACCGTCTACACCCATACCGATGGACACAGATGCCTGGACACCGGCGGGGCTGGTGATCTCATGGACAGCCTCCAGGATGGAGAACTTATCCTCCTTGGCTTTGCGCAGATCCCGCTTCTCAAACACCAGCAGGAAACGGTTTTTCTCCAGCCGGCGGAGAAGACCCTGATAGCCGCCGCACCATTGGGTGATACATTCATTGATGCGGGCATTCATAGAAGAAGTAGCGCCTTCCGACAGGTTCTTGGTCAGTTCATCATAGTTATCCACCAAAATGATGGATACCACAGGACGGGAGCGGATATACTCATCCCGCACCTGATAGAGTTCTGTCAGGTCGGTAAAATACAGCACACCCAGCTGGGTCTGGTAAGGATCATTTGCCCGGACGACAGAACCATAGACCCGGTAACGGCGGTTTTCAATGGTCACATCGTGGGTATATTCCGTCTTTCCGGAGGTCAGCCAGCCGGTTTCAAAGCCGGGCAGCACCTGGGTCACATTGGTCTCCGTCATGGCATCCAGCACATCCGTCATTTGGATGAAGGCATCGTTTGCAAAGACAATGCCGCCGTCGGACAGCCGCAGCACCAAAATGGGGAACGGGGGTTTGGCGCCCTCGGCGCCGAAGGTTTCATCCAAATGCTCCTGAATGAAATCCTGCAGTTTCTTCCGGCGTTTTACCCGGTTGATCTGATACAGCGCAAACACCAGGGCTGTGATCAAAATCTCCAGAACTGCCAGGGTATAAACCTGAAATGCCACAGTTGCCAGGGCAAAGGCCATCATGACCAAAAGATAGCCGCCCATGGAAGGCTGCAGCAGTCTTCCTAATTTTTTATTCACGGTGTATCCTCCTTACTAAGGCTACCGATACCAATCCCATATTATCTTTCCTATTATAGCAAAGCGCCGGGAAATGTTCAACCTATTTTTCTGCGGATTTGACCGCCAAATGGGGGGTGTCGAGGGCTGTCAAAAATTTTTTATGTACAAAACGGGGATTTTGTGGTATACTAACCCCAGAAGCGTCAGGCAGGCGGACCTGAGCACATAGGAAATGAACCCATTTCCGAATCTAAATTTCATATTCAGCAGGCGTATTTTGCGATTTCCGAGGGCGTTGGGGGCTTTTCGGGGTGCAGACGGCTGCTTTGTTGTGTTGCCTTTTTTAAAGCTGAGAAAAACCAAACTCCGACAGGTTTTCACGGGCATCTTGCCGCCAATACTGCGCAAAATCCCTTGAAAATACCAACGGGTATTCCCTGCAGGATTTTACTTGTCTTGACGGCAATCTACACCGTGAAAACATAACCGGAAAGATTATGATAATTGTTTCTTTAGGCTATCGGTGTTTGATTTCTCTCAGCTTTTGGCATTTTCGAAAGGAGTTAAAATAATTGGCTGAAAAACTGAAAATTATCCCTCTGGGCGGTTTGGATGAGATTGGCAAGAACATCACCGTCCTGGAATACGGTAAAGATATGATCGTGGTGGACTGCGGCGTTGGTTTCCCCGATGAAGATATGTACGGTGTGGATCTGGTGATCCCCGATTTCTCTTATTTGGTGCAGAACGCAAAGAAGCTCCGGGGTATGTTCATCACCCACGGACACGAAGACCATATCGGCTCCATTCCCTACTGCATGCAGCAGGTGACCTGTCCCATCCACGGCACTGCCATGACCAACGGTCTGATAAGGCTTAAGCTGGAGGAGCATCGGCTCACCGATGTGGTGAAGCTGGTGACCCACAAGCCCGGCGATGTGGTGAAGGCAGGCTGCTTTACCGTTGAATTTATCCATGTGAACCACTCTATCGCCGATGCGGTGGCCTTTGCCATCCACACCCCCGTGGGCACTGTGGTGATGACCGGCGACTTCAAGCTGGATCCCACCGCCAAGGACGGCATGATGGATCTGGCAAGACTGGGTGAGCTGGGCAACCAGGGTGTGCTGGCGCTGCTGTGCGACTCCACCAATGTGGAGCGGGAAGGTTACTCCCCCAGTGAGAACATCGTTGCCGAGGGTCTGGACCGGCAGTTTAAGAACTGCGACCAGCGTATTATCATCACCACCTTCGCTTCCAACATGCACCGCATCCAGTCTGTGCTGGCTACTGCCCACCGCTATGGCAGAAAAGTAGCTGTCACCGGCCGGAGCATGGAGAATATGCTGAAGGTTGCCCAGGAGCTGGGCTATATCAAGGTGCCTGCCGGCACCATCGTGGACATCGCCGCCACCAAGAGCCTGCCCAAGAACAAGGTGGTCATCGTTTCCACCGGCAGCCAGGGTGAGAATATGTCCGCATTGTATCGCATGGCATTTTCCATGCACAAGCAGATCGACATCGTGTCCGGCGACCGGGTTATCATCTCCGCCTCCGCCATTCCCGGCAATGAAAAGGCCGTTTCCCGCATCATCAACGAGCTGTACCGGAAGGGCGCGGATGTTGTCTATGAAAAGAGCGAAGGCCTCCATGCCTCCGGCCATGCCTGCAAGGAAGAGCTGAAGATCGTCCACGCCCTGTGCAAGCCCAAGTTCTTCATCCCCGTCCACGGTGAGCAGCGTCATCTGCAGATCCATGCCAAGCTGGCAACCAGCGTGGGTATGAATCCCAAGAACATCCGTATCCTGGAGATCGGCAATGTGCTGGAGCTGAGCGGCAAGACCTGCAAGATCAAAGATTCCGTCACCGCAGGTAAGGTCTTTGTGGACGGCACCGGTGTAGGCGATGTGGGCGCTGTGGTTCTGCGGGACCGCAAGCACCTGGCCCAGGACGGCATGATCGTGGTCTGCGTCAATATCAGCGCCCAGGACGGCGGCATCATCAGCGGCCCGGATATCATCACCAGAGGCTTTGTGTATGTGAAGGAATCTGAGGAACTGATGGAAGATCTGAAGGATGTGGCTCTGGAGGCCATTGACCGCTGCCAGCGCAAGCATGTGCGGGATTGGGCAACTCTTAAGAGCGCCATCAAGAACGACTTGAGCGGCTACCTCTTCAAGACCACCAAGCGTAATCCCATGATTTTGCCCGTCATCACGGAAATCTAAAAAGAACAGGGTACGCAATTAGCGTACCCTGCTTTGATATTGAAACATAATATTCCTGCCGAGGGCGTTACTTTTTTATAGTGATTTTTCTATGATGGTAGTTCCGGTGCCTCCGGCGGGTATCTTTCTTGTCTCGGCAAGAAAGTACCGCCCCCGGCAGGGAAAGAAAAAACTTGGTTTTTGGGAGATCGAACTATGCGTTATTATTTTGCGCCCCTGGAGGGCATCACGGACAGCATTTTCCGCGCCCTTCACAGCAAATACTTTCCCGGTGTAGACCGCTATTATACCCCCTTCCTCTCCCCCACTGTCCATCGGGGTCTCACCGCCAGGGAAGCGCGGGAAATCCCCAGAGCGGACACCCTTACTTACGAGGCTGTACCTCAGCTGCTGACAAAGGTAGCGGAGGACTTTCTGTGGCTGGCGGGGGTTTGCGCCGATCTTGGCTACAAGGAAGTAAACTTAAACACCGGTTGTCCCTCCGGCACTGTCACCGCCAAGGGCAAAGGCTCCGGTATGCTGCGGAATCTGCAAGCTTTGGAAGCCTTCCTGGATGAGATTTACAGCAAATCCCCTCTGCCCGTTTCCATCAAAACCCGTATCGGTTTTTATGAAAAGGACGAGTTCCCCGCCATTTTGGAGCTGTATAACCGCTATCCCATCAAGGAATTGACCATCCATCCCCGGATCCGGGCACAGTTCTATAAGGGCAGCGTGGATATGGACAGCTTCCGATATGCCCTGGAAAACAGCAAGAATCCCCTCTGCTACAATGGTGATCTGATCAGCCTCAAAAAGGTACGGGAATTCGAAGCCGCATTCCCCCAGGTGGAGTCGGTGATGATCGGCAGAGGTCTGGTGGGTGACCCGGGTATGCTGAGTCCCGGGGGCACCGACATGGAAGCTTTGGAAGCTTTTTACGATGAGCTGTTTGCCGTGTACACCGATGTATTCGGCGGCACCAGAAACGCCATGTTCCGGTTAAAAGAAAACTGGCGGCATCTGCTGTGCAAGCTGGAAGGCAGCGAAAAGCTGGGCAAAAAGCTTCGGAAAACCACCGATACAGGTGAATACAAGGCTATCACCCATGAGATTTTCCGCACCCTTTCCTTAAGAGAGGAAATGCAGCCGGATTGGTAAAAGAAAGCCCCCTGTGCAGAAAGCACAGGGGGTTATTTGTTACTTCATAGAGAGCGTAACAGTGTTGGATGTAACGGTCTTGCCGTACTTATCGGTGACAACACAATAGACCTGACGGCCATCTACCTTGTCGCTCATTTTTGCGGAATAGGTAGCTTTCGTGATAGAAGACTTGCTGAACTTGCTGGAGCCCTCGTTCTTAAAGTACCAGGTGTAGGTCAGCTCATCGCCGACAGCTTTGACAGTTACCTTTGCAGACTTTCCTTCTTCCACAGACACATCCTTGGGTTGGGTAGTAATGGTGGCAGCCATACGCAGAACAACGGTCTTGGATTTCACGCTGTTGCCGTATTTATCGGTGACGATGCAGTACACATAGCGATCCTTGGACTTTTCGTTCATCTTGCAGGAATAGGTAGCCTTTGTCACGGAAGACTTGGTATACTTCTTCTGGCCTGCGTTTTTAATATACCACTCATAGGTCAGGTCATCACCTGCTGCCTTTACGGTAACCTTAGCGGTGGAGCCGGACTTGGTGTAAGTATTCTTCGGCTGTGTGATAATCGAAGCGTTCATACGCAGCACAACGGTATTGGACTGCACTTCATTGCCATACTTATCCGTAACGATGCACAACACCCGGCGATTTTGGGATTTTTCCGTCATGGTGCAGAAATAGGTAGGACCGGTCACGGAGGACTTGCTGTACTTGCTGCCGCCTTCGTTTTTGATATACCACTGATATTTCAGTCCATCACCCTTAGCCTTCAGGCTGATCTCAATCTCTTCGCCATAGTTAGCATAGACAGTCTTAGGCTGCTTGGTGATATGGGCAGCATGATCCTTGGCGTAAACCTCCTCGGTCTGAACACCGCACAACTGACAAGTATACAGAATGGTGCCATCCTCTTCGGGAGTGGGGTTCTTGGTAATGACACCTTCATCATTCTGATGGCCATAGCCAACCTGGTTTATCAGATACCCACACTTAGAGCAAGTAAGCTCACTCCAACCTTCAGTTTCACAAGTTGCCTCTGTATAAACATGGGTTTCTTCAAAGTCATGGTTGCCTTTGCAGGTATTCGGAACCACAAAGAAGGTATGGCGATGACGTTTAGGAGTTTCATGCCATTCATACTGGGTATAAAACTCCATATAGTACTCAACCGTATATCTGCCCGGTGTCATATTTAAGTAATCAGTGGGGAGGCTGACCTTAAATTTTTTAATATTTGTGCTTGTATTAATAGGATCGTGGGTCAATGTAGCAACCATTCTTCCTTCTTCATTATAAAAGTCAACATGGTATCTTTCATCTTTGAATTCAGGAATATGATTGAATATTAGGTAACCAGTTTCGCCCTCAACAATGCTAGGCGTAGATAGTTTTGTGCTTAAAGAAAACAAGGGGTAACCGTCTGCACTGACGGAAACGCACATGAGAGAAACCAGCGTTACAATCACAAGCAGTGCTGCAATAAATCGTTTTTTCATAACACATACCTTCTTTCTTCTTTTTGATGCTATAGGGTAAAATCATTTATGATTCTATGCTGTGTTTATCATAGCTGGATTCCCAACAGTTGTCAACGAAAAGGCCTATAAAATATGACGTCATTGCGAACCATTGGGCACATCATCTCGCAATGACGTGGGTAACCATACCTTCAGCGAATACGAAGTATATACTGTGCGGACGAGCGATGCTCGCCCCTACATGGATTATCGACAAAAACACCCCTGTGCAGAAAGCACAGGGGTGTTTTTTATGTTTTGTGTTTGTCCGATAAGGATCATTCTGCGCTGAGGGTAGTACCCAGGACGATCTTCTTGAGGTTCACTTCCATAGGCCACTTTTCCACAGCACCGTTGACGATGGCAAGGCTGCGCTCATAGACCATGGTATCCCGGACATTGGCAACCCAAACCTCATGGGAAGCAACGAAATACATGATATGGTAGCCGTAATCGGTCTTCACCAGGCCGGTATCACCGTACTGGCGGCTGGCATCGAAGCACCAGTCCTCAAAGGGCGCAAGCATCTGGCCTACATAGATATCGGTGTACAGACCGCCGGTAGTCATAGAGCCGGGATCCTCAGTATGCTCAGCGGCAAACTTGGCAAAGCCTTCCTCGGTGCCGTCCTCTGCCAGCCACTGATCCAGCAGCTCCTGCGCCTTCACACGGCACTGCTCCCAGGATTCCTCGGACTCGGTATCCTCAGGGCAGATCAGAATATGGCGG
>JAFOBK010000120.1 GCA_017381835.1 Oscillospiraceae bacterium | reverse complement strand
GTTTCGTCTAAGTAACCGGGGCCGAAATTGGCCTCAATCAAAGCTTTTTTCTCAGCCTGCAGCGCCAGATTGGCCTGCTTTACTTCTTCCATGGCTGCTTTGGCATCGGAGCCGGTCTGAAATACCGTCTGCATAGCCAGCGCCATGCTCTTACGCAGCAGAATGTCGATCTCCCGGATCCGGGGCACCTTTGCATAGGCATCATGGAGCCGTGCCAGGGTGCGAGATTCGTGGTCGGCCTTCCGGGAAGCCAATTCCGCCCGTGCCTTTCTCACCACTTCATTGCTGTATGCCATCTCTTACCCCTCCTTCATCAAACGCTGGATCGCAGCCAGCTCCGCATCACCCAGCTGACCGCTGGCACCCTGGGGTACCACCGGCTTCCGCTCGCCGCGAATCTCCTGGGCAGTATGCAAGCCTTGCTCATGCCAGCTCAGTAAAATCTTATTCATATAAGGCCACGCCAGGCCGCCGGTATTCAGGCAGCTGCGCTCATAGGCCAGGCCGATGGTCTCTTCCTCAAAGCCCATTTCCAGCCATTGCTTGATATATCTCTTTTCCGGTGTTGTCAGATTCCGGCCCCGGATTTGCAGGATCTCCATAATTCTTCCGATCTGAGAATACCGCAGCTGCTGCTGTTTAACATAGGCAGCAGCCTCTTCCATGGTATCGATGCCCATATCCGCCCACTTATAGGCTTCTTTTTCAATCTGGTGCAGACCGGGAGCATGCTTTCTGCCCTTCTTACGGGCCTCTTCCTTGCAGTAGCACACCAGAAGAATGATCACATCCGGCGTCAGACCCAAATAGCGGGTGAAGCCGATCAGAATCTTATCCTCTTCCGTTTTAATGGTCTTACCCAGGAGCCGCTCGATCTCACCCCGCAGCGCCCGATAATCCATGTCTGTATTCATGGTATCGATCACATCCTGCTCCGTATACCGGGGCTGCTCACCGGGCAGACGCACCTGTTTTTCTTCCCGGAGCAAACCCAGCTGACGCAGGGTCGCGCTGGCAACGGCATGACGAGGCTGAGAATAACCCAGTTTTTCAGCAGCCTGGGCAGGATCTGCCCCGCTTTTTAAGTAAAGATACAGCAGTGCCGCATCGGCATTTTGGGCGCAGAGCAGCTTATGTACATGTTCTTTTTCAATCTGAAGCATAATCCTGCTCCTTTCCCCATTTTTCGTGATACAAAATCATTATATCACAGAGTTCTTTTCCGCACAACGGTGACCCCATGGAAGTTTTTTGAGAAAAACGACTTGGAAATTTGGCATGCCCCCACATACTGTGGCGACGAAAAAATTTAAACACAAGAAAAACACGGCATTGCCAAAATGGCAACGCCGTGAATAGATTAGTTTTCCACAAACATGGGCTTGATTTTGTTGCGATACACTTTGCCGTAAAGGAACAGGGTGATCAGCAAGCTGACGACCTCCGCAATGGGGAAGGACCACCAAACCGCATGGACATCTCCCGTCAGGCTCAGCAGGTAGGCCGCAGGCAGCAGCACGATCAGCTGACGGCACAGAGAAGTGATGGTAGAGTAAAGACCGTTGCCCATAGCGGGGAATGCCGCACCGCCCAGGGCAATACCCACCGCAGCCATAGGGAACATCAGGCTGATGATCCGCAGGGCGCTGATGCCCAACTGCACAAATTCTCCACCGGCAGCATCTGCAGAAGTGCTGAAAATACCCATCAGAACATCCGGGAAGAGCTGGAAGACCACCAGGCCCAGCAGCATAATCACCATAGCAGTGCCTACCGTCCGCTTCAGCGTGCCAGTGATCCGCTTGGGGTTCCGGGCGCCGTAGTTGTAGGCCAAGATGGAGATCGCTGCATTGTTGATGCCAAACAGAGGCATAAAGAAGAAGCTCTGGAGCTTGAAGTAAATGCCGAATACACCGGATGCAGTCTCACCGATTTCTTCAAAGCCCAGGAAGATCTGGTTCATGCCGAAATTCATCACAGAGCCGATGGCCATCATGATGATAGAGGGTACACCCACCGCCAGAATCTTGCCCATAATCTCTCTGCAGGGCTTCAGATACTTCAGCGCAAACTTCACATCGCTATTCTTAGTGAGGTTGAAGATCACCGCCATCACAGCGCCTACCCACTGACCGATGACCGTAGCCACTGCCGCACCGGCAGCACCCATCTCAGGGATGCCGAGAGGCTCAAAACCGTAGATAAACAGCGGATCCAGAAGGATATTCAGCAGAGCGCCGGTTCCCTGGGTGAACATGGTATAGATGGTCTTGCCGGAAGCCTGCAGCAGACGCTCTCCCAAAATGCTCACAAACAGACCCGCCGTGAAGATGCAGCAGATAGAAGAATACGCCGTGCCGGCTTTTGCGGTCTCCTGGCTGATATTCTGCATGTTGTAGTAAGTGCCGGCTCCAAAAAAGCCAAAGAGCATAAACATAGCGGTGAAGAGCAGCATCAGGAAGATACCGTTGCCTGCAGCCCGATTGGCCCGTTCCCGATCCCCTTCTCCCAGGGATTTGCTCAAAAGGCTGTTCATACCCACAGCCGCGCCGGTGGCAAAGCCGATCTGCAAATTCTGAATCGGGAAGGCCAGGGACAGCGCTGTCACCGCATTTTGGGAATAACCTGCCACATAGACGCTGTCCACCACATTGTACAGCGCCTGCACCAGCATGGAAAGTACCAGGGGCAGCGCCATATTAAACAGCAGCTTACCCAGGGGCATCGTGCCCATTTTGTTCTCCCGCAAATCGGGAGCACCTTTATTTTCTCGCATATATCGTTCCTCATTCATATATATTTTTAACCTTTATAGTATAGCGGAAAATATAATATAATGCAATATGTAAGACCTTCCCTTAGGGAAGGTCTTTTAGCTTTCCATCTGTCTGCCTAAAAAGCCTGCCACAGTCTGGGCCAGGCGCTGATCCTCTTCTGCCAAAGGTTTATCCTCTTCATTCATCAGAAGCATCACACAGCCCATCAGGTCGCCCTGGCTTAGGATGGGCGCTGCCACACCCAGGTGATACCGGTCAGAGCTTTCCGTTGCCCGCAGTTTTGTCTGCCCCGGCTGGTAGCGGTAGCTTTTTCTCCCCTCCATGATCTTATCCAGTTCCCGGGAATTTGGCTTGTCCACCAGCTCTCGCCGGGGCGCACCGCACAGGGCAATGATGGAATCCCGGTCGGACACTGCAGCGATCCGGCCGGTATTGGCCCCAATGGATTCGCAGATCTGGGAGGCAAAATCCTGCAGTTCCCCCATGGGCGAGTACTTCCGGAACACCACGCCGCCATCTTTTTCCGTGTAAATCTCCAAGGGGTCTCCTTCTCTAATTTTGAGGGTTCTTCTGATTTCTTTAGGGATGACGATTCTACCCAAATCGTCCACTCTTCTAACAATACCGGTTGCTTTCATATATCTTTCTCCTTTACAGACTCGTAGGGGCGGATGCCCACATCCGCCCGTAAACTGTGACGGACGGGACGATGTGGGCATCGTCCCCTACAATAATTTTACAAATTACGCTGTTAGTATCTGTAAACGGCAGAAGATTATACCGCAGGATTTACTTTTTACTTTTGCCATGCTATGATGGCAAAAAGGCGGTGAGACCATGATCGAGAAGCTTAATCTGCACATCAGAAAACTGCAAAGGCGAGCAACGCTTTCCCTGCTTGCAATGCTGTCCATTATTGTTTCCATCGGATTTGGCATTATATTTTTGCTTCTTCCGTCTCTTGTTGCTGCCATATTCTTTGCTTCCGCAATCATCTTCATCGCATTTTTCCTTTATCTCAATTATTTGGCAAAGCGCGAATCCAAAGATGCCCCACACGAGCCTGTAGCATTCACTGCAAATCATCGTTTTTCCTTTTCGGATATCGTCGGTATTTTCGAAAGTCTTTCCAATCGAGAGAACCAATTATCTGTTGCCGAAAATGTACGCTTCTACCGCTTTCATAACATTTTCCTATTCCGTGTGGTGCTCTATCAAACAGATTCTTTTACCAAAAAGGACTTTGATAACGCAAAAGACCGCATAAACAAGCAGGCAAACAACGCCTTTCACATTTCCCATTGGGTGAGCCGGGCAGAAGCTGGAAAAATGATGCGAATGAACATCATCTTTTCTGACACAACAAATGATGCATTGTCTCGTTTTCTGTCGCAAAATGCCAACCGCAATTTATCAAGAGTGGAAGGCATAATCAACATCGCCATCATTGGTAACCAAATCATCCTGCCGCCGATTTACGGCGAATGTGATTTGGCAGAAGTTAACAGGTATCGTGGGGTTATTCAATTTATTGAAAACGTCCTGCTTAACAAAACAGCGCAGTAGAAAATCTACTGCGCTGTTTTTCTGTGTCTTTTATTTAGAAGAAAGATCCCCAGAGCAAAGACCGCTGTGCCGAAGACAGCGCCGCTGGTATCGACGGTTACATCCAGCAGGCGGCAGGCCCGGCCGGGCACAAAATACTGATGGATCTCGTCGGTCACGGCATAAGCTGCGCTGATGATCACAGGCAGATACCACTGAAGTTTTCCGCAGATTCGCAAAGCATTGGCAACCAGGGCGGCCAGCACCGCGTATTCTGTAAAATGAGCCCCTTTGCGGATCAGAAGATGCCAAGCCTCCAGTAGCTCCATTTGCCGCTCCGGTGAAAAGCTTTCAAACCCCCGGTAGAGCAAGGATAAAAACCATCTCACGACCATACCGCTGGTGTCCCCGGACTGGGTATCATTTTGCGCCGAGAACAGAAAGATCACAACCACCCAGGCGGCAACACCCAGCCAGGCAAGCAACTTTTTTCTGTTCTTCATTTCAGTTCTTCCAAAAGCGCCTTGCAGCCTTCCACGATTCTATCGGAAACATGGGGGCGGAAATGGGAAGATCTTGCCTCATAGCCGCCTGCGGCATAGGCTTCCTTGCTGGGGAAATAGCCCTCGCAGCCGTTGGTCAGGCACACCGGCATGATCTGCTTCCACCCCTCTGTTTCCTTGACGCGGACACCGATCTGCGTGAAAGGTTCGCCGGGGATACCCACAAGGGCAACGGGGCCGATCTTCAGTCCGGTCAGTTCCAGGGTGAAGGTATCGGGGCCATGCTCCAGATTGCACATGCGGATGGCTTCAGACACGGCAATGGTCAGCGCCATGGCTGTATAGGGGATCTCGTCATCCCGGCCTGCATCGTGCAGATCCTTATATTTATGCGCAAGGGGCAGCTCCTCCGGCTTGGGCCGGTTGGCATCAATCTCTATAAACTTGTGGAGAATCTGCAGATCGTCCACATCCACATATTCCACCTTATCATAGACCTGCAGCACGGTGCCTGCTAAAGCGCGGCCAACAAAACGGGCCATGCCGGGGCTCTTCATCTCGTTATCGAAACTGATCTCGGTGTCGTTCATATCACCGCCGCAGGGATTCACATGGGTGCTGCCCACATCGCCCTGACAGCCCACAAAGCACAGACACTTTACACCGTCCAGAGCCTTGTCCAGGGTGCGGCGCATCCAGCCGGGCCAGTCGGAGCAAATCATTTCGCCGTTGACGGTATCGGCGTGGACACCATAGTTGAAAATCACGATGCTGTGGCCGCCCTCCTGGTCAAAGCGCAGGATATGGCAACGCTGATCAAGCTCTCCGATGGGGCCGTCGATATTGGGGTCATTGATAGGCGGGCAGGTCATGGTAGTGCCATCCTTCATCCGGTAGAGGCGAATATATGCCACTCTTTCCGGGGCATAACCGGTGATGAAACCCATCTTTGCGGGCTTTAAGTCCAAAATCGCCAGCTTTACCAAATCCACCAGTCGCTCTTCCAGAAAGTCGGCATAGCGATGAATCGGCTCCGGGTCCGCCTCAAAAGCATCGGTTTCCTGAAGCAGGGGACCGGTGTGGGTATGGGTAGCGGAAAGGAACAGATTCTCCGCCCGGATACCGGTGGCCTTTTCAATGGCTGCCCGATAGCGGTTAACCAGCGGGGTATAGAGCTCACAGGTATCCACGCTGACCATAGCGATTTTGGTTTCGCCCAAAGAAAGCACAATGCCATGGGCTTCCAGATCATCCAAAAATCCCTTGGCAAACCGGGGAATATAATATCCACTGACACCGCAGCCCAGGGTGGGGTTGATGTTCACTGACGCATAACCTACCTGAAAAGTACCCATAATGAGACCTCCTGAAATGTTGTTAAAATGATTCTATCACGGCAAAACCTTCCGTGCAATACAGAAAAACTCACCCGCCAACGGCAGGTGAGTTTCTTTTATTATTTCTTCGCCCGATCGGCAGCAATCAGCTTTTTGATGCCCTCAATGCCTACCTTAATGGCACCGGAGGTATCCTCGGTCATAGGCATAAAGAGGCCAGCCTTCTCCCGCTCCTGATTCCAAACCACATGGAAACAGCTGCCGCAGCGGACACCCAGGGCAGCCGCCACAACAAAGAGCGCGGAAGACTCCATCTCGCTGGCTTTGACGCCCAGCCGCTTCCAGCTCTCCCATTTATTGAGCAGTTCATAGTAAACAGGGGAACGCTCCGGGGAATGCTGGCCATAGAAAGAGTCCTTGCACTGAACCACACCGGTGTGGGTATCAAAGCCCAGCTCTTCGCTGGCAGACTTCAGCGCCATAGCCACATCAAAGTCCGCAACCGCGGGGAACTCGATGGGAGCATACTCCAAAGAAGTATGTTCAAAGCGAATGGATCCGGTAGCGACCACCACATCGCCGGGCTTCACATCCATATGGATGCCGCCGCAGGTACCCACGCGGACAAAGGTGTCGGCGCCGATGGCAACCAGCTCTTCCATGGCAATGGCCGCGGAGGGGCCACCGATACCGGTGGAGCATACGCTGACCTTTTCACCCAGCAAGGTGCCGGTCCAGATATTGTACTCCCGGTTCATGCCGATATGGACGGGATTATCAAAATGCTGCGCGATCTTCTCACAGCGGCCGGGGTCACCGGGCAGCAGCACATAGCGGCCTACATCGCCTTCCACGCACTGAATATGATACTGTTTTTCCGTAGCTTGCATAATACGCTCCTTTTAGGAAAGGTGGATCCCGAAAGGGATCCACCTATAAAGGTTTTTAACGAGTGCCGGGATCGTAGGGGATACCCTCTGCCTTGGGCGCTCTGGACTTTTTGGAGGTGAAGGCCAGGACAACCAGGGTCACAAGATAGGGCAGCATCCGGTACAGATGGGAGCTGATGCCGATCTGAGCCAGCATAAACACACCGTCGCCGTTGATATCCAGGGTAGAGTACGCAGCGGCGATACACTTAAAGAGGCCAAACAGCAGGGAGGACAGGGCAATATTGCCGGGCTTCCAGTTACCAAAAATCATAACAGCCAAAGCCAGGAAGCCGAAACCTGCCACATCGCCGTTAGCGGTGCAGTTGGCAGTGGTCAGAGCGTACACAAAGCCGCCCATGCCGGCCAGAGCGCCGGAAATGGTGGTGCCTGCATAGCGCATCTTGAAAACATTGATGCCCAAAGAAGCAGCTGCCTGGGGATTTTCACCGCAGGCCCGCATCCGCAGACCGAACTTGGTCTTATACAAAATAATAGACAGAATGATAAAGAGAATAATACAGATATAGGTTGCCAGGTATACCTTATGCAGGAAGGTCTCACCCAGGAAGCCGATATCCTGGTTCTTGGGGATGCCGAAGGTGGACTTCTTGATCATAAACCAGGAAGCTGCGTCACCGGTGGTCATCTGCAGGGTATTCTGGTTTGCCAGGATACGAACCAGGAACAGAACCAGGGCAGGTGCCATCAGGTTCAGAGCAGTACCGCCGATGGTCTGGTCTGCCTTCAGGTTAATGGAGGCAAAGCTCAGCAGCAGGGAGAAGATCGCGCCCAAAATGGCAGCCACCAGCATTGCCAGCAGTTCCAGACCCTGAAGGGTCAGCCAATTGCCCTGCATCACCGCATTGGTAAAGACCTCAAAGTTCTGCATAGAGCGGACGAACAGGACGCCAATGAACGCGCCAAAGATCATAATGCCCTCAAGAGCCAGGTTGATGATACCGCTGCGCTCAGCGAACACACCGGCCAGCGCCACGATCATCAGAGGAACAGCGTAAAGCAGGGTCTGCTGAATCAAAAATGTCATGCGGCTTCCCCTCCTTTCTCCTCTTTCTTAGGTGCAGGTGCTTTTTCCTTTTTCTTCTTTCCGGCAAACCACATCCGGATCACCAGGGAGAAGGCACTCAGGTAAACGATAACCGCAATGATCACATCGGTGATGTATTCATTGTATGCGGTAAAGCCGGTCAGATTCTGTCCGACGATATCCAGCATTGCCATGAAAATGCCGGAGAAAATGACAGCGATGGGGTTATTGACCGCCAGCAGCGCAACGGGGATGCCGTTGAAACCGGCAGCGGGCAGAGCCTGGTAAGTGGACCAGAAGAACTCGGTGTTGCCGGACAGCCAGTAGAGGGCTGCGCCACCGCCTGCCAGGGCACCTGCAATGGCCATGCTAAGCACAATATTGCGCTTATCGCCGATACCGGCATAGCGGGCAGCATGACGGTTAGCGCCGCAGGCCTTCAGCTGATAGCCCAGGGTGGTCTTGTTCATAATAATATAGACGATCACCGCAATGGCTGCAGCAATCAGAATACCGCCGTTGACCTGGGAATTGGGGAAGATCTTATCCAAACCCAGCTTGGGGGTTGCCACACCGTTAAAGGTAGTCTTGTAGATATAGCCGGTCTTAGTGCCTTCCGTCACGTTCTTAAAATTACTGACATCGAATGCCCAGGTGACAATATTGGCGGCCAGCCAGTTGGTCATAATGCAGGCCAAAACCTCATTGATATTGAGCAATGCCTTCAGAAGTCCGGGAATTGCACCCCACAGGGCACCGGCGATCATGCCGCCCAGGAAGGCAATAACCCAAATAAGGCCTGCAGGTACGGTCTCGGAGGGAATACCCAGCGCCAGCATCAGGGTAGTCATGGTGCCCATCAGGTACTGGCCGGGTGCGCCGATGTTGAACAGACCGGTTTTGAAAGCAACGGCCACGGAGAGGCCGGTCATAACCACGGGTGTTGCGCGGAAGAGCATATTGCCCCAGGATGTGGGATTGAAGCCCCAGGCCAGATTGCCTGCGGCATCACGGCCATTGGCCAGCAGGCCGATGAAGATCAGACGGATGCCGTCCCACATACCTCTGATACCAATATTTTCCTTGGTAAGACCTACGATGGTAACCACAAGGGCACCCACCGTCAGGCCAATCAAAATCGACAGCAGAGAAGCCAGCAGCTTCTGTGTGCCATCTTTTTTCAGCAGATTTTCTTTCATGCGTTGGCTCCTCCTTCCACACTTCTCTTAGCACCGGCCATATACAAGCCCAGCTCCTGAACCGTAGTGGTCTTGGGATCCAGCTCACCTACGATTTCGCCTTCGTACATCACCAGAATCCGGTCAGACAGATTCATAACCTCATCCAGCTCCAGGCTCACCAGCAAAACAGCCTTGCCTGCATCCCGCTGGGCGACGATACGGCTGTGGATGTTTTCGATAGCGCCTACGTCCAGGCCGCGGGTAGGCTGAACTGCCACAATCAGGTCCATATCCCGGTCCATTTCACGGGCAATGATCGCCTTCTGCTGGTTACCGCCGGACATAGAGCGGGCCATGGTAATGCTGCCCTGGCCGCTGCGGACATCAAAGGCCTCGATCAGTTCATCAGAGTACTGACGAACCGCGTCATTTTTAATAAAGCCCATCTTTTGGAACCGCTTATCCTGGAAGTCCTGCAGAACCATATTCTGCTCCAGCGTAAAGTCCAGCACCAGGCCGTGCTTGTGACGGTCTTCGGGAATATGGCTCATGCCGGCACGGCTGCGGTTCTTGATATTCATTTTGGAAATATCCTTGCCGCAGAGGGTGATGGTGCCCTTGCTTGCCTTTTCAAGGCCGGTCAGACCGTAGATCAATTCAGACTGACCGTTGCCGTCGATACCGGCAATGCAGACGATCTCTCCGGTGCGAACCTGGAAGGATACATCCTTCACAGCGTTATTCTTATGCACCTTGGAGGGAACCGTCAGACCCTTCACATCCAGCACCACATCGCCGGGATTGGAAGGCTGCTTCTCCACCTGCAGCTGCACAGGACGGCCAACCATCATATTGGACAGTTCCTGCTTATTGGTATCGCAAATATTGACAGTGCCGATATACTTGCCCTTGCGAAGAACAGAGCAGCGGTCGGCAACCGCCATGATCTCATTAAGCTTATGGGTGATAAAGAGGATGGACTTGCCTTCCTTGGCAAAGCCCTTCATGGTAGCCATCAGCTCGTCGATCTCCTGGGGGGTCAAAACCGCCGTAGGTTCGTCGAAGATCAGGATCTCGTTATCACGGTAGAGCATTTTGAGAATTTCCACTCTCTGCTGCATACCCACGGTGATATCCTCGATTTTGGCATCCAGATCCACCTTCAGGCCATACTTTTCAGACAGCGCCTGCACCTTTTTCCGGGCTTCTCTTTTCTGCAGGAATCCCATTTTGGTATCCTCAGCACCCAGGATGATATTATCCAGCACGGTAAACACATCCACCAGTTTGAAGTGCTGGTGCACCATGCCGATATTCAGCGCGGTGGCATCATTGGGGTCCTTAATGCTGACCACTTCGCCGTTTTTCTTAATCACGCCCTTTTCCGGCTGATACAGACCAAACAGCACGCTCATAAGTGTGGATTTACCGGCGCCGTTTTCACCCAGCAGTGCATGGATCTCGCCCCGCTTTAACTGCAGGGTAATATCATCATTTGCCACAATGCCGGGGAACTCTTTTCTGATATTGAGCATTTCAATTACATATTCTGATTGCATATTGAATCTGCCCTCCCTCTTATAAAATCGTGTACATTTTCGCATAATAATTATAGTATACCCCAAAAAGAAAAGCAAGGAAAACATCTTCAGGCATAAAGAATGGACGGATCACGAAATCCGTCCATACAAAAAAGAGGAAGGCCGAAGCCTTCCTCTTTATGATTCAGTTGATTCCTTACTGAACGGGGTTAACGGTAACGTTAGCGGTGCTCTCGGGGAACTCAACCAGGTCAGCGGAGATCGCAACATTGCCGGCAACGATCTCTGCGTACAGAGCCTCGTACTCCTCAACAGTCCAACCGGTCAGGGACCAGGTAGCGGTGGGCAGGCAAACTGCGTTGTCCTTTGCGCCCAGAGAGGTAGCGGTGCCGCCGATTTCACCGAACTCGCCAGCGTAGTGCTTGCCCAGTGCCCAAACGGTAGCATCAGCCAGGCCCTTCATAGCGGAGGTGATAACAGCGGGGGAGTCGCCGGACTGGTCGACGTCAACGCCGACAACCTTGCCGTCCTCAGCGGAAGCTGCGGAAGCAACGGACTGGAACATGGAACCGCCGCAAGCGAAGATAACTTCGGTGCCGTTAGCATACCAGCCGGTAGCCATGGTCTGCAGTTCGGGAGAAGCGGAGAAGGTGGAGCCGTACAGCCAGGAGTAGTTGACCTCAGCCTTTACACCCTTCACAGCTGCAGCTGCCTCAGCACCCTGAACGAAGCCATAGCCGAAACGCTGGCAAGCGGGGTTAGTGCCGCCGCCACCGCCGGTGAAGCCCAGCTTGGTGTAGCCTTCCATAACAGCAGCGTAGCCAGCCAGGTAGCCGGACTGCTCTTCCTGGAATGCGATACCTGCAACATTGTCAAAGCCAATGGGGTAGCCGTCGATAAAGACGAAGTTGACCTCGGGGTAAGCCTCAGCAGCAGCCTTCAGAGCGCCTTCCTGCATGAAACCTGCAGCAACAACGACCTCAGCGCCGTTCTCGCAAGCCAGCTTCATAGCATCAATGCGGTCATCGTCGGTAGCCTGGTCACCACCAGCGGGCTGGTAGTACTTGTAGGACTTGCCGTTTGCAGCAGCGAACAGCTTAACGCCGTCGTAGGTGCCCTGGTTGAAGGACTTGTCCTTCAGCTGACCAACGTCGGTGATGAATGCAACCTGATACTTGCCATCAGCGGAAGTCATTTCGTCAGCGATGTCGTCGGGATTGGTAACTGCCTCGGGAGCAGCCTCAGGAGCTGCTTCAGGTGCTGCCTCGGGAGCAGCCTCGGGTGCTGCCTCAGGAGCGGCCTCGGGAGCTGCTTCGGGTGCCTTAGCGCCGCAAGCAACCAGACCCATAACCATGACCAGAGCCAGCAGAAGAGCGATAAACTTCTTCATTTTGTTTCCTCCATAAAGATTTATAAAATTTTTGGTATTCTTATTTTACCGGGAACATTGTCGCACATTTTACACAGGAAATCAACCGATTTTCAAATATTCGTGAAAATTACATAAAGATTCTTCCGGGATTCAGTCCAATCCCATATGTTTTTTCGGGGAGAACGAGTGGGGAAGAATGTCTTTGAGGGTAACGGTGTCATATCCTTCTTTGTCCACCAAGTAGAGAATAAAGTCATCCTCACAGAATTCCCGCATCACCTGACGGCATACACCGCAGGGAGGGAACTGTCCTTCGATGACACCATTCTTGCCGCCGCAGACGGCGATGGCAGTAAAGTCCCGATGGCCGTCATAGACTGCTTTGAAGAAGGCGGTACGCTCGGCGCAGACAGTGGGAGTGAAGGACGCATTTTCAATATTACAGCCTTGATACACCGTTCCGTCGGCACACAGCAGCGCTGCGCCAACCTTATAGCCGGAATAAGGAATATAGGCATGGGTCATGGCCTCTTTGGCCAGTTCAATCAGTTTTTCAGGAGTCATTTCAAAATCTCCTTTGCAAAGCTCTCACCGGGGGAATCAAACTCCACATTCAGCAGTTCCGCCACCGTGGCAGCGATATCGGCAAAGGAAGCACGGGTGCCCAGGCTGCCGGGTTTCACCTGCTTGCCCAGAATCAGCAGCGGTACATACTCACGGGTATGGTCGGTAGTGGCAGTATACGCGGGGTCGCAGCCGTGGTCGGCGGTGATCATCACCAGATCATCCTCACCCAGGTTCTTTTGGAATTCACCCAGCCAGGCATCAAACTCAGACAGTGCGTTTGCATAGCCGTCAATATTACGGCGGTGACCAAATACCATATCAAAGTCTACCAGGTTTACAAAGCAGAGGCCATGGAAGTCCTTAGCTGCGTAATTTGTGGTATGCTCCATGCCGTTGGCATTGGACTTGTTGTAAACATACTCCGTATCACCGTAACCGGCGAAGATATCGTGAATCTTACCCACAGCGATGGAATCCAAACCTGCTGCCTTAATGGCATCCAGCATGGTCGGCTTGGGAGGCTCCAGGGAGTAGTCATGGCGGTTAGCGGTGCGCTGGAATGCGCCCTTGCCGGTACCCACAAAGGGACGGGCAATGACTCGGCCCACACCGTGCTTGCCCTTCAGAAGATCACGGGCAATATGGCAGTACTCATAGAGCTTCTCAAGAGGCACAATTTCCTCATGAGCAGCGATCTGGAACACAGAGTCAGCGGAAGTGTAGACGATCAGATCGCCGGTGCGCATATGCTCTTCGCCAAACTCGTCCAGGACGGCTGTGCCGCTCCAGGGAGCATTGGCCAAAACACCTCTGCCGGTAGCTGCCTTAAAGGGAGCCAGCACTTCCTCGGGGAAGCCATCGGGATAGGTGGGCAGGGGGTTCTCGGAAACGATACCCGCAATCTCCCAGTGGCCAATGGTGGTATCCTTACCCATGGAAGCTTCCTTAAGGCGGGCATAGGCACCGATGGGTGCTTCTGCCTTAGGCAGACACTCCACACCGTCAATATTGCCCAGACCTGCCGCGATCATATTGGGAATATGGAGTTTATCGGAAGTGGCGCAGGCGGCCAAAGTATTGACGCCCACATCACCGAAGGATTCACTGTCGGGCATCTGTCCGATACCAAAAGAATCCAAAACAATCAAGAAAATTCGTTTCATAGGATTTCCTCACTAAATATGCGGTCATTGCGAGGCGGTGAAACCGCCGTGGGACCAAAAGGAATACCTTTAGGTGCAATCCCCTCCTTAAACGGGAGATTCCCACGCCAGTGTGAGCACTGGCTCGGAATGACACTGTTTAGAATATGACTTAACGCCATTGCTCAGAATAATCCACCCAGCGGGCATGGGGGAAATACTGCCGCAGTTTCGCTTCCGTTTCCGGAGTGTTCCAAAAATGGCATTCCGTGGACTTCCGCCAATTCCAAAGAAACAAGACCGAAAAATGAAACTCCGCTGCGTACATCTCTTCCGCTTCCGGAAGCTGCGCAATCAGCTGTTTTTTCCATTGATTCCATCTTTTCTGCTTTCCCCGCAGGGCCAGTTCCGCCAGGCTCAGCTCTGACACAACAAGGTAGCTGGCATGTGCCGGTTCGCCTTTGGAATCCTGCACGAACCGATCCACACGAAAAATCGTTTGGATCCGCTCTGCCGGAAACAGACGGCGCTCCTCTTTGCTAAAGCCGCCAAGGACATGCACACCTTTTTCATCGATCCGGAACCGTTCCGTGTAATGAGGAATCTGATCCCCCGGATCCATAAAGAATTGTACCGGCCGATTTTTGCACAGCTTCTCATAGGGCAGTTGAGGATAGAGCCGCCGCAAATAGATTGCTACCACAGGGTCGAACGCCATCCACAAAATGGGCGAACGGGTGTGGAAATTCAGGATCCTTCCGGAAGGTTTCAGCAAATATTCATTGGCAAAACGCGCCTGCCAACCGGGTTGTTTCTTGGAAAACGGCACATCATGCCGGGTGAAATACCCCTTCAGGAGTTTTTCCTCCCGCCGCCGCGCCAGCTCTTCCACATCCCACGTGCTTAAGCATAGATCGCGTACCGTGTCATTTCCCGCCACGCACATAAGCTTCAGTTCCGATACCGGAATTTGCTGAATGACCCGACCCAAAAAGCGCACCTGAACCCCTTCCGGAAAGAAAACCAGATCATAGTAAAGCGGCATGACCAATATGGCAAACAACACCAGGACCCACACGATTATAAAGGCAAGGAGTATACGCTCCGGCGGGTTCAGCGCTACCATACCATAAGCCGGCAGTGACCACACCAATAACAGCAGGCCAAACCCAAATACGCTATAGTACTTATGGGGAAGCTGCATTGGAACGCGGATTGGCTTTAGATTTGTTTCCATAGAAAAACCTCACAACCGGAGAACGAATTGCCACGGGCGCAAGCGCCCTCGCAATGACGAGGATGAATTAGATGTTTTTCACAGCAAATACATCGTCCAGGAACTCCGCCGAGTGCAGATAAGTACGCAATGCGCATGCACGCTCCGTGGAGTATTCCAAGAGGATATAGGGATTCCGGCCTTGCCACAAAGTGGGAGAACACCGTTCGAAATGGGCATATCCTGCTGCTTTTTTAGATGACTGCGTAATTTTCCGCAGCCGCAACTGCTCCCGTATGGCTCGATTGTTTGCAATCCGTCTTTCTCCGCTTTGGCATACATCTTCGGCAGCTTCTGTTGACAGCACCAGCTGCGGTATGTATACACTCTTACCGCGGCGGCCGAATCCTTGCTCCATAAATCCCACTGTGAGAATTTGATCAACAGGAAGTTTTCTCAAGGTGATCTTACCGACTTTCAAGGAAACTGCGTCCGCAGTGATCTCAACCCGCGCCACGCAATGCAGCAGAAAACAAACCCCGTGATAAAGAAAATAGAGAAAACCCGCAATTACGGCCGCGAGAATAGGGAACACAATATAGATTTCCGGCGTGGAAAGATTCTCATAGCTGGCACTCAGCAGCCGATAAAACACAACCACCGGCAACCCAACGAATCCAACACCGTGTAGAAGCCAGATGTCTTTCCTCACAGCCGCTGAGAGCCCAATGCCGCCGGGAATCTTCCAAATATCAGACATAGTTATTTCCCTTTCTTCCGTGGAAAAGCAGAAATATCGCAGATAATTAGAACTTTTCAGCAGCGACCGCCACATCCAGGGCAACCTTCATCATGGTGGTGAAAGCGGTCTGGCGCTCTTCAGAGGTGGTCTCCACACCCTTCAGAACATGGTCGGAAATGGTGCAGATGCACAGGGCCCGCTTGCCGTAACGGGCAGCGTTCATATAGAGAGCCGCAGCTTCCATCTCCAGAGCCATAACACCCATCTTCTTCAGACCGTAGACGCTGTCCAGGCCCTCAGGGACACCAATATGGTCACCGTAGAACACATCGGAAGAGTTGATATTGCCCACATGGTAAGTGGCCTTATACTCCTCACAGGCAGCAACTGCTGCGGTCAGCAGCTTGAAGTCGGCGATGGGAGCAAAGGTGCCGGGCAGATGGAACTGGGCGGCAAAATTAGAATCGGTGCAGGCACCCTGGCCCAGCACGATGTCATAGAGATTAATATGATCCTGAATGGAGCCAGCAGAACCCACACGGATAATATTCTCCACACCGTAGCCGTTATACAGCTCGTGGGAATAAATGCCGATGGCAGGCATGCCCATGCCAGAGGCCATAACAGAGACCTTAACGCCCTTGTAGGTGCCGGTGTAACCGTGGACACCGCGGACATTGTTCACAAGGACGGGATTTTCCAGGAAATTTTCTGCGATAAACTTGGAGCGCAGAGGGTCACCGGGCATCAAAACGGTCTTACCGAAATCACCGGGTTTTGCGCTGATATGGGGAGTGGGGGTATTGAGCATAATAAAGATCCTCCTAAGATAAGTGCAGGGTGGAAGTTTCCCCCCACCCTGCTGAATGTTTAGTAAGTGCCGTCGTTGCTGAGGCCCTTGGCGATCTTCACCACCCGGGAAGTACCCAGACGGGAAGCGCCCAGCTCAATGAACTTCTCAGCATCCTCCAGGCTGGAAATGCCGCCGGCAGCCTTGATCTTCACATGGGGTGCCACATGCTTTGCAAACAACTCTACATCCGCAAAGGTGGCGCCGGCTTTGGAAAAGCCTGTGGAGGTCTTGATATAGTCTGCGCCGGAATCGGAAACACACTTGCACATAGCAATCTTTTCCTCATCGGTGAGAAGACAGGTTTCAATGATGACCTTCAGGAGCTTACCCTTGCAAGCTTTCTTGATGGCCGCGATTTCCGCGGTGATCTCGTCCCACTTGCCTTCCTTTGCCCAGCCGATATTGATAACCATATCCACTTCGTCGGCACCGTTATCCACAGCGTCAGTTGCCATAAAGCACTTGGCGGCGGTGGTGGCATAGCCATTGGGGAAACCGATGACAGTGCAGATAGCCAACTTGTCGCCTACATATTCCTTAGCCTGCTTCACAAAGGAAGCGGGGATGCAGACGGAAGCGGTGGCAAACTTCATGCCGTCATCGCAGATGGCTTTGATCTCCTCCCAGGTGGAGGTCTGTGCAAGCAAGGTGTGGTCACACTTGCTGAGGATCTGAGAAATATCCATAGTAGTTGTATCCTTTCAGGGGGTTGCTATCAGGCCTATTATACGCGGCCGTGCTTGACAATATAAACGGGGTAGGAATCGGTACCCTTCAGCTCCTTATCGGCAGTGATGGTAACTTCCTTATCTGCGATAATGTACTCCAGCTTTGCGCCTTCTTCAACAACGGTATCCTGCATCAGGATGCAGTTGGAGACCTTTGCGCCCTTGGCGATTTTAACACCGCGGAACAGAACACAGTTCTCCACTTCGCCTTCGATGACACAGCCGTCAGCAACCATAACGTTGTTGACCTTTGCGCCTGCGATGTAGCGGGTGGGGTTGTCATCTCTGACCTTGGTGTAGATGGTGTTACCGGAGAACAGTGCGTCCAGGTTCTCGTCATCCAGCAGCTTCATGTTCTCTTCGAAGTAAGAGGTGATGCTCCAGATGCGGCTGACATAGCCTTCATACTTGTAAGCATGCAGGTTCAGTTCGTTTCTCTGTGCCCACAGAACGTCACGGATGAAGTGGGGCAGGCCGCGGGAGAATGCCTCGCTGACCAGCTTGATCATCAGCTCGCGCTCCATGACAATGTAGTTCATGGAAAGGTTCTGCTTACCCTCGGTGGGGTTGATCTTGATATCGGTAATACGGCCGCCTTCGATTTCGAATGCGTAGTACAGATCCTTGTCAACATCGGTATTGCTCAGAGCAGACTCGGGCAGAGCGCACTCATGGTAAGCCATGGTGACGTCAGCGCCGGTAGCGATATGCTCAGCGAGCATTGCGCTGAAGTCGAAGTTCACAGCCATGTTGGTATCAGCCATGAAGACGTACTTCTCGCTGGAGTCCTTCAGCATACGCAGGACGTTGGCCAGACCGCCTACACGGCCGGGAGCCAGCTGGTTGCCGCTTTCGGCAAAGGGAGGGAAGATATGCAGGCCGCCGTTCTTGCGGGCCAGATCCCATTCACGACCGGTGCCCAGATGATCCATCAGGGACAGGTAGTTACGGTTGGGCAGAATATAAACATTGTCGATACCGCAGTTGGACATGCTGGACAGCACGAAGTCAACCAGGCGGTAACGGCTGGCGAAGGGCAGAGATGCCATTGCGCGCAGCTTGACCATTCTTGCAACATGTGCATCGAAGCTATTGGGGAAGATCAGACCTAAAGCCTTATTGTTCAGCATACCTCTTCACCCTCCTTAACATTCTCCTTGACCATGGCATTGGGGCCGACCTTGGCATTTGCGCCTACGACCACATCAGGACCGATGGTGGCAACGCCCTTCACGTCGCCCTCGGGCATTGCGCCCACGATTGCGTTTTCACCCACCACAGCATTTTCAGCCACGATGCAGTGCTTGACCTGAGCACCTGCCTTGATGACAGCATTGCCCATAACAACAGCATCTTCCACAACTGCGCCGGCCTCAACCTTGACACCTGCGAACAGAATGGAGTGCTTAACAGTACCGTCAACTCGGCAGCCGTCGGTGATCATGGAGTTCTCAACCACAGCAGTGCCGGAAATCTTGTGTGCGGTCATACCGCTGTTGCGGCTGTAGACCTTCCAGTTCTCGTCGAACAGATCGATGCCGCTGTTCTCAGGATCCAGAACTTCCATGTTAGCTTCCCACAGAGAAGGAATGGTACCGACATCCTTCCAGTAACCGTCAAAGCGGTGAGCGAACATCTTGCAGCCGTCCTTCAGCAGGTTGGGGATGATGTTCTTACCGAAGTCGTTATCGGAATTGGGATCCAGCTCGTCCTCGATCAGGTACTTACGCAGGATGCTCCACTTGAAGATATAGTTACCCATGGATGCCAGGTTGGACTTGGGATTCTTGGGCTTTTCCTGGAACTCGGTGATCTG
>JAFOBK010000119.1 GCA_017381835.1 Oscillospiraceae bacterium | reverse complement strand
TGACCGGGAGTCATAGCCCGCTGGGGCGCATCAAATACCACTTTGGCCTTGCCGCCTTCCATGGGGCATACCGTAGCCGGCTGGGGAATGTGACGGTATCGGGCCTTTGCCATTACCCGAATGGGTTCTGTCAGCTCTTCAAAGGGGAACCAGTTCCAGTTGTCGGCGATCAGGGTGGTTGCGAAGAGAGCCGATTCCGGACCTACGGTTACGGTGTTGGCCTGCATATCCTTGCTGCATACATAGACCGGCTCGCCCAGGGCGATGCCAAGACCTTTCCGCTGACCCAATGTATAGCAAACTGCGCCGCAATGCTTACCCACAACCTTGCCATCCAAATCCAGATAGTCACCAGCGGGATACTCCTTTTCGGTGTAGCGCTTCATAAAGGCCACATAATCTCCGTCGGGAACAAAACAAATATCCTGGCTGTCCTTTTTCCGGGCATTTACAAAACCCTGGCTTTCTGCGATCAACCGGGCTTCTTCCTTAGTCAGTTCCCCGAGAGGGAAGTGGGTGTGGGAGAGCTGATGCTGATTGAGGCATGCCAGAAAATAAGATTGATCCTTGGCGCTGTCCGCTGCCTTGCACAAAAGGTATCTGCCGGTTTTGGGATCTTGCCGGATGGTTGCGTAATGGCCGGTGGCAATGGCATCATAACCCAGCTCCAGCGCCTTATCCAAAAAGAAAGAGAATTTTAAATGCCGGTTGCACTGAATGCAGGGGTTGGGGGTAAGACCTTCCTCGTAACTGCGGATAAAATACTCCACAACCTGCTGACGGAATTCTTCGGATGCATCCAGCACATGAAAATCCATGGTCAGCCGCTCTGCCACAGCTTTGGCATCAGCAATGGCGCCGGAGGAAACCTCCTTCCAAAGCTGCATGATGGCACCGCCGCAGGAAAATCCCTTCTGCTGTATCAGATATGCCGCTACAGAACTGTCCACGCCGCCGCTCATTGCGATCAATGCTTTTTTCATCGCCATCACCTCCTGAAAGTATGCGAAAATTCTACCATACAGATAGGGAAAATGCAATCTCCATCATATGGAAAGGGGGTAACTGGCCTGTTACAATGTTATGTCCCCACGGGGGTTAAGTGCAGTATTTATCGAAAACTAAGGAAAAATTAGGGAATTTCTTAAAAGAAAATATTGAAAAATGGTAACAAATCTGTAATTAATTCGAAATTAGGGGTTGCAATCAGCACCAGTTTCTGCTATAATGTCTTTAGCTATTGATTGAAAGGAGTATACCTGTGATGAAACGTATTACCAGTTTTCTGCTGGCAATTGTGCTGTTTGCAGGTTTGGTGCTGACTGCTGCGCCCGCTGCTCATGCAGCTTCTGAAATGCGCACCAGCGATGCACTTGTGGAAGTCCTTAAGAAAGAAGAAGGCTTCTCTGCCAAACCCTATTGGGATTACAGCCAGTATACTGTGGGCTACGGCACCCGCTGCCCCGATGATATGCTGGAAGAATATCAGGCTAACGGAATTACGGAGGAGGAGGCAGAAACCCTGCTGCGTAACTACCTGGCCAATGTGGAAAACACTCTGAATAAAAAGCTGATCGATGCTTACGGCCTGTCCCTTACCCAGGGTCAGTTCGATGCGCTGATCTCCTTTACATACAACTGCGGCAGCGCCTGGATCAGCAATCCCGACGGTCTGCTGCATCAGGCGATCCGCAACGGTACTACCGGCAGCGAGATGATCCGCGTCTTCAGTCTGTGGTGCAGCGCCGGCGGTGAGATTCTGCCCGGTCTGGTTCGCCGCCGTCTGTGCGAAGCCAATATGTACCTGAACGGCGTTTATTCCAATGAGCGCCCCAGCAATTACTGCTATGTTTACTACAATGCCAACGGCGGCTCTGTTTCCTACAGAATCCAGGGCTTTGATGCCAATGAGGATATAGCTCCCGCTTATACCCCTACCCTTGAAGGCAGCACCTTCCTGGGCTGGTATACCCAGCAGGCCGGCGGTACCAAGGTCACAAAGCTGACCGCAGAGCTGTCCGGCAGCACACTCTATGCCCGCTGGGAAGGCGGTGCGGCAGAGCAGGAGCCTGTTCCCCAGGACGGCGTATCCATTACCGTCACCGGTTCTGATGTAAACCTGCGCAAGGGCCCCGGCACCAACTATGGTATTGTGGGCACTGCCAACAAGGGCGATAAAATGGTGATCACCGAAACTGCCAGCGGCTCCGGCTATGTATGGGGCAATGCAGGCGGTAAGTGGATCGCCCTGAAGTACACCAATTACGATTCTGTGATCAAGGAGCAGGAGAAGGATCCTGAGGAGACTACCGAGCCTACCGAAACCACAGAACCTACCGAACCTGAAACCACCGCACCCGAGGCTACCGAGCCTAAGCCTACCGAACCCAAACCCACCGAACCCAAGCCTACTGAGCCTAAGCCCACCGAGCCGGAAGCGACCACTGTCACCGGTACCGTTAAGGCCAATGGCGGTCTGGCACTGCGGGAAGGCCCCGGCACCGGCTATGCTGTGATCAAGTACCTGGATAACGGCGCCAAGGTCACCATCCTGGAGCAGAAGAAGGTTGGCAGCATGACCTGGGGTAAGGTCAAGGGCGGCTGGATCAGTATGAGCTATGTGGTGCTGGATGCTGTAGAATCCAAGCCCGAAGAAAAGCCTGAAGAAAAGCCTGCGGCAAAGCCCGAGACGAAGCCTGAGCAGTCCAAGCCTGCTGAGACTTCCGTAACCGGTACCATCAAGGCAGATGGCGGCCTGGCCCTGCGTCAGGGTCCCGGCTTCGGCTATGCCCGTATCAAGTACCTGGCAAACGGCACCAAGGTTACCATTCTGGAGCAGAAGAAGGCTGACGGAATGAACTGGGGCCGCATCAGCGAAGGCTGGATCAGCATGGATTATGTGGTGCTGGATAAGGCAGAAACCAAGCCTGCCGAGCCTAAGCCCACCGAACCCAAACCCACTGAACCCAAGCCTACCGAACCCGAGGAAACCAAGCCTGAAGAAAAGCCTGAGGAAACCAAACCTGAGGAGAGTAAGCCTGCAGAAACCAAGCTGACCGGTACCGTTAAAGTCAATGACGGCCTGTCTGTCCGCAGAGGTGCCGGCACATCCTACGGTATTCTGCGCTACTTGAGCAACGGCACCAAGGTTACCATCGTGGAAGTGACGGAAGTAAACGGCACCAAGTGGGGCAACATCGGCGATGGCTGGGTCTGTATGGACTATGTGGTTCTGGACAGCCAGAAGGAAGAAGCCCCCGCAGCTGATACCAAGACCGTCATTGCTGACTGCCTGCGTGTCAGAAAAGAGGCAAGTACCTCCGCGGAAATCGTAGGTTACTACTACGAGGGCGCAAAGGTGCAGATCCTGGAAACCAAGGAAGTGGACGGCACCAAATGGGGCCGAACCTCCAAGGGCTGGGTCAGCATGGACTATGTAAAATAATGAAATACACAGAAACCGGAGTCATTTGACTCCGGTTTTTTCTGCTTTTCTAAAGAAAGTCTTGCATTATGGAAGCTTTGTGAGTATAATAAATTGATTTATTATTACTATGGCATAGTATGTTTTTAACACGAAGCAAGAGGTTTAAGCAGTGTATCTAAAATCTTTGGAAATCCAGGGCTTCAAGTCCTTCCCCGATAAAACGCTGGTGCGCTTTGACAGTGATATCACTGCCATTGTTGGCCCCAACGGCTCCGGTAAATCCAATATTTCCGATGCCCTTCTGTGGGTCATGGGTGAGCAGAGCACCAAGACCCTCCGCGGCGCCAAGATGGAAGATGTGATCTTCGGCGGCACCCAGAAGCGCAGTGCCGTGGGCTTTGCGGAAGCTACCCTGACATTGGATAATTCGGATCGTGGACTACCCTATGAAGCCGATGAAGTGATGATCACCCGGCGGTATTACCGCTCCGGTGACAGCGAATACTATATTAACCGCCAGTCTGCCCGTCTGCGTGATATCCATGAACTCTTTATGGACACCGGTCTTGGCAGAGAAGGCTATTCCAATATCGGCCAGGGCAGAATCGATGAGATTCTCTCCCTGAAGAGCGCCGACCGCCGTGAGATCTTCGAAGAAGCAGCCGGTATCTCCAAGTACCGTCACCGCAAAGAAGAGACCGAGCGCAAGCTCAGCCATACCGAAGACAACCCGATGCGTATCGGCGATAAGGTCTCCGAGCTGGAGCTGCAGCTGGAGCCGCTGCGTCAGCAGTCCGAAAAAGCCATCAAGTATCTGGCACTGCGGGAAGAACTGCAGGGCGTGGAAGTGGCCGTTTGGATGGACAAGCTGGAGAAGCTCAGCGCCGATGCCAAGAAGGCAGAGGAAGATTTTGTCTCCGCGTCCTTTGTGCTGCAGCAGGCCCACGATGATCTTGACAATCTTTATGCAGCAACCGAGGCTATGAGCCAGGATCTGCGTAACCGTAACGAGACGGTAGAGAATCTGCGGGTCAAGAGCAGCATGCTGGAAGCTGCCCATCAGCAGCTGGAAGGCCAGATCACCGTTCTGCGGGGCGCGGTTGCCAATAATGAAGATAATATCCGCCGCAGCCAGGCGGATATCCAGGGCCAGGAGGAGCGCTCCGGCGGCATTGCTGCTCAAATGGCGCAAATCGAAGAGCGTGTCGGACAGATCGATTTGCTTCTGAAGGCAAAGGAGATCGAGCTGGACAGCCTGCAGAAAAGCTTAACCGCTATGACTGCCGATGCCCAGGGCATCACCCGCCAGTTCATGGAACTGCGCACCCGGGAAGTGAAGCTGACCGCCGACCTGGCTGTGAAGGAAGCAGACCTGCGGGCTATGGAATCCCGCACCTGGGAAACTGCCCAGCGGGATCAGCAACTGCAGGAGGAAATTGCCTCCGGTGAAGAAAAAGAAAAAGAAGCGGAGAAGAATCTGGCCGCCTGCCGTAAGGAACTGCGGAAGGCCCGTGAGGAAATTACCGCTAACCAAAATACCATTGCCGGCTATACCCTGCGTCAGACCACCCGCAAGCAGCGCGCTGAGGAGATGGCTCAGGAAGTGCAGAAGCTGCAAAGCGCTCTGCAGAGCATCCAGGCGAAAGCACGGGTATTCCGTGCCATGGAGCAGGATCTGGAGGGCTACAATAAGTCTGTCCGCCAGGTGATGCAGGAGGCCAAACGAGGCTCCCTTCGCAATATCCATGGCCCCGTTTCCAAGCTGATCCGCACGGAAGATGACTACACCGTGGCCATCGAAATCGCTCTGGGCGCAGCCATGCAGCAGATCGTGGTGGAGAATGAAGCCGACGGCAAAGCTGCCATTTCTTATTTGAAGCGCACCGGTGGCGGTCGTGCCACTTTCCTGCCCATTTCCGCTTTGAAGCCTAAGACACTGCAGGAATCCGGCTTGGAAGCCTGTGCCGGTTTTGTGGGCATTGCCAGCGATTTGATCACCGCCGAAGCCAAATATCAGGGTGTGGTGGAGAATCTGCTGGGCAGAACGGTAATCGTTGAGAATATCGACAACGCCATTGCTATGGCAAAGCGCTACGGCAATCGTTTTAAGATCGTCACCCTGGACGGCCAGGTGATGAACCCCGGCGGTTCCATGACCGGCGGTTCCGTCAGCAAGGAAGCCGGTATCTTAAGCCGTGCCAATGAGCTGGAAAAACTCACTGCCCAGGAGAAAAAGCTGGGGGATAAGCTGCAGGTTGCAGAAACACAGTATCAGGAGGCCCGCCGTGCAGCCGACCAGGTGGAGTTCCAGCTGAATACTGCCCGTGAGCAGCTGGCAGAGGCGGAAAAGCAGGTGCTGACCCTGGAAGGTAAGGAGAAGCAGCATGAAATTTGGCTGCAGGCTGTGACCGAT
>JAFOBK010000118.1 GCA_017381835.1 Oscillospiraceae bacterium | reverse complement strand
TGGCGCAGCCACTTGGGGGAGGGGCCGATCTTGACGTTCTTGACCATCCGGGCGGTGTAGCGGTAGCACTTGTCCTCCGCAGGGACCTCCACATCCAGCTGGTCGAAGATGGAACCGGCGTCGCTGCCCTTGACCACAGGCTCGTGATGGCGCATGGTCTTACCGAAGGCGGCAGCGGACTCACGGGCCAGGCCGATGATGGAGTAGCAGTCGGGGCGGTTGTTGGTGATCTCGAACTCGACAACGGTGTCGCGGTTGCCGAGAAGATCATTGATGTCGTCGCCGGGCTTGCAGTCCTCATCGTTGAGGATCCAGATGCCGTCGGCGAAGACGCCGGGCATATCGTTCTGGGTCAGGCCCAGCTCCAGGAAGGAGCAGAGCATGCCGTTGGACTTGACGCCGCGGAGCTTGCCCTTGGTGATGTGGACGCCGCCGGGCAGCCAGGAATTGTGCAGGCAGGCAGGGACCAGGTCGCCCTGCTTGACGTTCTTGATCTCGGCGTCCATGCGCTCATAGGTCTCGACCTTCTGGCCGAAGACGGTCAGCTTCTCCACATACTCCTTGTCGGAAACGGCGGAGAGGTCAACAAATTCGGAATTGATCCATTCTCTGTTCAGTTTCATCCTTGCATCCTCCTTAGAACTGGCCCAGGAACCGCATATCGTTGTCGAAGATCAGACGCAGGTCGTTGATCTTCAGGCGGCCCATTGCGGTACGCTCCAGGCCCATGCCGAAGGCGAAGCCGGAGTACTTTTCGGGGTCGATGCCGCAGTTGCGCAGGACCTCGGGGTGGACCATGCCGGCACCCAGCAGCTCGATCCAGCCTTCGCCGTGGCAGGTGGAGCAGACCTGGCCGTCCACTTCACCGGTGCCGTGGCACTTGTGGCACTGCATATCCATTTCACAGCTGGGCTCGGTGAAGGGGAAGTGATGGGGGCGGAAACGCATCTGCGCATCTTCACCGTAGATCTTACGCATCATGGTGATCAGCGCGCCCTTCAGGTCGCCCATGGTGATATTCTCATCCACAACCAGACCCTCGATCTGATGGAACATGGGGGAGTGGGTTGCGTCAGCTTCGTCCTTACGGAAAACACGGCCAGGAGCCAGAATGCAGATAGGAGGCTCTGCGTTTTCCATAACACGGATCTGCATGGGGCTGGTCTGGGTACGCAGCAGCACAGAGTCATCATCGTTAAAATAGAAAGTATCGGAACGGTCACGGGAAGGATGGCCCTCCTCGATATTCAGACGGGTAAAGTTATAGCTTGCCAGCTCCACTTCGGGACCGTCCACAACCTGGTAACCCAGACCCACAAAAATGTCCTTAATCTGCTGCAGAACCTGGTTCATGGGATGCTGATGGCCGACAGCAACTTCTTCACCGGGGATGGTGACATCAATGGCTTCAGCAGCCAGCTTTGCTTCCAGAACTTTTGCGTTGATGGAAGCCTTGCACTCTTCCAGCTTTGCTTCGATTTCTGCACGGACAGAGTTTGCCAGCTGACCCATAACGGGACGCTCTTCGGCAGAGAGCTTGCCCATCTGCTTCAAAACAGCGGTCAATTCACCCTTCTTGCCCAGGTAACGAACACGCAGTTCATCCAGAGCAGCAGGAGTAGCAGCTTCATCCAAAGCAGCCATTGCAGAGAGTTTAATTTGCTCTAACTGATTCTTCATTCTATGATCTCCTTCCTTTTCCAGGAAAATTTTACAAAAAAATAGTCCATCATCCCAATAAAAGGGGACGAAGGACTTACCTCCGCGGTACCACCCGCAATTCGCCGATCGGCGCGCTTTTCGATGCCAACACATCTAAGACCCATAACGGAGTCAACCGGCAAACCCTACTCACTGTTCAGGCCGCAGCTCCTGGGGGAAAGCCCGATACTGCACGCAAGCGGCTCCCACCATCCCGCTCTCTCTGAATGCGCTTATCAGTACAAGACGACCCAATCATCGCTTTTGAATATCTTTTTGAATATTAGCATATTACCACGCTAATTGCAAGCATAATTTCCTTTTCTTGACGAATAAAGTTCACCATGATACCATAATCCTAATCAAGTTGGGAGATGCTGCTATGGATTATTTTGTTTTGGATCATGAAAAAATATGGGCACTCTTGCCTGACCGACCGGCAGATGGTCATAAAGGCACATTTGGTAAGATCTTGCTTTTGTGCGGCAGTCGCGGCTATACCGGAGCGGCAGCTCTGGCAGCAATGGGAGCCTTGAGATCAGGTGCTGGGCTTGTTTATTTGGCGGTTCCTGACAGCATTTATGATATTGAAGCTGTAAAACTGACAGAGCCGGTCATCATTCCGATTGCTGATGAAGACGGACGATATGCACCTGAATCTGTAGAGCAGATTCTATCCTTGCTTCAGGGAAAGGATGCGGTGCTGATCGGACCGGGAATCGGACAATCAGATAGCGTAGAGGCGGTCGTATGCGCTGTATTGGAGCATTTTAATGGTCCGGTTGTTCTTGATGCGGATGGCATAAATTTGATGCGGATGCATAAGGATATATTGCGTGGGAGGACAGCCCCGACCATACTGACACCCCATGACGGTGAGTTTGTCCGTTTGGGAGGTGTTCTTGAGAGTGATCGCATTGCATCTGCCAACCAACTTGCAAGGGACCTGGGGGTGATCGTGCTTCTGAAAGGACATCGAACTGTTATTACGGATGGTGATTCGGTTTATCTCAATGGAACCGGCAATCCCGGCATGGCAACCGGCGGTTCCGGTGATGTGCTGGCCGGTGTAATCGTATCCTTACTGGGACAGGGAATAGCACCGTTGGAGGCTGCTGCCTGCGGTGCATGGCTTCACGGGGCTGCCGGAGACATTTGTGAAAAAGAAATCGGTCAGTATGGTATGCTGCCCAGTGATATGGTGAATGTTCTTCCACGACTTCTGAAATAAGGCGTGATAAAATGAAGCTTGCTGCTCTGGTACTGTGTGTCTGCTTGCTTTGCGGCTGTTCAGCGAAAAAGGATCCCCTTGATCAGGCTATGGATTTAAGAAATGCTTTGCTGACCGGGCAGGAATGTACATTTTCCTGCGTTATTTCTGCAGACTACGCTGAGAGAATCTATACGTTTCAAATGGATTGCATCATGGACACAGAGGGAAATATGACCTTCACAGTAACTGAGCCTGAAACACTTTACGGTATCAGCGGTGTTATTTCCCGTGAGGGCGGCGGTTTGTGTTTCGATGATAAAGTATTGGCCTTTCCGATGCTTGCCAACGATCACCTGATTCCTGTAAGTGCTCCTTGGATATTCCTGAATTCATTGAAAAGCGGCTATATCAGCGGATGCAGCAGTGAAAACGAGGGAATTTGCCTTTATATAGATGACAGTTTTAACGATGCGGTTTTACACATGGAAGTTCAAATGAATTCAGAGAATGTCCCAATCTGGGCGGATATCTTTTGGAATCAAAAAAGGATTCTCGCAGTGGATATTCGGGAATTCATGATTATGTAGAATTTTGTCATGCTCCTGCATAGGATAAATTGCCGGTGCAATCGTATATTTTCCGTTTGTAAGTGGGACAATATATACAGCCTCGTTACATATGGATACATCCGGTAGCGCAGGCAATGATTTCTCACGGAGCGTGAAATTACATGGATAGTACAGTTAAGCGCGGTGATATTTATTATGCTGATCTGTCGCCGGTAGTCGGCAGTGAGCAGGGAGGCACCCGCCCGGTTCTGATTATTCAGAATGATACCGGAAACAGGCATTCTCCAACTGTCATTGCAGCAGCGATTACCAGTCAAACCGGGAAAGCAAGGCTTCCCACCCATATTAATATTCCTGGCGGCAGCGTAGGCCTGAGTAAAGATTCTGTGATTCTTTTGGAGCAGATTCGGACAATTGACAAACGCCGTCTTCGGGAGCATATGGGGCATTTGGATGAGAAGCAGATGACAATGGTAAATAGCGCCATTGCAGTTAGCTTTGGTTTAAATGACAGCATTATATAAGATAACCCCCACACAGATCGTGTGGGGGTTACTATTTACTTTAAATCCAAACTGACGGGACAATGATCAGAACCCAAAATATCTGTGTGGATAGAAGCGTTGTCAATACGGTCTTTCAGCCGATCAGATACAAGGAAGTAGTCAATGCGCCATCCTGCATTGTTTTGACGGGCTTTGTACATATAACTCCACCAGGAATACATACCGGTAACATCGGGATAGAGATACCGGAATGTATCAATAAAGCCGCGATTCAGAAGGTTCGAGAAACAGCCTCGCTCTTCATCGGAAAATCCTGCACTGCCCTTATTGGACTTAGGATTCTTTAAGTCGATTTCCTGATGGGCGACATTTAAGTCACCGCATACAATTACCGGCTTTTTTGCGTCAAGTGTGCACAGATAATCTGCAAAAGCCTTTTCCCATGTCATACGAAAATCAAGTCGCGCGAGTTCTCGCTGGGCATTGGGCGTATAGCAGGTTACCAAAAAGAAATTCTCATATTCCAGCGTAATCAGACGGCCTTCGGTATCCAACTCCTCAATTCCCATTCCATAGTATACAGATAGGGGAGTGTGTTTGGTAAAAATGGCCGTACCGGAATAACCTTTCTTTTGGGCATAGTTCCAGTATTGTTCATAACCATTTAACTGAAGATCAATCTGACCTGCCTGCAATTTTGTTTCCTGCAGGCAGAAAAAGTCTGGACATTCGCTTTCAAAGTAATCAGAAAATCCCTTTTGCATACAAGCCCGAAGACCATTTACATTCCAGGAAATAAAACGCATGTGATTCACCTTCTTATTGGACATTTTCGGCTGCATCAATCAGAATGACATCCTCCATTTTGAGGATAATCGTATTTTTATCATCAATTTGAACATCCTTTGCCCGGATAGACAAAGTGTCGATCCCCACATAATCATGCATTGTCAGCAGCAGTGCACTGCAAGCGGTTGTAAGCCTGACACCGGAAAGCTTTGCGAACTGAGAACTGAGGGTTATATAGGCGGTATTGTCTATAATTTCGCATGAAACAAGATATACGTCGGAGGGAATGATACTCTGAAGTATATCGGATTCAGGCCCGCGTAAATAGGAATGCAGGAATGCGGTTAAATTGCCTTGAAAGACAGACCCCTCCCGGGTTTCTTTTTCAATCACACCGGATGAGGAATTATAAGAAACATTGGTTTTCTCGTAATAGAAATTCACCGGTTCTTTATAATCATCTTTGGCTGCACCGCATCCCAATAAGATTTGCAGAAACACAGCGCAGCACAAAAGTATCGCTAGTTTCTTCATTGGCTTTCCTCCGTATCAAACACCGGGAAACGCAAAGTAAACAAACTGCCTTCGCCGACCTTACTCTCCAAAGCGATTTGTCCGCCGTTTCTCTCAACCATATTTCGAACGATGGACAAGCCCAAACCGCTGCCGCCGGTTTTACGGGCGCGGGCTTTATCAACGCGGTAAAAACGTTCAAAAACATGGCCTACCGATTCCTCGGGTATACCAACACCGGTATCTTTAACAGCAATCACTGCGTTCTCTTCTTCCCGGTACAATGTTACTGTCAGCTTACCGCCGGGGGTATTATATTTAATACCGTTTTCCACCAGATTAAAGATGATCTGGTAGAGGTCATCTTCAATGATCAGAATAGAAGAGTCCTGGATGATGTCGGTCTGCATGGTAATGCCGTTATTTTCGGCAATGCCAGTCAGCATACGGATAACACGATCAACAGTAGGCGCAATATAGACGATTTCGCAATCGCTGTCCTCCTGAGATTCGATTCTTGTCAGGGACAAAAGCTTTTGGGTCATGCGGTTGAGCCTGTCCGCCTCGTTGCCGATGTCACCGACAAATTCTTTGACAGTAACCGCATCCATATCGTTTTGCAAAATGGAGTCGCTCAAAAGCTTAATGGATGCCAGAGGGGTTTTCAGTTCATGAGATGCGTCGGAAACAAAGTTCCTTCGTTTTTGCTCGGAAATCTGAAGTCGCTCTACCAAGTCGTTAAATTCGTTACCCAAAACGGTCAGTTCGTCATGACCGCCCATTTTGACCTTGTGTGAGTAATCGCCTTCACGGATGATGCGCATGGAAATCATGATTTTGCGCAGTCTTCTGGTAAAGGAATTGGAGAAGAAAATTGCAAAAATAGTAACGCAAAGTTCCAGGAACAGAGAAATGCTGAAAGTATTCTTCTGAAGATTCTGAATCAGCGCGCCCTGCTGGGTATCATACTCCATCATATAGACACATCCGATTAACGTATCATAGGACATAATCGGCGTTGCGGCCCGGGATTGCATAGCACCGTCATGGTAATTCCAGCTGAATACATCATAACCGCCCAGCGCCTGTACAATTTCCGGCAGCACCATATACCTGCCGACGTCATTTTCGGTAGAATCATAAATGGCAATACCGCTACTGTCTGTGACAACAAGCCGGGTTACTCGCAGACTACCAATCTGCTTGACAGCCTTATTGACCGTAGTTTGGTTGAGAACCTCTTCAGCAGAGATTTCAGATGCTGCAAGGAGACATTTTTCAATCATCGATGTCTCTTTACTACTGTAAAAGAGCTTCTGGCTCATTTGTGAAGAATATAGATTCAGAAATAGCAAAACGACAAAAGTGATTACGATATAAGTAATCGCATATCGAAAATGTGTACTTCTGAACTGATCAATAATCTTTGGTTTATTTACGGAAGTAATAACCAACGCCCCATTTCGTCATAATGTACTGCGGATCAGCAGGATTGACCTCCAGCTTTTCACGGAGTCTGCGGATGTGCACATCCACGGTACGAATATCGCTGCGGTACTCATAAGTCCATATTGTGTCAAGCAGTGCTTCTCGGGAGTAGACTCTGTTGGGATTTCGCATCAGGAACTCAATAACATCAAATTCTTTGGCAGTCAGATCAGCCAGTTTTCCGTCACAATATGCATTGCGTGCATTCAAATCCAAACTGATAGAACCGATGGAGAGGGTGGGGGTGGCCTCAGCAGCCTTCGGACCGGCTCTGCGCAGCAGCGCACGGACACGGGCCTTTAATTCCAAAATATTGAACGGTTTTGTGACATAATCATCAGCTCCATGCTCAAAGCCCATGAGTTTATCCATATCATCAGTTTTAGCGGTGAGGAGAATGATCGGAACATTGGAAAACTCACGGATTCTGGCGCATGCGGTCATACCGTCCATTTCCGGCATCATAACATCCAATATGATCAGATCCGGATTATTATCTTTGGCTTTTTCTACGGCTTCAACACCGTTGCATCCGGTAATTATCTCATATCCTTCATTCTGCAGATTAAAGCGAATGCCTTTAACCAGCAGTTCCTCATCATCAACAACAAGAATTTTCATATTATCCTCCAACCTTTATATATGTTTCCAGTTGCTGGAGCTTCTTTTCTCCAATTCCCTCAATCTTCAATAGTTCATCGGTGGATTCAAAGGGTCCGTTTTCCGTGCGGTAAGCGATAATTCGATCAGCAAGTTCCTGGCCGATTCCCGGTAGGTCCATCAGAAGACTTTCTTCAGCTGTGTTGATATCTATCAGAAAATCTTCAGAATGAGAAGGAATCTGCTGGGATTCGATCGAAACCTTGTGGGGCATGGGATGATATTCTTCACGGTTGGTTCGTCCGATGAAGATACCTATTGCCATGGATATGCCCAGCGCACAAATTAAAAGTAAGATAGAAATCCCTTTTTTCATTGTGCGTGCGCCTCCCCGCATTGACTAGAAAACGAAAAACTGATATAATACTGCAGAAATATTATACACGAATTTTTACTGTCGGACAAGACCCGACATTTGATAACGAGGGTAAATTATGAAAAAAACAGGATTTATGCGTCGGCTTATCTGCGGTATCCTTGCGCTGATGCTGCTGACTATACCGGTTGGTGCTACTGCAGAGAATGATATGTCTGTAGTGCAGGGCTGCAGGACCATTGACGGTCAAAGACCGTTGGACAGCAAGGATGAACGCTTGGTAAAAACCGTTTCTGCGCTCCTTTTTGATATTACCAATGATGTGGTTGTCTATGCCGATAATCCGGATGCACAGTTTTCACCTGCCGGTCTTGCTAAAATCATGACTTGCTTAATTGTTGCGGAAAACGCAGACATGAGTGAACGGGTTACCGTAAAGCAGGAAGTACTGGACACCATGTATTCTCTGAACCGAGGTATTGATTTGCAGGCGGGGGAGGAACTGTCCGTTCAGGATCTGATGTACTGTCTGATGGTCAAGGGCGCCAACATTGCCGCCACGATTCTTGCAGACCATGTTGCCGGAAGCCAGGAAGCCTTTGTGCAAATGATGAATGAGAAGGCCGCTGAGATTGGCTGTACTGGCACAAACTTTGTCAATGTGCATGGCTTAAGTGATGATTTGCAGTTAACAACCGCTAGAGATGTTGCGAAAATTGTCGTTGCGGGCATGGAGAATGAAGACTTTGAAGAGGCATTCTGTACTTATGTTGTCCGTATTCCTGCTACAAACATGGCAGAAGAGAGAAAAGTTTCCAGTGAAAATTTCCTCTTTAACAGAAACCTTGGCTCCAATCACTTCGATAGTCGCGCAATCGGCAGCCGAATGGGCTTAACCGGCGAGGGTGAGAATAATATCGTGGTTCTGGCTGAAAAGAATGATATCCAGCTGATCAGTATCATTATGGGTTCTACTTCTGAGATCAATCCCAACGGTGAAGAAGGCTGTTATAAGGAAGCACGCATTCTGCTGGATAAGGGGTTTGATGAATTTGGTCATGCAAACGTTCTTCATAATAATCAGATTTTGGAACAATTCTCCGTTGAGAACGGTGACTGTGATGTAACCGGATATGTAAAGGTAGATGTATCTACTTCTTTACCCTTGAAAGCAACGGATGCAAATCTGACTTACCGGTTCATCCAGGAGCAAGCAATCAAGGCACCTGTTCAGAAAGACGATCAGATTGCAAAGGTTGAAGTTTGGTACGAAAATACCTGCCTTGCTCAGGCAGAGATGTTTGCATCCAATAGTGTTGCGGTGCAGGAAAAAGTTACTTTGGATGAGACGGTTGTCCATAGTGATGGAAATCCGTTTGCTGTTCTGATTATTGTAGCGGTGATTGTAGGTTTGCTAATCGTTCTTCTGTTTGGCAGACCCATCATTTTCCGGATGATCCGTAGAAGAAAGCTTAAGCAGCACAGAAGATATCAAAGAAGGAGCCGTTAAGATGCTGAATTGGGAAGCTCTTTCGCAGCAATGTATGAGCTGCACAAAATGTGAACTCTGCAAGACCCGTACCAATGTAGTATTTGGTGTAGGCCCCCGAAATGCGGATATTATGTTCGTTGGTGAAGGCCCCGGTGAGCAGGAGGACCTGCAGGGTGAACCCTTTGTGGGCGCTGCCGGTAAACTTTTGGATGATATGCTGTCTATCATTGACCTGGGCAGACATAATTGCTATATCGCTAATATCGTCAAATGCCGCCCTCCCAGAAATCGGGATCCCCAGGAAGAAGAGCAGGAGGCCTGCATTTCCTACCTACGAAACCAGGTAGCACTGATCCGGCCGAAAATCATTGTTTGCCTGGGACGTGTTGCAGCGAAAAAGCTGATTGATCCTGATTTCCGGATTACCCAGCAGCATGGCAACTGGTTTTGCAGTAACGGAGTATGGATGACCGCGATCTATCATCCCTCTGCGCTGCTGCGGGATCTCAGTAAGCGTCCGGAAACCTTTGATGACCTGCTGAGCATTCGCGAAAAGTATAAAGAAGTACATGCAGATTTAGGTGTTCAAAATGACTGAAGTTGTAGCTGCCCTTATTTGGGATAAAAACCGTTTTTTAGCATGCCAAAGACCTGCCCATAAGGCCAGAGCGCTGCTGTGGGAATTTGTGGGCGGTAAAGTGGAACCCGGTGAGAGCAGGGAAGAGGCTCTGATCCGCGAATGCCGGGAAGAACTGGATATTACCGTCAAACCCTTGGATGTTTTTATGGAAGTAATCCATGAATATCCGGATTTGACCGTTCACCTGATTTTGTTTAATGCGGTGATCGCAGAAGGGGAGATCCGTCTGCTGGAACATAACGATGCCCGTTGGGTCACCCCTGCTGAGATTCCCCAGTATGATTTCTGTCCTGCGGATGAGGAAATTTTGCAGGCGATCATGGAGCGAAGTGGGCTAAAGAAAGAGGATTGCCGTGGCTGAAGTACTGATCAAAGCCGGTTGCTTTATTGCAATCATCATTTTAGGCTATACGCTGAAACGAATCGGCGTTTTCAAGGACAGTGATTTTGCTGTTCTTTCCAATGTCACCCTGAAAATTACCCTGCCCGCAGCAATCATCAGTAACTTTGCCAATAAAGAATTGGATCCTTCTCTATTTGTGCTGACATTACTTGCGCTTTTGTGCGGTGGCATTTATATACTTTTGGGTTTTGTTCTTAACTTAAGAAACAGCAAAGAGCAAAAGGCTTTTGAGATGCTGAATCTGCCGGGATATAATATCGGCTGTTTTGCGCTGCCCTTTGTTCAAAATTTCCTTGGCCCCTTGGGTGTGATTTCCTGCTGCCTTTTTGATATCGGCAACGGCTTTATCTGCCTGGGTGGCGCATTCAGTATAGCGTCTGTCTTGAAAAACGGCGGCAAGATCACGCTGAAGCGGATCGTTCGAACCCTGTCCAAGTCGATACTGTTTCTTTGCTTTTTGATTATGCCGATCCTATGTCTTCTGCATATTCCGATTCCCAAACCGATCACAACCTTTACCGATACCATCAGCGGTGCCAATGCCTTCTGTGCGATGCTTATGCTGGGTGTTGGATTTAAGATTACCGCGGAGAAGGAACAGCTGGGCAGAATCGCGCGTGTGCTTGCGGTGCGTTTTGCCGTGGCAGCGGTGTTGGCAGCTTGCTTCTATTTCCTGCTGCCCTTTGCTCCGGAAGTGAGAAAAACCCTGGTGCTGTTGGTATTCAGCCCCATTGGTTCAGCGGTTCCCGCCTTCACCGGTGAGATGAAATCCGATGTTGGCCTCTCCAGCGCTATCAACTCTATTTCTATTATTTGTAGTATCATCATGATCGTACTACTGCTGATTATTATTCCTTAAAAGCATCACCCCGACTTGCAAAAGAGCAAGTTGGGGTGTTTTTGTGCGACAATATCATCAGTAAACGGCTATTAGTAAACGGCTATTTAAGTATCGAATTTAAATAAGAATTATATATTGTCTATAGAAAAATAAATTTGACTTTTATGTTGACATGGACTATAATAACTCTGATTATCAGGTAATATGCGATTAGTGTTTCTAAATTGCATATTCAGAAAAACTTGAAGCAATTCAAGGAGGAGTAAATTATGAAGGAACTGAAGAGAGTTCTCTCGCTTGTTCTGTGTTTCGTGATGCTGGTAAGCATAATCCCAACATTCACGTTCCAGGCAAATGCCGCAGAGAAAACCACATATGTCCTGGCTGGCGGCGACTTCCAGCAGGCTGGCGACCATGCCGGCAGTGCTGAGAATGTGCGCAATATTCTGGCGCAGATCTCTAAGAAGTATCAGACCATGGACGGCATGCTGTTCGTGGGTGACTACGACTGCGAGACCCACGAGAGCGATGATAACGGTCAGACCGCTGCTGGTATCACTGCACTGATGGGCGCTGTGCAGAACAGCTATTCCAATATTAACGACGCCAACAGCATTCTGGTGCAGGGTAACCATGACGTCAAGGATTCCCGCATCGATGCCACCGGCGGTCATGACTTTGACGGCTACTCCGTCTTTGTCCTGAACGAGAATGACTATCCCGACGGCGGCGGCACCCAGGCCGGCGTGGAGGCTCTGGCTAAGCAGCTGGAGACCTGGCTGCACAACAAGCTGGGCGAGGGCTATGACGCCCCCATCTTCATCACCTCCCATCTGCCCCTAGCCTTCAGCCCCCGTACCAATGTGGTGGGTGACGGCAAGTATGCCAAGCTGCTCTTTGACGTGATCAATACCCACGCCGAAGAGGGTCTGAATAT
>JAFOBK010000117.1 GCA_017381835.1 Oscillospiraceae bacterium | reverse complement strand
GGGCAGAGGCAGACCAATAACATCCACATCTACATCTCCATCCCGGAGCTTCTGGAGCTGTGTCGGAAGCTGTCCTGCGGCGAGCTGCGCTATATCCTGCAGCAGAAGAAGCAGAATGGCGACAGCAAACCAATTCAGGAATGGCTGGGCGGCACCTCTGCAGAGAAGCTTCGCCAGTATGGCAAGGCCAGACCGGACGGCAAGAGCCTCTCCCGTGTCTGTAAGCTGATGGCCGCCCAGAAGACGGATTTCCTCTTTACGGCCTCCAGCGGTCCCGGTGAGAAGGATGCTAAAGGCCTGATCGTACCCAAGTTTGGCAATAAGCCGGAGAATCATGTAGCGGTCAGTATGACCTTCGATGCCCTTTCTGAGCTGCTTCTGATGACCAGGACCCATTATGAGTCCTGGCTCACGGCCTGGTATCTGTCCCAGACTCATTCTGGTCAGCAGCAGAACCGGCGGCCGGCTGAAGCAAGCCAGGCAGGCCCTTACCAGCCTCCTGCGGGCGGACAGGAATACTCCGGTCTGAGTTTATTTTAAGAAATCAAAAGTGGGCAGTCCTCTGCGGCTGCCCACACATTGGAGGAGAATTATCATGCTTAATCATATCGTTATTATGGGCCGTTTCACTCGGGATCCGGAGCTGCGGCGTACCGGCAGCGGCATTGCCGTCGCCTCCTTTACCGTCGCTGTCGACCGGGATTTCAAGTCCGGCAACAGCAATGAGAAGGAAGTCGATTTCATCGACTGTGTAGCGTGGCGCCAGACCGGCGAGTTCGTTGGCAAATACTTCAAGAAGGGTCGTATGGCTGTGGTGAGCGGCAAGCTCCAGATCCGCAGCTGGACCGACAAGGATGGCAACAAGCGCCGCACGGCAGAGGTCGTCGCTGACAATGTGTATTTCGCTGATTCCAAGAGCGACAGCAATGCCAAGGGTGCCCCTGCAGCAGCACCTGCACCGAACCCCTACGGTGCTTATGGGGCACCGCCTGCGTCTAATCCCTATGGTGCTTACACCCCACCGGCATCTGATTTTGCGATGCTGGAGGATGACGATGCCCAGCTGCCCTTCTGATCAGGAGAAGCCCGACCATGAAAAATGAGTCTGGTACAAAGGAAGACATCTCGATGCTTGACGCTCTGCAGCGTCTGTGGCACCATAAGGCTAAGCGGAAGCCCATCGTCTTTGTGGTCACCTTTCCCGATGTCTCCCGCAAGGTAACCTTTGCTAAGGTCTGGAGCAGAATGGACAATGACTGGCAATACCTCGTCAAGGACGGCGAGTACACGCCTCAGTTTGTCTATGGAGAGCGCCAGGTGGTCTCGGCCATCATGGAGATCTCCGGCATGAGCCTCTGCGGAAATACGGTGCGATACCGTATCGATCAGAAGTAATCCGTATAGAGTCAGGCGGCGTAACCCAATCAAGGGCTACGCCGCTTTTTCTATGCCATAAAAAGAGTGGTCTTTTTGGTTTTTTATATATTTTCGTTACATGTAAGAGCGCTCTTAGTTCTAACTGTTTCTTATGCTTCACCCGGGGTACTGCATTCTTTTGCTTGTTTCCATCATATTTACCCCGCAGTTCGTTCTCTCTCCCATACCGGGCATTGTTTATTCGTTCTTCACGGAACGGTATAGTCAGGCGAATATTGATCTGTTCCTAACAAGAGGAGTCCGTAAAAATAACAAAATCTTAGATACTGCCTCTTATTTCGTAGAATCGGGGGTGACTGATTGGATAAGAATCAGTTATTCCCATATTTATTCAACAGTTCCAACAATGCCAAAGGCACCGGGACCACCATGGCAGGTGATGACACAGCCGGTTTTGACCCAGGTGATCTTCTCAAAACCCATGGCGGCAGCTTCTGCGTTCAGTGCTTCCCGTACACCCACGTTCATATAGGGGGTGTTAATGAAGTACAGGTGGTCCTTCTTCAGATTATGCTTGGCAGCAAACTCTTTCAGCAGCAAAGGAGCCACCTTGCAGAGCTTACCCCGATACTTTTTTCCAGCGATCAGTCTGCCGTCGATGATCTCAATGCACGGATGCAGCTGCAGCAGGTTGCCCACCAGAGCCGCAGCGTTGCTGCAGCGGCCGCCGGCCCGGAGGTAGTCCAGATTGTCGGGGATGAAGCACATCTTGGTCTGCTCACCGATCTTCACGGCAGCGGTTGCTGCTTCATCCAAAGTGGCATCCGGATGCTCTGCCAGCCACCCCAGGACACCAATGACCACAGCGCACTGCCCCACGGATACATGCTTGGTGTCCACGATCCAGACATTTCTGGCGTAGGGCTTCTCCTCAATGGCCAGCTCACAGCTATGGTAAGAGCAGGTAGTCACAGCGGAATAGGCCAGGTGCAGGATCTGCAGGTCGGGATCTTCAGCAAACAGCTGATCGTAAATGGTTTCAAAGTCATAGGGCGTGCTTCCGCTGGTGGTGGGGCACTTGCCGGTTTTGTCGTAGTAAGCGCAGACATCCTCCGGAGGGAAGGTACCATCATCCAGTGTTTCACTTCCCAGGGAAACGTGCATGGGGATCAACTGGATGCCTAGTTCCTCCGCCATTTCCCTGGAAATATCAGAACCGGTTTCTGCCGTAATCAGAATCTTCTTAGCCATCTCAACTTTTTCCTTTCCTTGGTATGTATCAGAACTTTTCGTAGCCTACCAGCATACCACCTCGTTCGGCATAGTAGCTGCAAAGTCCAAGATTCTTTCCGATTTTCACCGTCACCTCGGGAAGCTCTGCCTCGATCATGCCCTTCAGCTCAGCGGCGGCTTTTTCGTTGCGACAGTGCGCGATCTGCAGCTTGCCGTTTCTCAGGCCATTCTCTTTCAGATGCTTCATGATGGTGGAAACGGCCTTTGCTTCACCACGGCACTTGTCAGTAGGCTCGAG
>JAFOBK010000116.1 GCA_017381835.1 Oscillospiraceae bacterium | reverse complement strand
TTTACTCCAACACCGGCGGTCAGGCTTCCAAGGCTTCCAACATCGGCCAGGTTGCTCAGTTCGCAGCTTCCGGTAAGGAAACCAAGAAGAAGTCCCTGTCCGAGATCGCAATGAGCTACGGCTATGTTTACGTTGCTCAGATCGCTATGGGCGCAAACCAGGCTCAGACCATCAAGGCTATCTGCGAGGCAGAAGCTTACAACGGTCCTTCCCTGATCATCGGCTACGCTCCCTGTGAGATGCACTCCATCAAGGGCGGCATGATGAACTGCCAGGCTGAAATGAAGAAGGCTGTCGACTGCGGTTACTGGAACCTGTTCCGCTTCGATCCTTCCAAGGAGACCGGCAAGTTCACTCTGGACTCCAAGGCACCTAAGGGCGGCTACCAGGAGTTCCTGATGAACGAAGCACGTTATGCTCGTCTGACTCGTGAGTTCCCCGAGCGTGCAACCGAACTGTTCGCTAAGAACGAGGCTGCTGCTAAGGAGCGTTACGAGCACCTGGTCAAGCTGGTTGACCTGTACAAGGACTAATCCTTAACCCTAATTAGCATTTACCCTCCCCTGGATTTCCAGGGGAGGGTTTTCATAAAGGAGAACTCTATGCTCTGTACTGTGGTTGATATTCGCGGTGACTATGCTTATGTCAAGTATGACGCCACCGGTGTTGTTTCCGAAGTGGCAATCGCTCTGCTTCCTTATGGCGTTGACATCGGCGACCGTTTAAAATTTGAAGATTACGAATTTACCCAAATTTAAAAGGCGATGGATCATAAGATCCATCGCCTTTCTTTTATTTCTTATTTTGCTTTTTGATATTTCTGCGAATCTGACGCTTTTGCTTATTCTTTTCCCGGTTTTCTTTCAAGTGGGAACGCAGAATCGGCGGCTGTGCTTCCAGCTTCTCAGGATTGATCTTGCGCTGATATACGCGTATCGCAACATCTTCTCTGAGGATAGTCTGGATCACAGAGGCAAAGGGAATCATCAGCAGCATGCCAACAATACCGAACAGATCACCGCCAACAGAAATCGCGACGATAACCCACATACCGGACAAGCCAATAGAGGTGCCGACAACCTTGGGATAAATCAAATTACCCTCAATCTGCTGCACAACCAGGAACATTACAAGGAACCAAACAGCCTGCATAGGATCGCTGACCAGCATAAAGAAAGCGCCAACTGCACAGCCAACCCAAGCACCAACAATAGGAACAAAGGCGGTTACAGCTACCAATACGCTAACCAGAGGGATATAGGGCATTTTCAGGATCGCCATGGACACAGCGATCATTACACCCAAAATACAAACCTCGATACACTGACCAGACAGGAAATTGGAGAACGTGGAATTGGACAATCTCAGGATATGAATCAGTCTGTCAGCAAAACGCTCTTTTGTAAAAGCGTAAAGGATCTTTCTTCCCTGCCGTGCAAGGGTTTCCTTTTGGAAAAGACAATAGACAGCGAAAACGATAGCCACAAACAGATCCATAGCAAAGGATGCAACGCGGCTAAGGGCCGATGCGGCACCCTGCAAAATGGTCGAAACGCGATCACCCAACCAAGTGACAATTTTCTGCACCAATGCAGCCAGATCAAAAGAGCCACCATCAGCGAAGTTCTGCAGAAAACTCATTGCCTCAGGCTATTCGCTGATTACTTCATCGATATACACAGCGGTTTCCTGCAAAAATTCATAAACTGCAGGCATAAACGCTTCAATGGTATCCACCAGCTGAGGAATCAGCAGCCAGAACACGCCACCCAAAACCAGCGCAACCGAAATAAAAGTCAACAACAGCGCTACTGCACGCCGCATACCAGCCGCTTCGATCTTCGTAAGCTTGTTTTCAAAGAAACGCATTGGAACATTCAGAATGAACGCAATACATCCGCCGGTAATAAACGGAGAGAGAATATCTAAAACAGCACCTAAAACGCGTTTTACATTTTCTGTTTCATTCAGCAGCCAATACAGAACAATGCAGCCGGCTGCACCAATGAAAATACGAAATAATGTCTTTTTATTTACTTCCAGCAACCTCATCACCCTTTCCACACTGAATATACTATCATAATATTGCCTTTTTATGAATAAACGGCATCAAACAGACAATTTTTTCAATGCATCGCACAGAGCATCCACAGATTCTTCCTTGGTTGCCCAGCTTGTGCAGAAACGCACAGCACGGTGGGATTCATCTACACGCAGCTGTTCGCTAAAGGTAAAGTCCTCTTTCAGTTTATCCAGCAGGTCATCCGGGAGAATGGGGAAAATCTGATTGGTAACGCCTTCAACCAACAGAGGATAATTCAGTTCCGACAAAGTCGCACGGATCTTATCTGCCATAGTATCCGCATGGGCAGCAATCTGAAGATACAGATCATTCTCCATCAGCGCCTCATACTGCAAACCCAGCAGCCAGCCCTTTGCCAGCATTGCACCGTGCTGCTTCATGATATAGCGGAAATCTTCCGCCAAAACCGGATTGGAAATCACAACCGCTTCACCGAACATAGCACCAACCTTGGTACCGCCAATGTAAAATACATCCGTCAGGCGAGCCAAATCAGCAAAAGTCAGATCATTTCCATTTGCTGCCAGGCCGTAGCCTAAACGGGCACCGTCCACAAACAAATAGAGTTTGTATTCCTTGCAAGCGGCAGAAATTTCTTCCAGTTCTTTTCTGGAATAAATAGTACCAAGCTCTGTGGGATTGGAAATATACACAAGTTTCGGCTGAGGAATATGTTCATGAGCTTCATCGGCAAAATGCATATCCAATGCATTGCGAATTTGCGCTGCATTGATTTTGCCATCATTGGTAGGAAGTCCAATTACCTTATGTCCCGTTGCCTCAATTGCACCGGTTTCATGGACATTGATATGGGCAGTGTCCGCACCAATTGCCGCCTGATGGGGGCGCAGCGCAGCAGCGATCACAGTCAGATTGGTCTGTGTGCCGCCCACAAGGAAATGTACAAACAAATCATCCTTTTTGCACGCCTGGCGAATCATATCCGCAGCATGTTCACAAGCAGTATCAATGCCATATCCGCCCATCTGCTTTCCCATATTTTCCTGCATTTTCTGCAAAACGGCAGGATGGCACATCTCATTATAATCATTATGGAAATATTGCATAATTGCACCTCTTAGATTTATTCATCTTTATTCTACTGTTAGAACTTCCCGCTGTCAAGGTAGCATATTAGATTGGATTTTCGCATAATCTTTTCTTGGCAGGACACACCAGGGAGGGACGATTATGGCCGATACGATTGATCAGAGAGCTTGCGAACTGGCTGTGTACATGATTGAAACCGGAGCAACGGTCAGAAATGCCGCCGGTAAATTTGGAATTTCCAAATCCACAGTACATAAAGATCTGCAAAACAGACTTCCCCATTGCAATAAAGTTTTGTATCAACAAGTCCGGGAAGTATTGGAGAAAAACAAAAAGGAACGCCATATCCGGGGTGGAATGGCTACAAAACGAAAATTTCAAAATAAGTAATCAAGCCCTCCCTATATATAAAGGGAGGGTTCCATTACAGATCATCTGCGTCCTGTATCGGCAGTTCATTGGAATCTACAGGGATTCCGGTATAGCTTCCAAACGGATCTGTGGATATTTCCTCGTTTTCTTTTCTCTTTTTTCTGTTCATCTGTATCCCTCCCGAATTACTTTTCCCCATAAATTTCACCAATATAACTGGTAATTGCATTCTTTATGAACCAATGATATAATGATGCGGGAGTGATTGTATGTTTGAGATTACATTGATCGCCATGGGCAAACTGAAGGAAAAATTTTACCTCAGTGCTGCGGCGGAATATGAAAAACGAATGAAAGGCTACTGCCAGTTTAAATTATTGGAGCTGCCCGAAGTCCGTCTTCCGGATAACCCCTCCCCTGCTGAAATTACTGCAGGTCTTGAGAAGGAAGCGGAGCTGATTCTCACAAAAATCCCCAAGGGTGCGTGGTTCTGTACTTTGACTCCTGAGGGTAAAATGCTTTCCTCGGAAGCATTAGCGGGAAAACTTTCTGATGTAAAAAATTCCGGCAAAAGCAGTGCTTGTTTTCTGATCGGCTCCTCCTTTGGAATGGCACAGCGGATTAAGGACAAGGCCGATTTTAAACTGTCTATGAGTCCCATGACCTTCCCCCATCATTTGGCGCGTATCATGGTTTTAGAGCAGTTATATCGCGCCGAAGCCATTCATGCCGGCAGCAAGTATCATAAATAAAAAGACGGTCAGTTATCTGACCGTCTTTTTATTAGAACTCACCGCTTGCATACATGACAGCAGATAGTCCACATAGAGGAGCGGTTTCACAGCGCAGGATGCGCCGCCCAAGGGTACAGATCCGAAGGCCTGCCTCCTTAGCCATTTCCACTTCCTTCTCCTCCAGGCCGCCCTCAGGGCCTGACAGAAGGCTTACACTTTCATAGCTGCAGGATTCCAAGGCCATACGCAATGTGGTAGCATGTTCATTTTCATAGAACATGATGGGCATCTGCGCTTCACTTACCCGTTTCAGTGCCTCTTTGAAGGTAGGAAGTACAATGACCTCAGGAATTCTTCCACGACCGGACTGTTCTGCAGCCGATGCGGCAATTTTCTGCCAGCGCTCCAGCTTCTTTTTCAGGCTCTTTTCATCCGGCTTGGACACACATCTTGCAGAAGGAAATGTCACAATTTCGTAAGCTCCCAATTCGGTAGCTTTCTGAATTACATGTTCCAGCTTATCTGCTTTGGGGAAAGCCATATAAATGCTAACCTTTACTTTTGCTTCGGAAACAGAATCCTGTCTGGAATCCACAGCCAAAGTCAACGCACCGGAAGCAATATCTTTTACGGTGCAAACACATTCCCTGCCATCGCCGTCACAGATCAGCACCTGCTCACCTGCTTTTAAGCGTAAGACTTTTGCATGGGCAGCATTCTCTCCGGTGAGAGTAATTTCATCTCCCAGCATATCATCAGCGTTCACAAAGAAACGAACCATAGAATCACCTCATCTTCTTTTCTGCATTATATCACAGCAAATAACGCAAAACAACATAATGATGCGTTAGAGCTTAGATAATGTTTCCTGACACCAGGAAAACAGCAACGCAAATGTTTCCTCAAAATCATAGGCATTTCCGCTACCAAGATCTATAGAGCGTGCCAAAACATCCCGATCTTTGTCATCCAGCTTCTTCAGCAGTTCTGCTTTCCGGGTAATGAACTCCCCGGACTTTAGGTAATAAAAATTCTGCAGGATAAAAAATACACCCTTATATGTACCGGGCAATGCCGCTACAATATTCTCCTTATTTCCATGGATATAACGATGACATATCTCGTGATACAGATTGTTGATGCTCAGTTTTACAAAAGTGTGGATATCTTCCCGGGTATATTCCGGAATAAGGTCGCATAGCTTCCCAAAATAATCCTTTGTACTATGAAGAAGATTGCACATTTCAAGATGGTTCCAATGAAGAAGATCCTCTTTACTGCAAATAAAACCGCAGGAACGGTCAAAATAATCCATGGATGCAATGATCGTCCGGTACGCATCAAGATCTGAAACAGAGAGCAAATCGACTACAACCATTATATCAATATCACTGCATTCCGTCGCTTCACCGCGCAGATAGCTTCCCTGCAAACCTACATACAGCAGTCTTTCACCAAATTGATTTTGAAGCAAAGAAATCAAACTGCTCATATATTTCTCAATATCTACCATAAAGACACCCCCTGTTTGTTGAAACCGATAACATATAGAAAAAGAGGAGGCAGAAGCCTCCTCTTTTCATTTGGTGCGAGAGATGGGACTCGAACCCACACGGCGTTAACCACACGCACCTCAAACGTGCTTGTCTACCATTCCAACACTCTCGCAAGTGCGCTTAAATATTATACCTATATGTTGCAATTTTGTCAACAGATATTTCACTTATTAGCAAAAAAGAAAGAGAAGGTTAAGACTTCTCTTTCTTTCTAAATACGATCCATTTACTGAATATATAATTCAAAATGACAACAAGGACACTGACAACAATTTTCACCCAATTGCCGTTGCGTCCCAGCAAGTCGACAACAACCCAAATCACTACAGTTTCCAGAAGTCCGGAGGCAATCCGACAACCAACAAATTTTGACAGTTCCGGCAGCACAACAGAACGGGACCAATCATGACTTTTAAAGACAAACGGCTTATTAGTAACAAACGCAAACGCTACCGCTACAACCCAGGCTATCACATTACTGACTAGACCTGAACATCCAAGCCAATTGTACAGCGGAAAATAAACCAGGAAGTTGACTAAGGTTGTCAACCCGCCAAAGAACAAATAAGACACAATATCCCAATACTTTGCAATTATTTTACTGATTTTTTCCAATATAAGCACTCCATGTAGGATATATTATATCCGCATATAATCAAAAATAAAAGGGCAGACCATTGTCTGCCCTTTTAATATCAAGCATTTAAGAGCTTTTCCAGTGCTGCAACCTTCAGACAGGTGCAGAATACATCCATTGCCTTTTCAAGCTCCTCTACGGTGGGGAAGCTGGGAGCAACACGGATATTGCTGTCATGAGGATCAATGCCATGGGGATAGGTAGCGCCGGCAGGCGTCATCTCCAGGCCGCAGTCCTTGCACAGAGCGAGCGCACGCTTAGCAGTACCGTCCATGGTATACAAGCTTACAAAGTAACCGCCCTTAGGACGATTCCAGCGGGCAAAGCCGCAGGGTTTGATTTCCTTCTCCAGCAGATCGGAAACAACAGCGAACTTGGGAGCCATGCAAGCAGCGTGGCGCTTCATGATCTCAAGGGTATGTTCCTTATTCTTCAGATACTTCACGTGACGCAGCTGGTTGACCTTATCGTAAGAAATAGTCTGAACACCAATCAGCTTGGACATATATGCCATGTTTGCCTTGCTCGTTGCCATGACAGAGAAACCGCCGCCTGCAATGGTAATCTTGGAGGTAGATGCAAACTCATAAACCATATCAGGGTTGCCTGCTTCTTCACACAGAGAGAGAATATCCTTGAAGGGAACAAACTCACCCTCAAACTCATGGATGCAGTATGCATTGTCCCACATAATGGTGAAGTCAGGTGCTGCGGGCTTCAGTGCAGCAAAACGGTTGACAACTTCGTCGGAGTAAATAATGCCTTCGGGGTTGGAATACTTGGGAACACACCAAATACCCTTAACCTGAGGATCCTTAACCAGCTCTTCAACCATATCCATGTCGGGGCCGTCATCCTTCATGGGAATGACGATCAGCTCTGCACCAAAGGTTTCGGTAATACGGAAATGACGGTCATAACCGGGGCTGGGGCACAGGAATTTGACAACTTCTTCCTTGCACCAGGGCTTGGGGCTATGAAGCAGGCCATGGGAATATGCCTTTGCGATGACATCGAACATCAGGTTCAGGCTTGCGCTACCGCCTACAAAAGTCTGCTCGGGCTTACAGCCCAGGACTTCTGCCCAATAAGCTCTTGCGGAAGGAATACCTGCCAGCTCACCGTAGTTACGGGTATCCAGATTGCCGTCGAAGCATTCCTCGCCGGTAGTAATGACGGAAAGAATGTCGCTGACTGCATCCAGCTGCTGCTTTGCGGGCTTACCGCGTGCCATATTGAGTTTCAGATTCTGATCCTTGCATGCGCGCAGATGGGCCATTTGGGCATCCAGCTCCAGCTGCAGCTGCTCCTTAGTCATTTGCAAATAATTAGACATAATAATCTCCTTTCGTTATTACGCTTTTTTACAATCATACACTTTCCATCACTAAATTGCAAGACTAAAATATACGGTAAAGCCAAACACAAACGATTTCCTCTTTTCTTTGCAGAATCCTTACCGATTGCATCCATATCTTATTCAAGAATTGCCGTTAATTTACTTGCATTTTTCCTAATAATAGAATAGAATCTATGAAGACAATGTCAGCATTGTTTGATTCTGAAAGGATTGAGATTATGAGTGATATGATTAATATCCCTGAAATATTCGGTTGTGACGTTTTTAACGAAGCAACCATGAAACAGCGTCTTGCTCCTGAGATCTATGTCTCCTGGAAGCAATGCATTGCCAACGGCACTTCTCTTACTTTGGAAGTTGCCAATGAAATCGCCGAGGCAATGCGGATTTGGGCAATTGAAAAGGGTGCTACTCACTATACCCATTGGTTCCAGCCCATGACCGGCATTACCGCTGAAAAGCACGACTCTTTTATTGAACCTGCCGGTGACGGTAAGGTCATTATGGAATTCAAGGGCACCGCCCTGGTACGGGGTGAACCCGACGCCTCTTCTTTCCCCTCCGGCGGTCTGAGAGCCACCTTCGAAGCCCGCGGATATACTGCCTGGGATCCCACTGCCTTTGCATTTGTTAAGGATAACAGCCTTTACATCCCCACTTGCTTCTTCTCCTATACCGGAGCAGCATTGGATAAGAAGACTCCCCTGCTGCGTTCTATGGACGAAGTATCCCGTGAAGCAGTTCGTATTCTGCGGCTCTTTGGTGATCAGGATACCAAGCGCGTTGAAGTCTGTGTAGGCGCTGAGCAGGAGTACTTCATTCTGCCCAAAGATCTGTATGCCAAGCGCGAGGATCTGCGTCTGACCGGCCGTACTCTTTTCGGCGCTCAGCCTCCCAAGGGTCAGGAACTGGATGATCACTACTTTGGTACCATCCGAACCCGTATTTCCCGGTATATGAAGGATTTGGATGAACAGCTCTGGCGTTTAGGCATCCTTTCCAAAACAAAGCACAACGAAGCTGCCCCTTGTCAGCATGAGCTGGCACCTATTTACTCCAATGCAAACAGCGCTTGTGACAGCAACCAGCTGATCATGGAGATCATGAAAAAATGTGCTGCCAAGCATAATCTGGTGTGCCTGCTTCACGAAAAGCCGTTCGCAGGTGTCAACGGTTCCGGTAAGCACAACAACTGGTCTCTAAGCACTGATGGCGGCAAGAATCTGTTCAGCCCCGGTAAGACACCCCGCCAGAACGCACAGTTCCTGGTCTTCCTGGCAGCCTTCATCAAGGGTGTGGATGAATATCAGGATTATCTGCGCTGCAGCATTGTTTCTGCCGGTAATGACCATCGACTGGGTGCAGGTGAAGCACCTCCTGCTATCATTTCCGTTTTCCTGGGTGACGAACTGACCTCCGTTGTGGAATCTATTATCAATGGAACCAACTATGTTGATCCCCAGAAGAGTGTCATGCGGATTGGTGTGGATGTCCTGCCTGCAATTCCCAAGGACACTACAGACCGAAACCGTACTTCTCCCCTGGCCTTCACCGGTAACAAGTTTGAATTCCGTATGCTGGGCTCCTCCCAGTCCATCTCCGGTCCCAATGTTGCCCTGAACACCATTATGGCGGAAGAGCTTGGCCGTTTTGCTGATATTCTGGAAAAAGCCGATGATTTTAACACCGCGCTGCAGCACCTGGTCAGCAAGACCTTTACTGAGCACCAGAGAATCATCTTTAATGGTAATGGTTACTCCAAGCAGTGGGAAGCAGAAGCCGCTCAGCGTGGCCTCAGCAACCTGAACAGTACCCCCAAGAGTCTTGCCAGCTATCTGGATCAGAAGCATATCGACCTTGTCACAAAGCACGGCATCTATACTGAAGCGGAGTATCGTGCCCGTCACGAGATCCATGTGGAGGCCTACTGCAAAATCATCAATATTGAAGCTCGTACCAGTATCGACATGCTGGTGCATCAGATCCTTCCTGCTGCACTGGCCTATGTAAAGAGTCTGTGCGAAAGCATTCTTTCCAAAAAACAATTGGGTATCCCTTGTGCTGCAGAAACCGCCTTGGCAAACAAGCTCTCCGCCGCTGCAGACAGCTGCTACGCCAAATGCGAAGAACTGCGCAATGCACTGAACACTGTACCTTCCGACAGTACTGCAGCCAGCGTTTACTATCACGATGTGATTGTACAGGCAATGGAGTCTCTGCGTAAGGATGCAGATATTTTGGAGGAACTGACCGATAAGAGCTACTGGCCCTACCCCACTTACTCCGATCTGCTTTATTACTAATAAAAAATCCCACCGGAATTCCGGTGGGATTTCTATTTGATATTTACTGGATTGCCTTCAGAGGCGCAATGTACTGCTCACGGCGACGATCCTTTTCTGCATTGTATGCAGCGTCGTTGCCAGCGTGGATTTCCTTCAGGTAATCGTAGTGGTTGTGCAGAATAGCCTCATTATTACGAGCCATCATCATAACCGCAATAGAGGAACACTGGTCGGAAGCACGTTCCATGTAAGTCAGAGTTTCCATGAATACCAGGCCGGAGGAAACGCTGCAGGTACCGGTCTTCAGGCGCTTGGTATGACGGTCACGCAGGATCATAACCATATCGTCGATGGTCTCTTCCAGGGGCTCAATAGCCTTGGCTGCCTGGTTATCATCATTGGTAAATGCATCCACAGTGATCTGAATGATTTCCTTAACGGCATCAGACAGAATCTTCAGTTCCTGCTTAGCCATATCGGAGAACACGGTATTTTCTGCTTCCAAACGCTGAGCCAGCTCAACAAAGTTGGTAGCATAGTCACCAATACGCTCGAAGTTGGGAACAGACTGCATCAGCATGTCCACCTGACGGTCACCGGCTTCATCTTCCACAACCTTGGAAAGGCCAATCAGGAAGTGGTCAGCACGGTCAGCAAACTGATCCAGGCACTCTTCATCTTCATCAATAATTGCATTGCGGGATTCATCGTAATCCAGCAGCTGATCACAGCCACGGCCGATATTGACCAGCGCAACTCTACCCATTGCAGCAACAGCCTTGGTTGCCTCATGGACAGCAACAGCGGGAGAAATGTAAAGATTCTCCACCAAAGTGTGCAGTTCGGGGTGCGCAGGTGCCTTTTCAGGTTCATCCTTAACAATCATCAAGGACATCTTAACCAGCTGATTGGTGAAGGGCAGCAGCAGGACACAAGTGAAGATGTTAAACATGGACTGGAAGATTGCAATAACGGTAGAGCTTGCTTCCATACCCCAGAAGGAACTGCCAAACACCTGGAAATGCTGCATAACACTCAGGATGATCATAAACACAACAGTACCGATTGTGTTGAAAACAACATGCACAAGACCGGTACGGCGGGAGTCCTTATGAGACTCACCAACAAAGCAGTAGAATGCGGTAACGATACAAGTACCGATGTTGATACCCATGATAATGGGATACACACCGGAGAAGTCCATTGCACCGGTTGCAGACAGAGACTGCAGCATTGCAACAGTTGCAGAGGAGCTCTGAACGATTACGGTCAGCACCAAACCGGCAAGGATACCCAGAATGGGAGAGTTAGAGAAGCTGGCCAGCACTTCCATAAAAGCAGGAGAATTTGCAAAGCCCTTCACAGCGCCGGTCATATTCATCAGACCGATAAACAGAATACCAAAACCCATGGAAATATCACCAACGGTCTTAGCCTTCTTGGTCTTGATAAACATAATCAGAACGATACCAAGGAACAGAGCAATGGGAGCCAAAGTATCGGTATCAAACAGCCACAGGAAGAAGTTTCCGCCGCCTTCCATGAAGGCCAGGTTTGTAATCCACGCAGTAATGGTTGTACCGATATTGGCACCCATAACAATAGATACAGCCTGCTTCAGGGTCAAAACGCCGGCGCCAATCAGAGCAACTGCCAAAACGATGGTTGCAGTAGAACTCTGGATAACCGCGGTAACCAGCGTACCGGTCAAAACACCAGTGATCAAGTTACCGGTAACCTTCTCCAAAACACGCTTCAGCGCATCACCGGAACTATTTTTCAAACCATCACCCATGACCTCAATACCATAGAGGAACATGGCCAGACCGCCGAGCATCTGAATAATCGCAGATAGAATTTCCATATGCTACTCCTATCATATGTCGAGAATACGGGGACATAATCCCCTCTTTATATTATAGCTTAAAAAACGAAAATGTACAGTATTTAGAAAAACTTTTCCATTTTTTAATTTCAAGAATCATTTACCTGTAGAGCCAAAGCCTCCGCCGGAGCGTTCTGTATCGGATAATTCATCCACTTCAGTAAATCCGGGAGTAAAGACAGGTGTAATGACAAGCTGGGCAATCCGCTCACCATGCTCAATTGTCTGAGCTGTTTCACCATGATTATGCAACACAATCATAAACTCGCCCCGATAATCAGAGTCCACAACGCCAACTTTATTCGCCGGTGCCAATCCACGCTTGCATGCCAAACCGCTTCTGGCATAAATAAGACCTGCAAATCCAACGGGCAGTTCCATGGCAAGTCCGGTGGGAATAAAGACCGATTCACCGGGCTGAATGGTCATCGGCTCGGTAAGGCAGGCGTATAAGTCTGCACCTGCTGCTTCCGCAGAACCGTAAGTAGGCATGATTGCATTTTCTTTTAATCTCTTTACACGAATCTTTTCCATTATTTCAATCCCCTTTCACTTCCCTGCCAGTCTTCCCAGAGCACAACACGATGCTCTCTCAAGGAAGCCGGCACATCAATTAAACGCTGATTGGATGAACCACGAAAACGCAAACTCAAATCCTTTTTCTCCATTACAAAGGGGCCATCCACCAGTACATCCAGATACTTCAAATATTCATTGGTAATTTCCCAGGGACCCAGGCGACCTGCCAGAATATCTTCATCAAACAAATATCCGGAGAACGCCCAAACAGACTTCTCAGGATAAGCAGCTTTCAACTGCCGAAGCAATTTAACAATCTCCGGCTGATTCTGGGGTTCAAAAGGCTCACCACCCAGAAGAGTCAGACCCTTAATATGAGAAGGTTTCATCATTTCCAAAATTTCATCAATGGTTTCCTGGGTAAAAGGCATTCCATAATCAAAATCCCAGGCCTCTGCATTAAAGCAACCGGGGCAGCGGTGTGTGCATCCGGATACAAATAAGCTCACCCGCACACCCGGTCCATTGGCAATATCACAATTTTTAATGACCGCGTAATTCATCAAAAGTCCTCCAAATGCTTTTCCAAAAAAGCTAATAAGCGCTTTGTATAGGTTTCCTTATCCGTCAGGCAGCTGACACCGTGGCCGGCACCTTCTACCAATAATATTTCTTTCTCGCCGCAGCAGGCATCATAGCCCTGCTGCGTCATATAGCACGGCACAAAATCATCATCTTTTCCGTGGATCATCAGAACGGGGAGCTTTGCATTATTCAGCGCGACCCTTGTATCTTTTTGGGATAAACTGAAACCCGCAAAGATACGGGCAAACAGATCCGCCGCCCACAAAGAAGGTCCGGAAGGAAGATGCACTGTCTGTCGAAACACAGAATCCAAAATGGTCTTCGGGGAAGTAAATCCGCAATCGGCAATGATACATTTCACATTATCGGGAAGTTCCTGATCGGCCAAATAGAGTACGGTTGAAGCGCCCATGGAAAGGCCGCTGAGAATCATCTGACATGTTCCAAACTTCTCATTGTGATAATGGATCCAATTCTTCATATCCTCCGATTCTTTTACACCAAAGGTAATGAACCTGCCTTCACTTTTTCCATGACTGCGCTGGTAAGGCACAAGGATATTCATTCCAAGTGCATGGTAAAAAGCAAATGCCAAACCAAAATCCACTAAAAATGTGCTGCGATATCCGTGGGCAAGCAAAATAGTTCCTCTGGCATTCTCTGCAGGAATCCAATACGCATGAAGGATCAAACCGTCATGTGATGTCATAGACACATCCTGGGCATTGTGTTCCTTCAGCCATTCATCAGAAGCGCAGATGCAATTATAAAACCTTGCATAGCCGGTTTTCTTGATCTTCTCTTCCTCCAGCCAGGGCAGATCTTTTCTGCGGACGCATGCCTTTACAAACACATATCCACCGCTAAGCAGCACCAGCAAAAGAACAGCAACCGCAATCCAAAGGATCACATTCATGAACCATCTTACTCCTTATTTCCCAGTTTTGCAATCCACTTGAATGTGAGAGGCCATACAATTCCGGCTACAACAACGATCATAAAGTAGCGAACAGCACGACCGGCCAGTTCACCGAAGACCGCTTCCAGCGGTGCCTTCATGCCGCTCTTTACGGCCAATACCAAGCCAAGGCCAACTACAACTTTGATGATCTGTGCCCACCAAACAGCTTTTGTGGGGAAATGCAGCCATTTTTCATCTACGATATAAACAGCAACCAGGCCCAGCAAAGAGCCGATCAGCGTGTAGGCATTTTTGAGGCCAGATGCCATATTATGGGGATCGATATCCGCAGGGAACGGATAGAACTCCACGAAACAGAGGAATGCAACGGATACTGCTACCATGATTCCCAGGAATACCGGAAATACCCGGGGATTCTTGCCGAGAATAATGGGTTTTAAAACAAAAATCAAAACAGCTGCCATCAGCGCTGCCACACCCACATCCAGCGGTGTGTGGACACCGATATACATTCTTGAAAAGGGCACTAAAATAACCGCAGCAATGCATAACCACCGCAAAACCTTATACTTAGTGGTATAGGCGATGGCACCAAATGTGCCCACAGAGCTCTGTGTGTGTCCGCTGGGGAAACTGTATCCGGATGCGCCCTCTCTGGCCTGCTCCAGGATCGTAAAGTTCTCATCTAACACCCAGGGTCTGGGGATCCGGAACCACAGCTTCATAAATTGGTTGGCAATGGTACCCAGGAATCCAACAGAAAGGACATAATAACCGGTACGCTTATCCGCGCACCAAATCAAAATCAAAGCCGTTACCAAAAATGCGATCTCATCACCCAAATAGGTAACAGCCAGCATAAACTCATTGAGCACTGGCACACGAATGTTTTCAAGCATGTATAAAAACGCCATGCGACACCCTCCCATCTGTAAATTAACAATTATTATACACAAAATCCAAAACCTTGTAAAGAAATATTGAAATCATGAACCGGTAAGCATATTGCCATATCTTTTAAAATTGGATATAATATACCCTGAGAAAAGGAGGTTTCTCTATGAACTACGGTTTTTACGGCTTTGACTGGACCTATCTTGTGTTGGTTCTGCCGTGTTTGATTCTTTCCATGTGGGCAAGTTCTTCTGTAAAAAGCACGTTTAAGCGCTACTCCACCCAATATTCTACCCGAAGAATTACCGGAGCAGACGCAGCCATGCAGGTTCTTCGCAATAACGGTGTGTATAATGTCAGAATTGAGCGTATTGCCGGTGAACTGACCGACCACTTTGATCCCAAAACCAATGTGATTCGTCTTTCCAACGGAGTATATGACAGCACATCCACTGCTGCCATCGGTGTTGCCTGTCATGAAGCCGGTCATGCTGTCCAGTATGCAACCCATTATGCCCCCATTAAGCTCCGGGCAGCCATCATTCCCATTACTAACTTCGGCAGCAAGATTGCCATGCCTTTGATTCTTGTGGGTGTGCTACTTTCTTTCCTGGGTAATCTATCCTATACCTTTATATATTTAGGTATTGCCTGCTTTGGTCTTTCCCTGGTATTCCAGCTTGTAACTCTGCCTGTGGAGTTTAATGCCAGCCGTAGAGCTGTCCGGGCCATTGATGATGCAGGTATTCTGACCCACCAGGAACTGGTCGGTGCGAAAAAGACGCTGAAGGCTGCAGCGATGACGTATGTTGCGGCTACAGCTGTTGCTTTTGCTCAGCTTTTGCGTCTGATCGTTCTCTTTGGCGGCCGCAGAAGAAATGATTAAGCAAAAATTCTTGACAATACCGCTCCGGACTTGACAACCGGAGCGGTTTCATATATACTCTAACGGTATGAAAAGTATGAAAAATATGAAAGGAGGCTAAGTCATGGCTACCGGCAAACATATCCTTGGAAAGCAGAATACGCAAAAAGTCTTCGGTACTGCCAAGGTCGGCGATCGCGGTCAGATTGTAATTCCCAAGGAAGCCCGTGAATTCTTCGGTATTGAGCCCGGTGATACACTTCTGATCCTCGGCAAGCATGAGACAGGACTCATCGTGACAAAGCCTGAAACACTGAACGATTTAGCAACAAGAATTTTCCAATCCATTGATAAAGAGGACTAAATATGAACGAAATCACTACTATGTACCATGATATGGGTATATCCCCTGAGGTATATGCCTATGGAGAGGCTACAATTGCCCGATTAAAGGAGCGTTTTGACAAGATTGACCAGGTTGCCGAGTTCAACCAGGCCAAGGTACTGACCGCCTTCCGTAAGAACAGAGTCAGCGCAACTTGTTTTGCCGCATCTACCGGCTACGGATACAACGATGAAGGCCGTGATAAGCTGGAACAGGTCTATGCGGATGTATTCCATACTGAGGCCGCTCTGGTACGTCCCCACATCACCTGCGGCACCCACGCCCTGACTCTGGCGCTGTCTGCTAACCTGCTGCCCGGTGACGAACTGCTCTCCCCCGTCGGACTTCCCTATGATACACTTCAGGAAGTTATCGGCATCCGTCCCAGCCCCTGTTCTTTAGCAGAGTATGGCGTTACCTATAATCAGGTAGACCTGCTGGAGGACGGCAGCTTCGACTATGAGGGAATCGGTAAGGCAATTAACGAAAAGACCAAGCTGATCACCATTCAGAGATCCAAGGGTTATGCTACCCGTCCTACTTTCTCTGTAACGCAAATTGGCGAACTGATTGCCTTCTGCAAGAACATCAAGCCCGATGTTCTGGTTATGGTGGATAACTGCTACGGTGAATTTGTGGAAACCATCGAGCCTTCTGATGTGGGTGCGGATATGATCGTCGGCAGCCTCATTAAGAATCCCGGCGGCGGTTTGGCTTCTTCCGGCGGTTATATTGCCGGTACAAAGCACTGCATCGACCGCTGCGCTTACCGTCTGTCTGCTCCCGGTCTTGGACAGGAAGTTGGTGCAAACTTTGGTCTGATGGGTCAGCTCTATCAGGGTTTCTTCCTTTCTCCCACTGTAACGGCCAACGCAGAGAAGGATGCTGTTTTTGCAGCCAACCTCTATGAGCCTCTGGGTTTCCGTTGTGTTCCCAATGCTACCGAAAGTCGTCATGACATCATCCAGGCTGTAGAATTAGGCAGTGCGGAAGGTATGATCGCGTTCTGCAAGGGTATTCAGGCAGCTGCTCCTGTAGACAGCTTCGCAACCCCCATCCCCGGTGATATGCCCGGCTATGACAGCCAGGTCATTATGGCAGCCGGTGCCTTTGTACAGGGTAGTACCATGGAGCTTTCCGCTGACGGTCCTATTCGTGAGCCTTACGCTGTGTACTTCCAGGGTGGTCTGACCTGGTATCACGCAAAACTTGGTATTTTAATGAGCCTGCAGAAGATGGTCGACGCAGGTCTCGTAAAATTATAAGGAGGTAATTCAACATGTCCTGGTTGTTCTTTTCCATCGCAACCGCTGTACTGTGGGGTGCTGCGGAATTATTCTACAAAAAAGGCGCTTTACCTAACGAAAAGTATTCCCACTTGAAGATGTGCGTCTGCGTCGGCGCTGTTATGGGTGCGCACGCCATTTTCACCCTGCTGACAAAGGATATCAATTACAACCCCATCAATCTGCTTGTCTATCTGCCCGTTTCCCTGCTGTATATCGTTTCTATGGCATTCTCCTACTTCGGAATGCGTTTTCTCGAGGAATCTATTTCTGACCCCATCGAGAACACTTCCGGTGCCATCTGCAGCTTGCTGTGCGTTCTCATTCTGAAGGAATCTCTGTCTCCCCTGTCCATTATCGCCATTGCCATCATCGTTATCGGTGTTCTGGGCGTGGGTTATTTGGAAAACGGCGGCGAAACCCAGAGAAAGAAGAACCTGGGCAAGAAGCTGGCTATCATTGCGTTCTGCATGCCCTTTGTGTACGCACTGCTGGACGCTTTCGGATCCTTTGTTGATATTTTCTATCTGGATGACTTCGCTACCACTCCCCTGATCGGCGTAACCGAGGAAACCATCGAGGATGTCGCCAACACCAGCTATGAGCTGACCTTTGCGCTGTTCGCTCTGGGTTTGTTCATCTTCATGAAGGCTAAGAAGGTTAAGTTCGGCCCCATCCCCCAGCATAAGGATAAGATCCTCGCTGCTGTATTCGAAACCGCCGGTCAGTTTACTTACGTATACGCACTGAGCGGCAACGGCGCCATTGCAGCACCTATCATTTCTTCCGTCTGCATTGTTTCCCTGCTGCTTTCCCGCATTTTCCTGAAGGAAAAGCTTTCCTGGAAAACCTATGTCTTTATTGCCATCGTCATTATCGGTATTCTCTTGCTGGCAGTCAGCGAAGAACTCTAATGCGTTGGTAATTCCCTTTCGTAACATTAAAAACCCCACCGGGAAACCGGTGGGGTTTAAAACTCTTCCAGGGATTTGGGAGCTGTTTTACACAGCTCCCATTTTTCAGTCTTTGTAAGTTTTTTGATTTCAATTTCCCGCTTCAGCGCCGCAGAATGATCGCTGCAATCTTCCAGGTACCGCAGGATCAAGGGTCCGCGGCCTTTGGTGTATTTTGCGCCTTTTCCTGCTCTGTGTGCAGCCAAGCGATACTGCAGCCGGTCAGTAATCCCGGTATACAATGTGCCGTCCTTACATTCCAGCATATACACAACCCATTGTTTTTCCATGGTCACCGCAGCTTTCTCGCTATGATTTCCAGCAGTTTATCCAGCAGGAAAAAGGTAATATTACCCATAAGCAAAACCACAACCAAGCCAATCATTCCCAGTTCCATATTCTCTGCAGCCACTTCCTGCATACCCATCAGGTAAATCATGATACCGTAGACAGCGAACACGGAAACATTAAAATACAGGAATTTCCACAGAATGCCCAGTCTGCTCTTCTCAAAATACCCCTTGATCAGCGGATAATATCCTACGGCAAGGAACACCATAACCGCTTCTTTGTCAGGCCCCAGCAGCAAGGATAAGATACTCACAACCCAAAACCAGGTCCATGCGATTCGCTTGCCGCAAAACCGAAACACAACAAACTGGGTAAGCGCACAGAGCATGGGGCAAGCATAAGTGGCAACGGGAATCAAGCCTCCCAGGCACATAATTACAACCGCAACCGCCGCCAGCACACCGCCCAGGGCTATGACTTTCGTATGGTTACTTTGCATTGGTCTTCAGCAGATTGTACTTAATATCCCAGAGTTTCTGAGACAGATCCACATAGTAATCATGGGGATTGTCAAAACGCTTTACTTCGTCCCACAGGCTGTCAACCTGCTCCAAGCAGTACTGACGGATCTCATGGAGGTTGGGACTCTTGTACACCAATTCACCGTTTTTAAAGATAGGTACCTGCAGTTCCTTGGCAGTAAAATCATAGACGACCTTGGTCTTCCAGGTTGCTTCCGGATCAAAAATCTCAAATTCACCGCTGTCATCCACGGTTTCATCATGAATGCACAGGTAATCTGCAATTGCCTTGCCGGTGTCATTGCCAAAGAAGCGATACAGCTTCTTAAAATGAGGATTGGTGATCTTAGCGGTATTCTCGGAAATCTTGATCTTGGGCTGGAGCGTACCGTCCTCGTTCTCAACAGCCACCAACTTGTACACGCCACCGAACACAGGTTCACTCTTAGCGGTGATCAGGCGCTCGCCTACACCGAACATATCGATCTGTGCGCCCTGCTGCAGCAGGTCACCGATGATATACTCATCCAGAGAGTTGGAAACAGAGATCTGGCATTCAGTCCAGCCGGCATCGTCCAGCATCTTTCTTGCCTTTTGGCTTAGGTATGCCATATCGCCGGAGTCCAGTCGGATACCGCACTTGGTAATGCCCAAGGGTTTCAGAACCTCGTTAAAGGCCTTAATGGCATTGGGTACACCGGACTTCAATGTATTGTAGGTGTCAACCAGCAATGTTGCATTGTTCGGATACATCTGGCAGTAAGTCTTGAATGCTTCATATTCGGTGTCAAACATCTGCACCCAGGCATGGGCCATGGTACCGCCTGCATGCACGCCAAACAGCTGATCGGAAATGGTACAGGCTGTGCCGTGGCAACCGCCGATATAGGCTGCTCTTGCGCCCAGGATCGCTGCGTCACCGCCCTGGGCACGGCGGGAACCGAATTCCAAAACGGTTCTGCCCTTTGCCGCGCGGACAACACGGTTGGCCTTGGTGGCGATCAGGCTCTGATGGTTAATGGACAGCAGAATAAATGTCTCAATCAGCTGTGCTTCGATTGCAGGAGCGCGGACTGTCATAATCGGCTCCTTGGGGAAAATGGGCGTACCTTCCGGAACTGCCCAAATATCGCCGGTAAAGCGGAAATCCTTCAGATACTCCAGAAAGTCCTCAGTAAAGATATTGCGGCCCCGGAGGTATTCAATATCTTCAGCCGTAAAATGCAGGTCTTTGATGTAATCAATAATCTGTTCCAAACCGGCAGCAATCGCAAAACCGCCGTTATCGGGACATCTGCGGAAAAATACATCAAAGTAGCAGATTCTATCCTTGTAACCGTGCTTAAAATAACCATTGCCCATTGTGAGCTCATAGAAGTCACAGAGCATCGTCAAATTGAGTTTCTCATTGGCAGCCATACCGTGCACCTCTTTCTTTTTGATAGTTCCATTATATGACAGCATTTTCAAAATAGCAATCCTTTTATTGACACCTCGCGTAAACTGGGGTATATTGAAAGCATAAAGTTGTCTTTCTTTTACAAATCTATTCCATGAACTAAGGATAAGGAGTATTTTTATGGGAAAAGTAAAAGGATTTTTGAAGCGTAAACATATCGAGATTTCTCTGAAACGATATTTCATTGATGCCATGAGCGCCATGGCGCAAGGCCTGTTCTGTACCCTTCTTGTAGGCACAATTCTGAATACTTTGGGTTCTGAGCTTGGGATCCCCTTCCTGACAAACACTATTATGACTATCGGCAGCGGTGAAGGTGCGGTCAGCTATACTGTCGGTGGCCTGGCCTCCGCCCTCGTAGGCCCCGGCATTGCCATTGCCATCGGTTTTGCGCTGAACGCCCCTCCTCTGGTGCTGTTCTCCCTGATTCCCGTTGGTTTTTCTGCCAATGCACTGGGTGGTGCGGGTGGCCCATTGGCAGTTTATATTGTCGCTATCATTGCCTGCGAACTGGGTAAGGTAGTATCCAAAGAAACCAAAATTGACATTCTGGTCACTCCCATTGTTACTATTCTTGTGGGCATTGGGCTGTCCGGTCTGATTGCCTCTCCCATTGGCAGAGCTGCCCAGGCAGTTGGTTCTGCCATCATGTGGGCCACTAATCTGCAGCCCTTCCTGATGGGCATTGCCGTTTCTGTTTTGGTGGGCATCGCCCTGACTCTGCCGATCAGTTCCGCCGCTATCTGCGCTGCTCTGGGTCTTACCGGCCTGGCCGGCGGTGCTGCAGTTGCAGGCTGCTGTGCACAGATGGTTGGTTTTGCGGTTATGAGCTTTCGTGAGAACCGTTGGGGCGGCCTGGTTGCTCAGGGTGTGGGTACCAGCATGCTGCAAATGCCCAATATTCTAAAAAACTTCAAAGTTTGGATTCCCCCCATTCTGGCTTCTGCCATTACTGGTCCTCTGGCTACCTGCTTATTTAAGCTGGAAATGAACGGTGCTCCGGTAGCTTCCGGTATGGGTACCTGCGGCTTTGTGGGACAGATCGGTGTTTACACCGGTTGGGTAAATACAGGAAAAGTCATCACCTCTATGGATTGGATTGGTCTTGTATTGATCTGCTTCGTTCTGCCTGCTGTTCTCAGCGCACTTTTCTGCAATGTGCTGCGTAAATGGGGATGGATCAAACCCGGCGATCTAAAACTGGAAGTATGAGTATTCACAACGGAAAACTCCGCAGCATGGCTTCAGTCTATTTACGGCGGGATAATCAGATTTTGTTATTATATCGGCAAGGTAACTCCATTGTCAGCAATCTTTGGATCGGTTCTGCCGGTGGGCATTTTGAGGAAGGTGAAGTAAAGGACGCGCGGCAATGTTTGTTACGGGAACTTTACGAAGAACTTGCCATTAGCGAAGCATCTCTTTCCAATTTATCCCTTCGTTATGTGACGCTGCGATATGCCGATGGGGAGCTGCGGCAAAACTATTATTTCTTCGCCGAACTTGCAGACCCTAATATTGCACTACCATCTTCTACAGAGGGTATCACCAAATGGTTTTCTCTTAAGGAGATAGAGGCGCTTCCTATGCCATTTACCGCCAAGTATATGCTGGAACACTATCTTCACACCGGTCAGTACAATGACCTTTTGTATGCCGGTATCGCCAACAACAGCGGTGTACAATTCCAAACTTTATAACAAAAAGCCGCCGATGGAGCTCCATCGGCGGCTTTCTTTTATTTTTCTGCAGTTTGCACAATCAAACGCACCAGGTCATCTCTGCCGGTTCCCTTCTCAGCGGAGAAAGGAATCACGGGGCACTCATCAGGAAGCTCCAGATCCTGACGGATCACTTCCAAATTGCCGAGAATCTGACTTTTCTTTACTTTATCCAGCTTGTTTGCAACCACCACAAAGGGGCAGCCGCTGTCCAAAAACCATCTTGCCATAGTGATGTCATTGTTGGTGGGTGCATGACGGGCATCCACAATCATAACACCAAGGTCAATGCGGTTTGCTGCAAAGTAATTCTCCATCAGTTTTCCCCAGCGGTCTTTTTCCGTCTGAGAAACCTTTGCATAACCATAACCGGGCAAATCCACAAAATAGCATTTGCTGTCAACGGTAAAATAGTTGACATGGATGGTCTTGCCGGGTTTTTCGCCAACGCGAGCAAAGTTCTTCCGCTGCAAAATGCGGTTAATAACAGAAGACTTGCCAACATTGGATTTGCCTGCAAACGCAATCTCCGGGAGTCTGACACTGGGAAAATCCTTGGGATTTGCCGCATAGATCAGAAAATCAACTTTTTGAAAATTCATGGAACACCTCACTGCTGAATAACAGCTTTTCGGGGCTTTTGTGCTACCTCGCTGGGAATGTCCTTCAGAATGGTGGGCATAGACTCACCGGGACGGTTCAGCGCGGTATTCAGCACCGTATCGACCGTTTCGGCAACAACAAAGTTCAGCGCATTTCTCACATTCTGATCGATTTCTTCCAGATCCCGTTCGTTATCCTTAGGAATAATTACAGTATGGATGCCGTAGCGCAGCGCAGCCATTGTCTTTTCCTTCAGACCGCCGATGGGAAGGACTCTGCCCCGCAGAGAGATCTCACCGGTCATTGCCACATCACGGCGAACCGTTGTGTCGGTGAGCGCAGAAACGATAGCGGTACATACCGTTACACCTGCAGAAGGGCCATCCTTAGGCACAGCACCGGCAGGAAAATGCACGTGAATATCCTTGGTTTTGTAGAAATCAGATGCAATACCCAGGCTTCCTGCATTGGCGCGAATATAGCTGAGGACCGCGTGAACAGATTCCTTCATCACATCGCCCAAATTACCGGTCAGCTCCAGCTTGCCGCTGCCGTCCATCACATTGACTTCCACTTCCAAAGTCTCGCCGCCAACAGAAGTCCAGGCAAGGCCGGTAACGATACCTACCTGATCCGCCTTGGCCATTTGTTCAGGCAGGAATTTCCGGACACCCAAATAGGTTTCCACATTCTTATGGGTAACCTGAACACGTTTTGCGGTTTCATCTGCCAGCAGCTCCATGGCAGTCTTACGGCAGATTTCCGCAAAGGCTCTCTCCAGGTTTCTTACACCGGATTCACGGGTATAGCACTTGATAATCTCACGGATACCATCATCCGTAATCCGCAGCTGGCTCTTTTTCAGACCATGCTTGCTGATCTGCTTGGGAATCAGGTGATTCTTGGCGATCATCACCTTCTCTTCATCGGTGTAGGAGTTCAGCTCAATGATCTCCATACGGTCAAGGAGAGGTCTGGGGATGGTGTCCAGGGTATTTGCGGTGGTAATGAACATGACATTACTAAGATCGAAGGGGATCTCAAGATAGTGATCCCGATAAGTCTTGTTCTGCTCACCGTCCAGCACCTCCAGCAAGGCTGCACTGGGGTCACCACGATGATCGGAACCCATCTTATCTACCTCATCCAGCAAAAGGATGGGATTGTTGCTGCCGGCCTGGGTCATGGCCGCCAGGATTCTGCCGGGCATCGCACCCACATAGGTTTTTCTGTGGCCGCGGATGTCCGCTTCATCATGGACACCACCCAGGGCAATTCTTGCCATCTTGCGGTTTAGACTCCGGGCGATAGAATAGGCAATGGAAGTCTTACCAACACCGGGAGGGCCGACAAGACACAGAATCTGAGGCGGCATTTCCGGCGCCATCTGACGAACCGCAATGGTTTCCAGGATTCTCTGCTTGACCTTTTCCAAACCGTAGTGATCCTTATTCAGAATCTTTCTGGCTGCCTCAACATCTACACGCTCCTTAGTAGAGGTGTTCCAGGGCAGTTCCAGAACCGTATCAAGGTAGTTTCGCAGCACAGCACCTTCGGAAGAACCGAAAGGCTGCTTCTTCAACCGGGCAAGATCCTTCATGAGCTTCGTTTCAGAGTCTTCCGGCAGGTTCAGCAGGAGAATTCCTTTCTCATAGTCTGCAAACTCATTGATATCGTCGCCTTCACCCAGTTCTTCCCGGATCGCCTTCATCTGCTCCCGCAGATAATAGTCCTTCTGCTGCTGATCAATGATAACGCGGGTGCGCTCCTGGATATCAGACTCCAAACGCAGCATCTCAATTTCCTGCTGCAGGAATTTGATAGCAGCCTCCAAGCGGCGAACCGGATTCAACTGGCACAGCAGCTTTGCCTTATCCCGATAATCAAAGCCGGCATTTTGTGCGATGCTGTCAGCTATGTAACCGCAGTCCTCAGAGGCCAACAGGCGCAGCTGAACAGACTGGGGAGGACGCTCAATCAGCTCGGAATAAGCCGCATACAAGGCATTGGCTTCCCGGCGCAGAGCCCGGGACTGAAGATTGTCCTTAACCTGGGTCTCAGGTACAGACTCCACCATTGCGCTCAAGTAAGGCGCTGTCTGCAGCATTTCTGTAATTTTAGCGCGGCGCAGACCGGTCACCAAAACACGAATATTGTCATTCTGTGCTTTTAAAATCTGCTTGACTTTTACCACCGTACCGATGGTAAACAGACCGGAATAGCCGGGATCGTCTTCAACAATGTTTTTCTGAGGGATCAGCAGCAGCATTTGGTCGCCCTTCATGGCTTCTTCCAATGCCAACGCGGATTTCACACGGCCCACATCAAAATGCACCGTCTGCTCAGGGAAAACAGCAAGGCCACGAAGCGCCAAAACCGGCATCTTACCGGCATAAATCATATCACTCATGGCTTTCTCCTTCCTGGAATATATGCATAAAGGGGGTAGTTACCTACCCCCTCCGTTCATTTTACTTTTTGATGCCAATCTTTTCACGGGGATTGGCCTTATCCCGTATAAGCTGAGGCACACCGCCGTTGATGCAGTCTGCATTGATGATGACCTTCTTGATGCTCAGATCAGAGGGGATCACATACATCACCTTCATCATGGTCTGTTCCATGACAGCACGCAGACCTCTTGCGCCGATTTCCCGCTCGATTGCCTTCTGGGCAACAGCCTCCAAAGCATCGGGCGTGATCTCCAGGGCAACGTTATCCATAGCCAGGAGTGCTTCGTACTGCTTAGTCAGAGCATTCTTAGGCTCCTTCAGAATTCGGACCAGGTCCTCCTTCTTCAGATCCTGCAAGCAGGTGATCACAGGCATACGGCCTACCAGTTCGGGAATAATACCGAACTTCAGCAGATCGTGAGGCTGAACCTTGGCAAGGATACTGCCCAGATCCCGCTTCTTCTTGCTTTCCACCGGTGCATCAAAGCCAATGGCAGATTTTTCGGTTCTGGCTTCAATGATCTTATCCAGACCATCAAAGGCACCGCCGCAGATGAAGAGGATGTTGGTAGTATCCACAGGAATGGTTTCCTGCTGAGGATGCTTTCTGCCGCCCTGAGGAGGCACATTGGAAACTGTGCCTTCCAGGATCTTTAAAAGCGCCTGCTGAACACCTTCACCGGAAACATCACGGGTGATGGAAGTATTCTCGCTCTTACGGGCGATCTTATCCATCTCATCGATATAGATGATGCCGCGCTGGGCACGCTCCACATCAAAGTCCGCAGCCTGCAGCAGACGAACCAGGATATTCTCCACATCGTCGCCCACATAACCGGCTTCCGTCAGGGTAGTAGCATCAGCAATGGCAAAGGGAACATCCAGAATTCTGGCCAGGGTCTGGGCAAAGAGGGTCTTACCGGAACCCGTAGGGCCAATGAGCAGAATATTGCTCTTCTGCAGTTCCACATCGGTTTCAGCTGACAGATAAATACGCTTATAATGATTGTAAACTGCCACAGACAAAGCGATCTTGGCATCTTCCTGGCCGATAATATAACCGTCCATATATGCCTTGATCTCCATAGGAGTGGGCAGATGATCCGGTGCGTCACCGATATACTCGTCTTCTTTGAGCAAGTCGCAGCAAGTCTGCACGCAATCGTTACAGATATACACACCGGGACCGGCAATCAGCCGGACCTGATCCTCCCGTCTTCCGCAGAAGGAACAGCAAAGCAGTTGCTCGTCTTTGTTAGACATGAAGCAAATACCGCCTTTCTATGCTGATGGGAGCTGGCATAGCCAGCTCCTCAGCAATGGAATAATGAAATTAACTGAGAGATCCCAATTAGTGGCGCTCCAGAACACGGTCGATAATGCCGAATTCCTTAGCTTCCTCAGAAGTCATGAAGTTATCGCGCTCGCAAGCGGCGGTCACTTCTTCCACACTCTTGCCGGTCTTTTCCGCCAGGATCCGGTTCATACGAGCCTTGATGGTTTCCAGACGCTTCATGTGAATTGCCATATCGGTGATCTGACCCTGGGTGCCTGCGGAAGGCTGATGGATCATAATCTCAGCATTGGGCAGAGCCATACGCTTGCCCTTGGTACCGGCAGCCAGCAGGAATGCACCCATGGATGCGGCCATACCAACACAGATGGTAGCCACATCGCACTTGATGTACTGCATGGTGTCGTAAATCGCCATACCGGCAGTTACGCTGCCGCCGGGGCTGTTGATATAAAACTGAATATCCTTATCCGGATCCTGAGCCTCCAGATACAGCATCTGCGCAACGATCAGGCTGGCAGTGGTATCATTGACTTCCTCGGACAGGAAAATGATGCGGTCATTCAGCAGACGGGAAAAGATATCGTAGCTGCGTTCGCCACGGCTGGTCTGCTCAACAACATAGGGTACTAAACTCATGGTCATGTCTCCTTTCAGGGTTTGAAACATTCTAACCATTTGTATGGAAAATTATTCCTCGGTAGCCTCTTCCTTAGCCTTGGGTGCAACGGGAACAGCAGCCTCAACAATAACCTTCACAGCCTTACGGGTCTCCAGGCTGGTCTTGATCTCCTCAGCGGGAACCATGCCCTTGATCTTCTCAACTTCCAGCTCGTACTGCTTAGCCATTGCCTCGTACTCAGCAGCGATGTCCTCGTCGGAAACAGTGATGCCCTCGACCTCAACGATCTTAGCCAGAGTGACGTTAGCCTTAGCCTGCTTCTCAGCAGCGGGACGGAAAGCGTTGCGCATGGAGCTCATGTCGCCGCCCATCATCTTAGCGTACTGCTCCATGGAGTAGCCGCTCATCTGCAGCTGGTAAGCGAAACGCTCCATCTGGTTGTCCAGCTCCATGTCGATCAGGCCAGCGGGCAGTTCAACAGTTGCCAGCTCAGCAGCCTTGTCAACACATGCCTGCTCGAAAGCGGAGTCAACCTGCTTCTGAGCATTCTCCAGAGCCTTTGCCTTCAGGTCAGCCTTCAGCTCTTCCAGAGTCTCGAACTCGGAAACGTCCTTAGCGAACTCATCGTCCAGAGCGGGAACATTGGTAACGGTGACCTTGTTCAGCTTAACATGGAAAACAACAGCCTTGCCAGCCAGGTCAGCGTGGTAATCCTCGGGGAAAGTGATGTCGATGTCCTTCTCCTCGCCGGCAGTCATGCCAACGATCTGCTCCTCAAAACCGGGAACGAAGGAGTGAGAGCCCAGCTTCAGGTCATGGCCTTCGCCCTTGCCGCCGTTGAAGGGAACGCCGTTGTCGAATCCTTCGAAGTCGATGTTAGCGGTGTCGCCCATCTCAGCTGCACGCTCAACAGTCTCGGTGGAAGCAACATTCTCAGCCATGCGGTTCAGCTCAGCCTCGATCTGTGCGTCAGCAACGGTAGCTTCTGCCTTCTCAACTTCCATGCCCTTGTACTGGCCCAGGGTGACCTCGGGGTAAACATCGGTGGTCAGAACGATGGTAACCACATTGTCATCGCTGATCTGCATATCGGTCAGGCTGGGACGGCCAACTGCCTTCACATCCTGCTTAACAACAGCTGCGTCGTAAACCTCGGGGAAAATCTCCTCCAGGCCGTCTTCAAAGAAGACGTGAGCGCCGTACATAGCCTCGATCATCTTACGGGGAGCCTTGCCCTTACGGAAGCCGGGGATCATGATATTCTTGCGAGCCTTCAGGTAAGCCTTCTGGACACCGGACTCCATCAGTTCCTTGTCAATCTCGACAGTGATGGTAGCCTGATTGCCATTTCTTTCAATGCTCTTAACGTTCATTATTGTTATCCTCCCAAAATTCAGACCGCCAAAGGCAGTCATTCATTATTTAAATTTGCATCCGATATATTCTAACAAATAATACCGCAAATGTCCACACTTTTCTTGAATATTTTATGAATTTACCAGGAAAGGACGGAAGCCAAGTTTATCCGCAGCAACCAGATGGAACTCGATACCGTCCCACTGGCCTTCCATTGCCAATCCATGACTGGCACCGTGAAGATGTCCATAAAAACAGCGCCGTACATCGTAACGCTTCAGCAGATCCAGGATCTCCCGGCATTCATAGCCCTTGTACTTGGGCGGGTAGTGCAGAAACACGATCTTGTGAAGATCTCCCGCTGCTTTCAAAGAGGCCTCCAGCCGCATCAATTCCCGCTTGAATACTTTTTCATCATGGTCGCCGCTTCGTTCTTCTTCATAGAACCATCCGCGGGTACCGCAAATGGCATAGCCATCGTATTCATAGCAGTTATTATTCAGAATCCACTGATCGGAAAATCCGTTTTCCTGGCAGAATTTATAGAATTTAGCCGCCGTACTCCACCAATAATCATGGTTACCTTTCAGAATGATCTTCCGTCCGGGAATTTCATTGATCCAGGCAAAGTCTGCCGCAGCACTCTGCAGATCCAGTGCCCAGGACAAGTCTCCCAAAAGCACCGTGGTATCCTCCGGACCGATAACCGACAGCCCTTCCCGGAGTTTATCCATATAACCTACCCAGGCACCGCCAAACACATCCATTGGTTTGGGTGCGCCCAGGCACAAATGCAGATCTCCAATTGCGTATAAAGCCATCCGTTACTCCTTATTGCCTATTTCTTATACTTTCGGTGCGTTATTTCCGAACATCAGCGTCGTCTTATTCTCACCGGTCTTTGCCCGGTAATTGAGCAGTGCGCCGAACGCTCTGGCCGTATCAATTTCCATTTGATATTCATGGGTGTTTTCCATGACATTTCTCGCACGCCCCTCACCCACAACTGTGGGGAATATACCCTTGCGGAAAGTTTCCAGAGGAAGCATAGGTACACGGTAAGTCACTTTTTCTTCCAGGGAAACATGATAGCGCTCCACTTCCCGATAACCGCAGGCAAGCCAAAGCAATGCTTCAAATCCGATATTGCGCTCCTTCTTGGCTGCTGTATAGTCACCGTAAGAAAGGAAGTCCCAAAGGCCGTCCTCCTCCATACAACCCAAAATGATTTTCCTGACCGGCAAACCCATTCGCTGGGCATACCGAACAGCAAAGAGCATCTGCAAATCCGCCGTATCTACCGCGACATCAAAGGTGTACACATCCCGCCGGCAGAATTTTCCGTAAATACCAAAGAGCGTCGCAATATTGACCGCAGTACAAAACCATGCATTGGGTTTGCGTGTGCTCACCGGATCCCCAAGAACCAGCTGATAAAGGCGCTGCACAAAGTAATCCCGGGAGCCGGCAGGATTATGCCAAAGTTCCGCAACAGATACCTTATGCCCCATGGTTGCTAACTCAACAGCCTGACGGCCAACGGTAAAATCCACATCCCAGCCGGACAGATTGGTACCAAAGAACAGATTCAATACCGTTGCAACCGTTTCGCCAAAGCTCATCCGTTCAAATCTGTCCAGGGCATAGTCGTCCTGCACCGGGATCTGCATAGGCATAAACATACCCCCATCCGGTGCCGCAGTACTGCGCAGTACCTTATGGGCAGTAAAAGAATCCGCTTTACTTTTGGTACTCAAATACAGCAACGCTTCATCACTCCCAAAGCATTCTTCCAGTAAATATTGTGTAAGTTTTCTTCACTCAGGCCCCGTGCCAGCAGTGCATCCGCTAAATCGGGGTAGCTTTCCACACCGGTTACGCCGTTAGGCAGCGTCTCCACACCATCCAGGTCTCCACCCAAAGCAATATGCTTGCCTTCAGGATCCAGCTCCATAAAATGCAGGAAATGGTCACAGCAAGTGTTCAAATCCGGCGCAGTTCCTACAAAATCGTCACACATATTAAAGCCAGCCACACCGCCGGTCTTGCAAATAGCCATGAACATATCATCGGTCAGATTTCTGGAGTGATTGCACACGGCTCTGGAGTTGGAGTGAGTAGCAATGACAGGCGCCTGGGTCACATCCATGATGTTCCAAAAAGCCTCATCGCTGATATGGCTCACATCGATGATCATACCCAATCGCTGAGCCTCCTTTATGTATTCTCTGCCCAAGTCCGTCAAACCGCCGCCGGTTACATGGGAGCCTGCCAGCGGATTCTGCTCATTCCAACCAAGGGAAGTGATTCGGAATCCCTGCTGATATAATGCTTCCAGCCGTGCCGGGTCAAAACCAAAGCCTGCGGGGCCTTCGATGGTAAGGACAGCAGACATCATTCCATTTTTCAAGTTTTCTTCCACGTCCGCCGCAGTAAATGCCTGCCGAATCAGATCCTGATTCTCAGAAAGTCCTTTTTGAAGAACCTCAAGTTCTTTCTCAAAAACTGTCTCCGCAGATACATTCATCCACTTCTGCATAAAGGGCGTGGTAAAGCAGGCAAAGCACTGACAGTAACCGGCCAGCTTCCCTGCCCGTTCCAGGTCAATGTGGCAATCATTCTGCCGAAGCTGTTTTTCAGGACGATCATTATGCTCAAACAGAGCAAGTGCAGTATCACAATGCAGGTCAAATACGGGAATATTCATACAAACGCATCCTCCCAGTGGTAAATTTCCGGGTCCGGCGTAGCCGTTCCCAACGGAGCATAAATTTCAATCACATCAAATCTGGGCTGCAGCTGTGTGGGGAACTCAGACAGATAGTAAGAAGCCGTTGTGCGAATTCTCTCCTGCTTACGAAGATCCACAAACTCATGGGCATTGGCAAATCGATCGGACTTTCGCAGTTTCACTTCTACAAACACCAAATACTTTCGGTCTGCCGCGATCAAGTCGATCTCACCAAAACGGCTGCGATAGTTTGTAGCCAGGATCTTATATCGCTTTTTCTGCATGTATTTCGCTGCCAGCGCCTCACCCCAGGCTCCGCTCAGATTATTTCTCCCCATAGAATTTTTTGAGGAAAGACATTCTGTGAATGGGACTTGTACCCAGCTTGGTCAGGGCTGCATAGTGGGCCTTGGTGCCGTATCCCTTATGGATTTCAAAATCATAGCCGGGATATGTATTAGCCATCTCCAGCATATAGTCATCACGGGTCACCTTTGCCAGCACAGATGCTGCCGCGATGCTGGCGCTCAGGCTGTCACCGTGGACGACGGTTTCCACCGGAACACCAAAGTCCTTCGCCCGGTTACCGTCGATAAGAGCCAATTCCGGCTTTACGGACAGCTGGTTAATGGCACGCTCCATGGCAAGATAAGTAGCCTGGAGAATATTGATTTCGTCAATTTCCTTATGATCTGCAAAGGCAATGCCGTATGCAATCGCCTTCTCCTTGATAATCGGATAGAGTTCTCTGCGCTTTTTGTCAGAGAGCTTCTTGCTGTCATTCAGACCGGGAATTTCTACATTGGCAGGCAGAATCACGGCAGCAGCACAGACAGGTCCTGCCAGGGGTCCACGGCCGGCTTCATCCACACCGCAGATAATCTGAACACCGCGGTCAAAGTGGCTCTGTTCAATTTTCCACATATCCTGCTGGCTCATTCTGTGACCTCCGGTTCTTCAAAAGTGATCTTACCCAGTTTGCCGCTGCGATATTCATCCAGCAGCACCTTAGCCATACGCTCGGTGTTGACTTCCGCTCTTGCCATCAGATAGCCGCGCTTACGTCCTGCTTCCTCCAACAGCATCCAACCGGGAGTTCCCTGCTCCGCTTCCACCTTATAGCGGTCACGAAGGGTTTCGGGATAGAACTTCAGCAGCAGTTCAATAAGTCTTACCGCCAGTTCTTCAATGTCAATGACGCCCTCCTTGACAGCACCGGTATAAGCAAGCATCATGCCAACCTCGGGATCTTCAAACTTGGGCCACAGGATACCGGGAGTATCCAGCAGCAGAAGAGAATTATCCACCGTCACCCACTGCTTGCCGCGGGTAACACCGGGACGGTTTTCAGCCTTCGCGCCCTTTCTGCCGGAAATCTGATTGATCAGCGTAGACTTGCCTACATTGGGAATACCCACGATCATAACTTTCAGCGGCTTATTCATACCGCGGGCAGCGTTGCGCTCGATTTTTTCTTTCAGCACAGAACGCACCGCCGGCTGAAAGTCAGCAATGCCCTTTCTGGACTTGCAGTCTGTTGCCACTGCAGCAAAGCCCTTGCTACGGAAATAGCTGAGCCAACGCTTGGTCGCATTGGGATCCGCCAAATCCATGCGGTTCAGGACGATAATTCTGGGTTTATTGCCGCAAATGGAGTCAATATCCGGATTGCGGCTGGAAACAGGGATTCTGGCATCCACAATTTCGCACACGGCATCCACCAGCTTCAGATCCGCTTCAATCTGACGGCGGGTTTTCGTCATGTGGCCGGGATACCACTGTATATTCATGCGTTCGTTTTCCATATTATGATAACGCTCCGATTCTCTTAAAATTCATTTGATCGCTTTCTTCATCAAAGCCGGGTAAAAACAGGAAAATTGCTTTTCCCAGAATCTCCCGCTCATCAATAAGACCGATCTCCAAGCTGCGGCTGTCTTTGGACTCATTGCGGTTGTCACCCATGACAAAAATACAGCCATCGTCTACCATAAGGGGGAATCCCACACCTTCAAACGCATTTGTGGGTGTCTTGATATATGGTTCCTCCAAAGCAGTACCGTTTACATATACAATTCCGGCTTCAAAGTCAATATCTACCCATTGACCTTCTGTGGCGATCACACGCTTGATGATAGGCTCACCATTCTTAAAAGATGTCTTCGCCGCTACAATAATGTCACCTTGTTTCGGCTCTGAATAGAGTACATTGTTCAGAAGGAGCAGATAGTCGCCGTGGATCAGCGTATCGTTCATAGAACCGCCGGAAACCACAACCACCCGGAACAGCAGCAAAAAAGCAAGCAAAATAGCAACAAGCCACACAACAAAGTCATGCAAGTACATCAAAATATTGTCTTTTCTTATTTGCGCTTTATTTTTAATTTCCATCTCCGGCTGGCCGGAAGAAGTTTCTTTATTGTCCATTCTATAACCTCCCAATCCGGGATAATAAACTCGATAATATATTAAGTATATACGAATTTGGGCAATAAAAAAAGAGGGTTGCCCCTCTTTTTTTATTGAATTTGTAATTAGACCTTTTCCTTGACCTTTGCAGCCTTGCCGAAACGGTCACGCAGGTAGTACAGCTTTGCACGGCGGACCTTGCCCTTACGGACGGTCTCAACACTTGCAATACGGGGGGAGTGAACAGGGAAAACCTTCTCACAGCCAACGCCGTAGCTGATACGACGAACGGTGATGGTCTCGCCGATACCGCCATGCTTACGAGCAATGATGGTGCCTTCGAAAACCTGGATACGCTCACGGGAGCCTTCCTTGATGCGTACGTGAACACGAACGGTGTCGCCAACCCGC
>JAFOBK010000115.1 GCA_017381835.1 Oscillospiraceae bacterium | reverse complement strand
CGCTGAAATCAAGGACGAAGGCATTTGGATCGATCTGTAAAGGAGTGCAAAATGTACATAGAAACCCCACGAATGATCACCCGTGACTTCACACCGGAGGATGCCACTGATCTGCACGACATCTTCGGTGATGATGAAACGATGAAGAACTGCGAACCGGCATACGACTTTGAGAAAACAAAGGAGTTTCTTACTTCTTTTTGCATCGGTCGTAATGGTGCTGTTGCGGCAGTTCATAAGGAAAGCGGCAAAATGATTGGTTACATCCTGTTCAAAGAGTATGACGTGGATGTATATGAAGTGGGTTGGATCTACAACCGTAATTACTGGCGACAAGGTTATGCCTATGAGTCCTGCAAGGCTGTGATCGACTGTGCCTTTCGTGATCTGAAAGCTCACAAAGTATTTGCTGAAGCAATCGATGTCGTGAAGTCCGTCGGTCTGATGCAGAAGCTGGGGATGCAGCTTGAGGGCATCCAACGAAGCCAGACCAAGGATCTCCAGGGCAACTGGGTAGATTTGTACTTCTATGGCCTGCTGGAGGAAGATTGGAGAAGAAACAATGGCTATACAAGGAATTGAGCAGCCCGCAATAATACAGATCGGTCATGCTCTCCGCCTGCGGAAATATGATGGGGTGCATGACTTCGCGTTAGAATGGTATCTTGACGAGGAAACGGTCTATTTGGTGGATGGGAAACGAGATCCATATACCATGGAACGGCTTGGAGGAATGTACCGCTATCTGAACAATGCAGGAGAACTGTACTTCATTGAAGTTTTGGAGAACGGTACATATAAGCCAATCGGAGATGTGACCTTCTGGCAGGAGGATATGCCAATCGTGATTGGTGACCGGAACTACAGGGGCAAGAAGATCGGGCGAAAGGTTATCTCCGCTCTCATTGAACGAGGAAAAGAGCTTGGATATGATCACCTTGCAGTAGGTGAGATCTTCGATTGGAACGAAAGTTCCAGACGGTGCTTTGAAAGTGTCGATTTCATTGCCTATGAAAAGACGGAAAAGGGAGCTAAGTATAGATTGGCTCTTTGAATTGGAGCGAGAAAAATGATACGAATAATCAAATTTTATGATGAGTGCCGGGAATTTGCATCAGGTTTTCAGGGTGATCCTAACTTCTCAGATCCTATGCTGTGCAATGAAGAACAGATTCAGGGCAATCTGATCAAGTCGATAAATATACCGGACAGGCATTGCGTCCTTGGTATCTATAGCGAAGATCAGATGATTGGCTTGTTTGCATTCCTTGTCCTTCGGGATGAGAAATACATAGAAATGCTGGTTGGCTTGTCCCGTGACAAGGAAGCCTATCTGGAAGTTCTTCGTTATTTGGAGCAGTGCTATCCTGGGTACAGTGCCGATTTCGTGTTCAACCCTGGCAATTATCTTTTGAAGGAATTCCTGGATTTGCGCAACGCAGAGTATGAACCGGAGCAACAGAAGATGGTACTGGGAATCTCTGTGCTTGGTATTGACACAACATGCATTGAGCTACTTTCCGAGCAGTACACCGAGCAGTATTGTGCCATTCACAACAAGGATATGTACTGGACTGGCGAAAAGGTCGTGCAAGCTCAGGACCGCTTCCGCACATTCTTGGCAATCCACGACGGCAAAGTTGTGGGCTATATGGATGTGACCTACACATTCAAGGAGAATGAACCTTTTGATCTCCTTGTCTTGGAGGAATACCGCCGCATGGGATATGGAAGAAAGCTGCTGGCAAAAGCCCTTGAAATGAACCAACCCAATGGAATGATGCTCCTTGTGGATGCAGATAATTACCCAGCCATCCGTCTGTATGAGTCCATGGGCTTCGCAAAAGTGCAGGGTCAGAACAACCTGACGGCACATTGGACGGTGCCTGGAGCATAGAGGTCCATTGACTCATCAGAAATTAAGAGAGTAATCGCAAACTGAGACATGGACGAATCTTGTTCTTTCGGTATAATGAAGTCAGAAGCTTCTATAACATCGAAAGGAATGATTTTGGATGACCGTATTTTGTAAGAACTTAAAGCGGTTGCGAATTGCAAAAAACTTGACCCAGGAACAAGCCGCGGAAGCGCTGGGGGTCAGCACACAGACTGTTTCAAGATGGGAATGTAACACTACCTTGCCGGATGTAACTATTCTGCCTAAGATTGCATCGCTATATTGCGTCACTATTGATGACCTATATAAAGAATCCAGCGTTGCCTATGACAACTACGCACAGCGGCTTGGCAGTGTGTTCGAAGCCAGCCATAAACCCGAGGACTTTATGCAGGCATATGTGGAATATCAGAAGCTTCTGAAGTCTCGTGAATACACTACAGAGGATCTAAGACTTTACGGGATACTTTTCCAGTATATGATGCAGGTCTGCCGTGACAAAGCAGAAGAAGTATTTAACCGGGTAATTAAGAAAGGTCCTGAAGTAGACTCCGAGGCCTATTGGTCTACACGCAGGCAGAAAGGTTATTTCCTCTGGGAGATTGGACGAAACCAAGAAAACATTGATGCGTTCCTTCCCCTCGTAGAAGCGGGAACCAATGAATTGCAGGAGTGGATCTGTCTGATTCAGGCATATACCTTTGCTGAAGAATACGATGTTGCCTGGGAATGGGTGCAAAAAGCGGAATCTAAATTCCAGGAAAGTGCTATCTTACATATCTATGCAGGCGACCTGCTAAGATCTATGAAGCGATACGACGAAGCGTTCCCACACTGGAAGCGAGCTTTGGAAATGGAGCCTGAATGGTGTGATTCAGCATATGCTATGGCTTCCTGTTATGAGGAAATGGGCGATTATGAAAACGCATATGTGGTATATAATCAAATTGCGGATAATCTGGAAAAACGTGGATTTGATGCAGAAGTAAATTGGCCTAGAACCATGGCACATAAGTGTCAGGAGAAGATTCATATATACTAAAACGGATGAAAAGGCCTCTAAATCGTCCGAAGCAACAACCTTGAAAACTTATCTGAAACTAACCCTTGGGGGATTTCCTCCAAGGGTTCTTGCATCTTATTGACAGTTTGATTATAATAGGTGAGAAATGTGAAAGAAGGTGAACACATGTCTTATCGGGTTGCAATCGTAGATGACAGCACAACGGATGCTGAATTTGTTCAAGGTATATTGAATAGCTGGGCAGATCTTCGTCAGGCGAACATCCAGGCTGAAGTGTTCCCTTCAGCGGAAGCTTTCTTGTTCCGCTATGCCGAGGACAAAGATTGGGATATTCTGCTCCTGGATATTGAAATGGGAGCTATGGATGGTGTGACCATGGCAAAGCGGGTGCGGCAGGATAATGAAGCGGTGCAGATCGTGTTCATTACCGGCTACTCCGATTACATTGCCGAGGGCTATGAGGTGGCCGCGCTCCACTACCTGATGAAGCCTGTGAACCGGGAGAAGCTGCTGTCTGTTCTGGATCGTGCTTTGGAGAAACGGAAGCAGGAGGAACGGTGTCTGAACCTAGAAGCCTACGGCGAGATGATGCGGATTCCGTTCTATGATATTCGCTATCTTGAAGTGCATCAGAACTATGTCACCGTCCACGCAAAGGCGGATTATACTGTCAAGCGCACCCTGGGCGATTTTGAAAAGGAACTGGATAACCGCTTCTGCCGGGTAGGTCGAGCAATGATCCTAAACCTGAAATACATCCAGCGGGTCACCAAAACAGAAGTACGCCTATCCGATGG
>JAFOBK010000114.1 GCA_017381835.1 Oscillospiraceae bacterium | reverse complement strand
GAAGTTGCCCTCCGGCTCACCGGCTCCGCTGCCAAGAACATTGCCGCCGCTCTGTACACCATCGCAAAAAACAAAGACCGGAACAAGATCAAAGGCCACCAGCGGCTCAGTGCCATGCTGAAAAGCGGCAAGGAGCTGAAGGTGTTTACCATCAGCGAAGATCATCTGAAGCAGTTCGCCACGGAAGCAAAGCGCTATGGTGTGGTCTACTGCGCCCTTCGGGGCAAGGAGAAATCTTCCGACGGCATGGTTGACGTTATGGTCCGGGCCGAGGATGCGTCCAAGATCAACCGCATCGTGGAACGCTTCAAGCTGGCAACCGTGGATACCGCATCCATCAAGCATGACATTGAGAAAAGCCGTGCCGAGAAAGAATCTGCCCCCACACCTCCGGAACAGGCAGCACCCCAGAAGGATGCGGAAGATCTGCTTCTGGATGAACTGTTGGGTGTGCCCATTCAGAAGGAGCAGCAGACTCAGGAAAACCCTACGGCGGCAAAGACGGAAAAAAGCCCTCCGTCCGAGCCTATCTCCGGGACGCAAAAGAAAACCGTCGAGGGTACTACTAAATCCCGCCCCTCCGTCCGGGAGGAATTGCGGGAGATCAAGGCAGCACGGCAGGAAAAGGCAGAAACTCCCAAACAGCAGGAAATCAAGAATCCTGTGAAGCAGCCTGTCCCCACAGTCCAGCCCCACCTTAATCCGGGCAAGAAAAAGCCGAAAGCGAAAGTGAGGTAACACCATGAGCAATTTCGATGATATTTTTGAAGGTCAATCCTCCGGGTATCGCAGAGAGGATAAAACCTTTGACAAGGAAGCCTGGGCCGCAAAGAAGCAGGCAGAACGGAAAGAAGTTTATTCCCTTGCGGATTCCACTGCGGAAGCCATTAAAGGTGACGGAAACAAGTTCCGGGACTATCTGGATGTGCAGTCCCGGTTTGACCGTTACTCTGCCACCAATGCACTGCTGATCCTTGCCCAGATGCCCCAGGCCACCCAGCTTAAGGATTTCGACGGTTGGAAGGATGCCGGTGCATCGGTTCAGAAGAAAGCCACCAGTATCCGGATTCTGGAACCCGGCAAGGAATATGACAGAACCGACGGCGGCACCGGCACTTCCTACGATGTGAAACGGGTATTCGATGTTTCCCAGACCAGAGGCAGAGTACGTCCTGCCCCGGCTGTAAAGCTGGATGACCGGGTACTGCTGAAAGCACTGATCAGCCGCACACCTGTACCCATTCAGACGGTGGATGCACTGCCCAATAATGCCGGTGCTTTGTATGACCACGATCAACAGGTGGTTTTCGTTGTCCGGAATATGGGAGCGGAAGATATTTTCCGGAGTGTATCCAAGGAACTGGCCCACGTGGAGCTTGCCGGGATGAAGCAGGATTATAATCGCAGTGATGCCGCCTTTGCCGCTTACAGCGCTTCCTATATGCTCTGTAAGAAGTACGGCATTGATGTGTCCGGTTATGACTTCACCAGACTGCCCACTTCCTTCCGGGAGAGCAAGCCCCAGGAAGTCCGTGCCGCACTGACGGAAATGCGGGATGCTGCCAGCGGCATCTCTTCCCGAATGTCCAGAGCATTGGAGCAGACCCGCTCCACCAGGGGTAAGGAACAGGAGCGATGATCTATGGCAAAGGAGGAAAAGCGTGTTCTGACACTGGATAAGTACGAACACGGTGTTGTCATCAACGCGCTGAATGAAATGCGCAACGATCTTATCGGTGAAAACCGTCCCACCGATGCCGTGGATGATGTGCTTCTGAAAGCCATCGATGCCCCCACCAGAAAGGTTCGAGGAAAAGTCCGTGAAGAACGATGAAAGCCGTACCATACGGATTCTGTGTATCTTTGGTCTGATGCCGGTGATCTGGCTGGCGCTGCTGATTGCTCCTGCCGTGTCCGGTGGATTACCGCAGATTCTACAGGATTTTCCCAAGGCTATGGAGGCCCCATTTCATATTGAGCTATGCCAGGACAGTAAGAAAACTGTCCTTATTTTTATGCTCATTTATGGACTGGGCATCGGTGTAGCATTGTCCTCCCGACACCACTACCGCAGAGGAGAGGAACACGGCTCTGCCAAGTGGGGCAGCGCCAGCGCCATCAACCGAAAGTATCAGGCCAAAGACCCGGAAGCCAATAAGGTATTCACCAAGCATATCCGAATGGGACTGGACGGAAGAAAGCACCGGCGCAACTTAAACACAGTGGTAGTTGGCGGCAGTGGCTCCGGTAAAAGCCGCTTCTATGCCCTAATCAATCTGCTGCAAGCCTGCACCTCTTTTTTCGTCCTGGACTGTAAGGGAGAGCTGCTTCGCATGACCGGAACATTTCTCAAAATGCGGGGTTATGAAATCAAGGTGCTGGATCTTCTCTCTATGGAGAAAAGCCACTGTTTCAATCCCTTCGCCTATCTGGAAACGGATAACGATGTACAGAAGCTGGTGACCAGTCTGTTCAAAGCCACCACACCCAAAGGAAGTCAGTCCAATGACCCTTTCTGGGATACAGCAGCATCCATGCTGTTATCGGCTATCATCTTCTATTTGCTGTACGAGGCACCGGAGGAAGAACAAAACTTCCCCATGGTTATGGAAATGCTCCGGGCCGGTGAAGTCCGGGAAGATGATGACACCTACCAGTCCCCATTGGATGAACTGTTTGAACGGCTGGAAATGCGAAACCCAGACCATATCGCAGTGAAGTATTACAAGGACTACCATTCCGGCAGTGCCAAAACTCTGAAATCCATTCAGATCACATTGGCGGCAAGACTCGAAAAGTTCAATCTGGCTTCCGTTGCCGCTCTGACTGCCACCGATGAATTGGAGCTTGCTTCCCTGGGAGAGAAAAAGGTTGCCCTGTTTGCCCTAATTCCCGACCATGATGTGAGCTTCAATTTCCTGGTCAGTATGGTGTATAGCTGTACCTTCGAGCAGCTGTTCCGACTGGCAGATGATAAGTACAAGGGTGCATTGCCAGTTCCCGTCCACTTTCTGATGGACGAATTTGCCAATGTGAGCCTGCCCGATGACTTCGACAAGCTGCTGGCAACCATGCGCTCCCGAAATGTGTTCGTATCCATCATTATCCAGAACATCGCTCAGTTAAAGAACCTGTTTGAAAAACAGTGGGAATCCATCTTGGGCAACTGCGATGAATTTCTCTATCTGGGCGGTAATGAGACCGGCACACATAAGATGATCGCTGAATCCTATCTAGGCAAAGAAACCATCGATATGAACACCTACGGTAAAAGTTCCGGACGCAGCGGCAACTACTCCACAAACTGGCAGATCACCGGGCGGGAATTGCTGGATGCAGCGGAGGTGCGTATGCTGGACAACCGCTATGCTCTGCTGTTCATCCGTGGCGAGATGCCGGTTATGGACGAAAAGTATGACCTGCTGAATCATCCCAATGTGAAGTACACCCCAGAAAAAGGCGGTGCGCCCTATGTCCACGGCGGCACCGAATTGTCTGTGGCATCCATGTCCGTGACTTCCTCTGCAGGAAGAATCACACCCACCATGAGTATTTTTGAAAACGACTTTGAGCTTCTTTCCGACGAGGAAATCGAAGCAGAATTATTTGGAGGAAACAAAAATGAAAGCAATTAAGAACATCGAAAAGAAAACCGAAAAGCTCCCCATGTCTCCCAAGGTAAAGCGGGGTTTCCGCCGTTATGCTGCCTTTGTCATGGTACTGGGTATGAGTTCCATTTTTATTCTGCCTGCATCTGCCACGGCGGTAGGCGATCCTCTCACCGTAGTCAACAACCTGTCCACCTTCATTTTCGGTATGATCCGGGCTGTGGGTATGATCCTGCTGGGTTGGGGCATTGTCCAGGTTGGTCTGTCTCTGCAGTCCCATGATCCTTCCCAGCGTTCCAACGGTTTTCTGACCCTGGCCGGTGGTATTATCATCACCTTCGCCAAGGAGATTCTGACCATGATTACCGGCTGATATTGCGGCAAAAGGCAGGGTGGGAAACCGCCCTGCCCCATCCACACGAAAGGAGGAACCCAAATTGTCAGATAATTGGGTAGTTCAGAACCTCGAAAACGCACTCTCAACATGGAATGAAAAGCTGGCAGAAATATGGACACTGGTAACACAATCCCCCCAGGCATTCAAAGGCGGCAGCATCTGGGGTGTCATGGTTGGCATCCATGGCGCAGTGAAAGCTATCGGCCTTGCACTGATTGTCCTGTTCTTTGTGATGGGTGTCATGAAAACCTGCGGCACCTTTGCGGATCTGAAACGTCCGGAAGTGGCAGTAAAAGCCTTTGTCCGCTTTGCGCTGGCGAAAGCCGCTGTCACCAATGGATTGGAACTGATGAACGCTCTGTTTTCCATTGCTCAGGGACTGGTATCCACTATCATGTCTGCTGCCGGTTTTGGATCTCCACAGCAGGCCGTGCTGCCAACAGAGATTATCACAGCAGTGGAAGACTGCGGATTCTTTGAATCCATCCCATTATGGGCGGTAACGCTGATCGGCGGTCTGCTGATCACGGTGCTGTCCTTTGTGATGATTATGACGGTATATGGACGGTTCTTCAAACTGTACCTTTACACCGCCATTGCTCCGGTTCCCATGGCGGCATTCGCTGGTGAGCCGACCCAGAGTATCGGAATCTCGTTCGTAAAGTCCTATGCAGCAGTTTGTCTGGAGGGAGCAATCATCGTACTGGGCTGTATCATATTCTCCCTTTTCGCTGCCACACCGCCTGTCGTTGATCCCAATGCAGCCGCTGTTACCATGGTCTGGAGCTATATCGGTGAACTGGTATTCAATATGCTGATCCTGGTTGGCACTGTGAAAATGGCAGACCGGGTTGTGCGGGAAATGATGGGACTGTAAAGGAGGAAAACCATTGGAAATTAAAATAAATCGTGAGATTCGTGACTACCACGAATCTATGTTCATGGGACTGTCCTTGCGGCAGTCCATTTTTTCTGTTCTGGCCATTGTGTCAGCGGTGGGACTGTATTTCTGGCTCCAGCCGGTTCTGGGTGCAGAAATCACATCTTGGGTCTGTGTGCTGGGTGCCACTCCCTTTGCGGTACTGGGCTTTGTGTCCTACCATGGGATGCCTGCGGAAAAGTTTCTCTGGGTATGGTTCCGGTCTGAAATACTGGAACCGAAGCGGCTTTGCTTCAAACCCAACAATCTTTACTATGAACTGATGAAGGATACTATTGCCAAGCATGAAAAGGAGGTTAAAAAGAAGCATGAAAGCGATCAAACAAGTGCTGCGGCAGGATAAGGAACCCTACCGCATCCCCAAGCGAGTGCAGGATGTCATTCCCATCAAGCGGATATGGAGTGACGGTATCTTTCTTGCAGGCACCCGGTACTGTAAGTCTTTCAAGTTTACAGACATCAATTACATGGTGGCATCGGAGGCTGAGCAAAAGAAAATGTTCCTGTCCTATGCTGCGCTGGTGAACAGTCTGGACTGTGGTGCCACCACCAAAATCACCATCAACAACCGGCACCTCAACCGGAAGAATTTTGAAGATTCTGTCCTGATGAAAATGGAGTATGACGGTCTGGATCTTTTCCGGGACGAATACAATGCGGTCATCATGGACAAGGCCACCGCAGGCAATGGCATCATCCAGGAGAAATATGTGACGGTATCGGTGTGCAAGAAGAACATTGCGGAAGCCAGAGCCTACTTTACCCGTGTGGGCGCAGAGCTGTCTGCCAAGTTTGCGGCTCTGGGCTCAAAAGCTACGGAACTGGATGCTACGGAACGGCTCCGTATCCTCCATGACTTCTACCGCAGCGGCGAGGAAGTATATTTCCGCTTCGATATGCAGGATATGATGCGAAAAGGCCATGACTTCCGGGATTACATCTGCCCGGATTCCATTGAAAAGCACAGCGACTATCTGATGCTTGGCGGCAAATACGCCAGAGTGATTTATCTGAAGGACTATGCCGCCTTTATCTCCGATCAGTTCGTCAACAAGCTGACGGATCAGAGTCGGAGTATGATGCTGTCCATCGATATTGTTCCTGTTGCCACCGATGAAGCCGTCCGGGAAGTGGAGCGAAAGATGCTGGGTGTGGAGACCAACATCACCAACTGGCAGCGCAGGCAGAATGCCAACAACAATTTCTCTGCCACCGTTCCCTACGATATGGAAGTACAGCGCAAGGAAACCAAGGAATATATGTACGATCTCACTGGGCGGGATCAGCGCATGGTGCTGGCGGTGCTGACCATGATCCACCTTGCAGATACCAAAGAACAATTGGATGCAGATACGGAAGCTCTGCTGAAGGTAGGCGCTGACCATGTATGTCAGATGGCTATCATGCGGTATCAGCAGCTTGACGGTATGAATACCGCTTTGCCCATCGGAACCCGGAAAATCGATACCTTCCGTACTATGACCACCGAGAGCCTTGCAGCCTTCATGCCCTTTAAGGTGCAGGAGATCCAGGAACCGGGTGGCATCTATATCGGAGAAAATGCCGTATCCCATAATCTGATCCTCTGCAATATGGATAACCTTATGAACCAGTCCATGATGCTGCTGGGCATCCCCGGTTCCGGTAAGTCTTTCTTCGCAAAGCTCCTGATCATTGCTATCGCATTATCCACCAAGGATGATGTTGTGATCCTGGACCCAGAGGGAGAGTATTCCCCGCTGGTGAAAGCACTGGGCGGCTCTGTGATTCGATTCGCTGTTGGAGGCACGGACTGGCTTAATGCTATGGACATGGAAAACGGATATGGCGAAGGAAGCCCTGTGGCATTCAAGTCCCAGTTCATCATGTCCTTATTGAAACAGGTTGACCCGGAGGGTATCGGCCCTCACCAGAAGTCCATCATTGACCGGTGTGTGGCGCAGGTATGCAAGGAGAAAAAGCAGACCAATATCGTTGCCACCCTATGCACTGTGCGGGAGAAACTGCTGGAACAGCCGGAACCGGAAGCCCAGGACATTGCCCTGACCATGGAGTTGTACACCTCCGGCTCTCTGGACATCTTCGCCCATGAAACCAATGTGGACACCAAAAACCGCATTATCTCCTATGATATTCACGATCTGAGCGAGGATCTGAAACAGCCCGGTTTCGTCACCATCACCGATGCCATGCTGAACCGAGTCAATTTCAACTGGGCGCAGGGAAAGAAAACCCATGTGATCGTGGATGAATTTCACATTGCCTATGAGAACGAGTACAGCGGCAACTTCTTCACTTCCGCTTGGCGTCAGTTCCGTAAGCGCAATGCCAGCCCCGTGGCTATCACCCAGAATGTGGACTATCTTCTGGATGCACCCCAGGCACGGTCTATGCTCAGTAACTCGGAATTTATCGTCATGCTGAATCAGGCAGAAAAAGACCAGGAGCGGTTATCTCATCTTCTGAACATTTCCCCGGAACAAATGCGTTATGTAAACGGATCACAAGCCGGTTCCGGTTTGCTTCGCTACGGCAATGCGCTGGTTCCCTTTATCAATAAGTTCCCCATGGATACAGAGCTATACAGACTGATCACCACCAGACCCGGCGAGGGTGTATTTGCCAAAGGACAGGTAGATTTCGATGCCTGATATTAAGACCAAGGATGTAGTGCTGGGGACTATAAAGACCGTTGACCGCAGCGTCCTGGCAGGCCAGCGCATGAAGAATGCCTATGTCTCTGCCAAGAATAGGGCGGAACACAGCGTTTCCTCTTCGGAGAGTAACAGCGAGGAATATGCGGCTGACCGCATTTCTGAAGCTACTGCCGAGGTTGCCCACGAAGCAATCCACCAAGTAGGTACACTGGGCCAGCGGATCGTCCACAAAACTGTTTTCAAGCCACAGACACCGCCCACACAAACTGAATCATTTACTCAGAACGCACAGCAGCCCCATCAGACAACTGATGGGGCTGATTCTGTTATTTCTCCCGATACGGCTGCATCTAAGCAAACCTATATCCACAAGAAACGCTTAAAGTCTGTACAGGCAGCGGAGCAATCCAAGAAAACCACACCGCAGATTCCAATACAGCAACCGGCACTGACCAAGTCTACCATTAAGGATGCTTCCACTGTTGCCAGCCAGTCTATCAAGACAGCAGAAAACAGCGGCAATGTTATCAAGAAGAGTGCCGATGCCGCAGGCAAAACTATCAAAACAGCAGTACACACGATTAACAGCGTAGAGCAGACCGGCAGTGCTGCCATAAAAACTACTGAGGTCGCTTTCCGTATGGGTCAAAAAAACGCCATAGAATCTGCCAAAACAATCCAGAGAATCCGGGCAGCAGCAAAAACTGCTGCATCTTCCGCCAAAGCCATGGCAGCAGCTACGGCGAAAGCTGTCCGGGCTATCATTGCCGCTGCACAGGAACTGACCACTGCGTTTATCGCTGGTGGAGGAACTGTATTGGTTTTGGTGGTTGTTATGATCGTCATGTGTTTTACTGGCATGATGCTTGCCAGTGACGAGGATGATACTGAGATCCTGCCAATCAGCGAGGAGGTTATGGCCTACGAACCTATCATTCAGCAGTATGCCAGAGAACATGGCATTGGAGATTATGTGCTGTTGATCCAGGCAGTAATGATGCAGGAATCCGGTGGTCGTGGCAATGATCCCATGCAATGCTCCGAGTGTAATTTCAACACCCTTTATCCTCGTGTCCCCGGTGGCATCACTGATTCAGAGTATTCCATCAATGTGGGCATTCAGAATCTGGCTGACTGTCTACGGATTGCCCAATGTGAAAGTCCCATGGATATGGATGCAGTCAAGCTGGCACTGCAAGGCTATAACTATGGACAGGGCTACATCACATGGGCCATGAACAAATACGGCGAATATTCCAAAGCCAATGCCATTGAGTTTTCCATGAAAACCGCCGAAGCATACGGCTGGGACAGTTATGGTGATATGGACTATGTTCCTCATGTGCTGCGTTACTACCCCTTGGGACAGATCTTCTATGATCCGGATACTTCCACCTTGATTGTAGAAGTAGCACGATCCCAGATTGGAAATGTGGGCGGCGAACCTTATTGGAGCTGGTACGGTTTTACTGAACGTGTGGACTGGTGTGCCTGCTTTGTCAGTTGGTGCGCCAACCAGTGTGGCTATATCGAAGCCGGTATCATACCCAAATTCTCCGGCTGCGAGTGGGGTGTTTACTGGTTCAGACAGCACGATCAATGGGCAGGCAGAAACATCACGCCCACCCCCGGCATGATTATCTTCTTCGATTGGGAAGATGAAGAAGGCGGCGGACTGGACGGCAGTGCTGACCATGTTGGCATCGTGGAAAGAGTTGAGAATGGCAGAGTGTATACCATTGAAGGCAATACCGCTGATAGCTGCCGGGAGCGGAGCTATCCTTTAGAATATTTTGAGATTCTGGGTTATGGTATTCCAGTATATTAAAATTGCCGCCCATTTGGGCGGCAATTATGTGAGTTGCATTATATAAAAGATATTTATCTATCTAAAGATAATGGAGAGAAAGACTATGCTTATCTTTTCGGTTTCGTGGGGAGTTCCCTTTATGGACAGCATTCTACCGCCCTTTGACAATGATTCTCCATAGTGATGTTTATATGATATTGACGAGTAATTAAATTCCTCTTTTAGCTTGCAGTAATATTGATCATTATGCTTATTTATGACTTGTGTTCCACGCTCAACAATTTGAATAGGAACCTTCTTTTCGTTTGCGATTCTGCAGGCATTCCAAAGAATAAGTTCGCCATAGGATGATTCGGGATTTGCAAGCACTTGACCTCTCGTCAACCCGTATTCCGCAAAATATGGCATGTACTGGTTAAGCGTTCCTATTTTCCAAGCAGTACCAACATTCCAACACACAACAACATCAAATGAATACTCAGTTAACGTACATTCACGAAAGACATGGTCTGCAATATCACCTTGAAGAAAAATGACATTGCTAGTATCTACACTATTATTTTCAATAAGTTTTTTGGCAGCTAATAGACACTCTGGATTTTTATCAATAGCAATTACTTTATGACCGGATTGAAGCAAGGCTAATGTGCTGTGTCCTGTTCCGCAGCCAATCTCAAGAACAGTCTCATAATCTTTAATTTTTTCACACATCCAGCGGTAATAACCTTTTTCAAAAAAGAATTCAGCACTTGAGAACCATTGTACAGCGTATTCACTTTCTTTACTCATATGCTATCGCCCTCTCTGTCTGGTAGAAATATTATAACGGAACTTTCGTACATTTGCAAATAGAACTTAGTGTTATTCCTTTATTTACAAAGGTCCAATGAAACGGGTGCAATTGCTCCAGACTGGCTTTTATCCAGCTTTTGTAACTTGACAACTAGAACATTCGTTTTATAATAATAGAACACATGTTCTTAAAAGTCAACAAAAAAATTGGAAAGGAGCCTTTGCAATGGCAGAGCAGCAATATCTTTGCATAGACCAAAAGAGTTTCTATGCCACCGTGGAATGTGTTGCCCGTGGCCTTGATCCCATGACCACCGATCTTGTGGTTGCCGATCCGGAGCGCAGTGAGAATACCATCTGCCTTGCCGTTTCACCCTCTCTGAAAGCAAAAGGGGTGTCCAACCGCTGCCGGGTGAAGGAGATTCCGAAGCATCTGAAATACATCACGGCTGTTCCCCGGATGCAGCTTTACATTGACTGTGCCGCTGCAATCCACGGTGTCTTTCTGAAATACATCGCTCCGGAAGATATCCATACTTACAGCATCGATGAATCTTTTCTGGATGTGACACCATATCTGAAGCTCTACAACATGACAGCCCGTGAGCTGGCGAAAACCATCATTGATGAT